>DATDMG010000334.1:0-11611 GCA_036518955.1 Kineosporiaceae bacterium | reverse complement strand
CGTCGAGGAGCACCTTGGCGTCGAACGCGTAGATGCCGGAGTTGATCTCACGGACCGCGCGCTGGGCGTCGTCCGCGTCCTTGTGCTCGACGATGCCGGTGACGGCGCCGTCGTCGTCGCGCAGGACACGGCCGTACCCCGTCGGATCCGCCACGGTGGCGGTCAGCACGGTGACCGCGGCCCCGGCGAGCTCGTGCGCCGCGACCAGCTCGGCGAGCAGCGCACCCGACAGCAGCGGGACATCACCACAGGTGACGACGACGGTACCCGCCGAATCGACAGGCAGCGCGTCCAGGCCGCACCGGACGGCCCGGCCGGTGCCCTTGATCTCGTCCTGGTCGGCGATGATCGCCTCGGGGTCGATCTCCGCGACGTGCGCCGCCACCCGGTCACGCTCGTGCCGGACGACGACGACGAGCTGGGCGGGATCGAGGCTCCGCGCGGCGGCGACGGCGTGACCCAGCAGGGTGCGGCCCCCGATGCGATGCAGAACCTTGGGAACGGCCGAACGCATCCTGGTGCCTTCACCTGCAGCGAGGACGACGACGGCACCCGGGCGATGTGGGCTCACGCGGACTGCCTCCTGGCATCCGGACGGCGGCATGGCAGTCCGATGGTACCGGGCGCTGGCGGGCGCACCGCCCGAACGCGGACCTCGCCGGCTCCGCCCCCCTGATTCGAACAGGGACCTCAAGGCTCCAAAGGCCTGTGTGCTGCCGTTACACCAGGGCGGACCGCCGCCCGCCCGGGACGGCGACGCGGAGCCGCCGGGGGCGGTGGCCCCTGGATGAGCGGCTCCGGCGCACCAGTGTGCCCTGCCCGCCGGGCCGACACGCGCGGGGACGGCAATCCGCGACGCGCCGGACCGCCCCCGACCGACGAGCCGGATCGGGCAAACCAGTCTAAAACAGTACCAGTGACTGACTTCGGGCGATCCAGTCACTCGTGCGCCCAGCCCGGCTCTAGACAAAGCTACGCGACCGTAGGTTACGGTGTCGTAGCCATTGCCGGCCCACACCACCGAGGTGCAGCAGATGACCCCACGGACCACCGCCGCCGCGGCGGCAGACGCGACGAACTCCCTCGCCGCGACTCCCGACCGCCGGAGCGGAGAGCCCATGATCGACCCGGCGCCCAAGGGTCTCGGCGAGCGGGTGGCGCTCCTGGCGTTCGTCGTCATCCCGTTCGCCGCCCTGGTGGCGGCCGTCCCGGTCGCCTGGGGGTGGGGCCTGGGCTGGCACGACCTCGGCATCGCGACGGCGATGTACGTGATCTCCGGCCTGGGGATCACCGTCGGCTTCCACCGGTACTTCACCCACGGGTCCTTCCGGGCGAACCGGCCCCTGAAGATCGCACTGGCCGTCGCCGGATCCCTGGCGATCGAAGGTCCCGTGATCCACTGGGTGGCCGACCACCGGCGGCACCACGCGTTCAGCGACCGGGAGGGTGACCCGCACTCCCCCTGGCGCTACGGCGAGACCGTGCCGGCCCTGGTCAAGGGGCTGTGGTACGCGCACACCGGATGGCTCTTCGACCGGGAGCGGACCAATGCCCGCAAGTACACCCCGGACCTGCTGCGCGACCCCGACGTGGCGCGGATCTCCGCCGCGTTCGAGTGGCTCGTCCTGGCGTCCCTGCTGCTGCCGGCGCTGCTCGGCGGCCTGCTGTCGTGGTCGTGGCAGGGCGCCCTCACCGCCTTCTTCTGGGGCTCCCTCGTGCGGGTGGCCCTGCTCCACCACGTCACCTGGTCGATCAACTCGATCTGCCACACGCTCGGCCGGCGCCCCTTCGACAGCCGGGACAAGTCCGGCAACGTGGCCTGGCTGGCGCTGCTCTCGTTCGGCGAGTCGTGGCACAACCTGCACCATGCCGACCCCACCTGTGCCCGGCACGGGGTGCTGCGCGGCCAGATCGACAGCAGCGCCCGGGTGATCTGGATCTTCGAGCGGTTGGGCTGGGCGACCCAGGTGCGCTGGCCGAGGGCGGACCGGCTCGCCGCTCGCCGCCGCTGACGCCACCGCTGGGGCCGCCGGCCGCCCGATGCGCGCCGCTGCGGAGCCTGCGGGCGGCATGATGTCGTCGTGACGACGGAACGGCAGGGTCGCGGCGGCGACCCGGGACGGCTGGCCCGGTCGGGCCACCGCGCCCGGATGACCGGTAAGGAACGCCGTGAACAGTTGCTCGACGTCGGGCGCAAGCTCTTCGCCGAGAAGGGCTTCGAGGGCACGTCCGTGGAGGAGATCGCGCACACCGCGCAGGTGTCCAAGCCGGTGGTGTACGAGCACTTCGGGGGCAAGGAGGGCCTGTACGCGGTCGTCGTGGACCGCGAGATCCGCCACCTGCTGGACTCGATCACGGCGTCGCTGTCGAGCGAGGCGCCTCCGCGCGTCCTGCTCGAGCAGGCTGCCCTGGCCCTGCTGGACTACATCGAGCACTCCACCGACGGGTTCCGCATCCTGGTGCGGGACTCGCCGGTCGCCCAGTCCACCGGCGGGTTCGCGAGCCTGATCAGCGACATCGCCAGCCAGGTCGAGCACCTGCTCGCGGACGAGTTCCGGGACCGCGACCTGGACGCCAAGACCGCGCCGCTCTACGCCCAGATGCTCGTCGGGATGGTGGCGCTGACCGGGCAGTTCTGGCTCGACCACCGCCGGCCCAAGAAGGCCGAGGTGGCCGCCCACCTGGTGAACCTGGCCTGGAACGGGCTGTCCGGCCTGGAACGCCGGCCGGGCATGATCTCGAAGGTCAGCTGAGTGGCCACGGGCCCCACCGTTCCGGGCGCCGCGGGAGGTCGGGACTCCCGGGTGCGGGCGGACCCCCGGAACGGCGGCGGTCCCCACGACGAGGTCGACCGGATCGTCGCCGCCTGGCGGCGTGAACGCCCCGACCTGGACGTCAGGCCGCTCGAGGTGCTCTCCCGGGTCTCCCGGCTCTCCCGACACCTGGACCGGGACCGGGCGACCGCCTTCACCGGGCACGGGCTGGAGCCGTGGGAGTTCGACGTCCTGGCCGCCTTGCGTCGCTCCGGACCGCCGTACCAGCTCTCCCCGGGCGCGCTGCTCGCCGAGACCCTGGTGACCAGCGGCACGATGACCAACCGGATCGACCGGCTGGCGGCTCGCGGCCTCGTCGTCCGACTGCGCGACCCGGACGACGGGCGCGGCGTCCTGGTCCTGATCACCGAGCCCGGGCTCGACCTGGTGGACACCGCGCTGGCCGCCCTGCTGGACCGCGAGCGCGCCCTGCTCGCCGGGCTCACCGCGGACGAGCAGGCGATGCTGGCGGCGCTGCTGCGGGTGCTGGTGGCCCCCTTCGAGGGCGGCGGATAGCCCGCCTCGGACCGGCCGCGGCGGGGCCGTCGGGCCCGGACCCGCGTCAGCCCGCCACCTCGGCCGCCTGCAGCCACTCCTCCTCGAGGGCCTCGCGTTCGCTGTGCACCGCGCGCAGCCGCTCGTCCAACCGCGCCACCACCTCGTGGTCGGTGGCATGGGCAGCGAGTTCCGCGTGCAACTGCTCCTGCACCGCGGTCAGCCGGTCGAGCCGACGCTCCAGCCGCGCCATCTCCTTGCGCGCCGCCCGCACCCGGCCCGCCGAGGAGGCCTCCACCGAGCCGGCGCCCGCCGAGTGCCCGGCCGGCACGACCGGCGACCCGGCGGCCCCGGACGAGGTCGACGACGGCCCGGGCGACGCCGACGACGGCCCCGCGGTCCCGGCCACCGCCCGGCGCAGGGCGAGGTACTCGTCGACGCCGCCGGGCAGGTCCCGGAGGGTCCCGTCACCGGGCAGGGCGTAGAGCCGGTCGCAGACCCGTTCCAGCAGGTACCGGTCATGAGAGATCACGATGAGCGTGCCGGGCCAGCCGTCGAGAGTGTCCTCGACCGCGGCGAGGGTGTCGGTGTCGAGGTCGTTCGTGGGCTCGTCGAGTACCAACACGTTCGGCTCCGCCATCAGCAGGCGCAGCAACTGGAGCCGGCGCCGCTCCCCCCCGGACAGCTCCGCGACCGACGTCCACACCCGCTCCCGGGCGAAGCCGAGCCGCTCCAGGAGCTGGCCCGCCGTGACGTCGCGGTCCCCGATCCGCACCGTGCCGCGGACGCGCTCGACGGCCTCCTGCACCCGTAGTCCCGCGACCTCGTCGAGCTCGGCGAGGTCCTGGCTGAGCAGGGCGGGCCGGACCGTACCGCCCCGACGCACCCGGCCCGCCACCGGTTCCAGACGCCCCAGCAGCAGGCGGACCAGCGACGTCTTGCCGGACCCGTTGACGCCCACCAGGCCGAACCGGTCCCCGGGCCCGATCCGCCAGGTGACGTCACGCAACAGCTCGTGGTGCCGGTCACCGGCCCCCACCACGAGGGTGACGCCCTCGACGTCGAACACGTCCTTGCCGAGCCGGGCCGTGGCCATCCGCTGCAACGCCAGCCCGTCGCGCGGCGGCGGCTCGTCGGCGATCAGGGCCGCCGCGGCCTCCAGCCGGAAGCGCGGCTTGCTGGTGCGGGCCGGCGCCCCGCGACGCAGCCACGCCAGCTCCTTGCGCATCAGGTTCTGCCGCCGCTCCTCCGTGACGGACGCCATCCGCGCCCGCTCGGCGCGGGCCAGCACGTAGGCGGCGTACCCGCCGTCGGAGGCATCCACGCCGCCGTCGTGCACCTCCCAGATGCGAGTGCAGACGGCGTCCAGGAACCACCGGTCGTGGGTCACCACGACCAGGCCGCCCCGGTCGGCCGGCCACCGGCCGCGCAGGTGGCCGGCGAGCCAGGTGACGCCCTCGACGTCCAGGTGGTTGGTGGGCTCGTCCAGCAGCAGGACGTCGTCCCGGCGCGCCAGCAGGGCGGCGAGCGCGACCCGGCGCCGCTGGCCGCCCGACAGCCTGCCCACGATCGCGTCCAGCCCGCCCACTCCCGCGGCGTCCAGGCCCCCCAGCAGGCCCACCACGACATCGCGGACCACCGGCTCCGCGGCCCAGACATGGTCAGGGACGTCACCGACGACCGCGTGCCGGACGTCCCGGTCGTCGACGAGCGCGTCGACCTGGGTGAGCATCCCGACCTGGACGCCGCGGGTGTGGGTGACCCGGCCGCCGTCCGGCTCCTGGGTCCGGGCCAGCACCCGCAGCAGGGTCGACTTGCCGTCGCCGTTGCGGCCGACGACGCCGATCCGGTCCCCGTCGTCCAGGCCGAGGGACACCCCGTCGAGGAGGGTGCGGGCCGGATGCGCCACCCGCACGGCCTGCGCGTTCAGCAGGTGCCCCATCTCGCCCTCCGGCGTCCTCGTCGTTCTGGTGGTCCTCGTCGTTCTGGTGGTCCTCGGGTTCAGGAGGGCGCCGGATCCACGATGCGGGCACCCGGCACCGGCCCGCGCGCCCGCCGGACATCGGCGGCCGCCCCCAGGGCGACCAGCGTCATCGACAGGTCCATCGCCTGCTCGTGGTCCCGCACCAGGAACGCCACCGTCGGACCGGATCCGCAGACCAGCCCGCCCAGCGCTCCGCCGGACAGGCCGACCTCGAGGGTGCGCTCCAACCGGGGGTCCAGGCTGAGCGCGGCGGGCTGCAGGTCGTTGCCGAGGGCGGCGCCGAGCGCCTCCGGGTCCCCCGAGCGCAACGCCTGCATCAACCGGTCCGGGACGCGCGGCTCGGGCAGCACCCGGCCGGCCCGGAGCCGGTCGATCTCGAGGTAGACCGCCGGGGTCGACAGTCCGCCCTGCGCGGGAACGATCGCCCAGTGGAAGGTGCCCCGAGCCAGCGCCGGGGTGAGCCGTTCGCCCCGGCCGGTCCCGATCGCGGTGCCTCCGAGCAGGCTGAACGGGACGTCCGAGCCCAGTTCCGCAGCCAGCTCCCGGAGCTCCTCGCGGGTCAACCCGGCGCGCCAGAGGGCGTCGCAGGCGAGCAGCGCGGCGGCCGCGTCGGCCGATCCGCCGGCCATCCCACCCGCGACCGGGATCTCCTTGCGGATGTGCAGGCGGACGCCCGCGTCGATCCCGGTGCGCCGGGCCAGCAGCAGGGCGGCGCGGACGGCCAGGTTGCTCTCATCGGTCGGGACGGCGGCCGCGTGCGGTCCCTCCACGGTGACGGTCACGTCGTCCGCGAGGCTCGCGGTGACGTCGTCGTAGAGCGACACGGCGTGGAAGACGGTCGCCAGCTCGTGGTACCCGTCCGGTCTCGGGCCTCCGACGGTCAGCCCAAGGTTGATCTTGGCTGGGACACGCACGGTCACCCCGCCACTGCTGCCCGACACGTGTACTCCCTGAGATGACGGTCTCGACCCCACGACGACGGCGACCTTAGGCCCTGACCGCCGCCCGTGCCGCCGCGACCCCGGCGAACTCGCCCACCGACAGCTCCTCACCACGCCGCCGCGGGTCGATGCCCGCCGTCCGCAGGACCCCCTCCGCCGCGTCGGCCGAGCCCGCCCAACCGGCGAGGGCCGCCCGCAGCGTCTTGCGCCGCTGCGCGAACGCGGCGTCCACGCAGGCGAACACCTCCTGCCGGGCGACCGGCGTCCGCGGCGGGTCACGCCGGGTGAAGGCGACCAGGCCGGAGTCGACGTTGGGGACCGGCCAGAAGACCGATCGCGGCACCGATCCGGCCCGCCGCACCTCGGCGTACCAGGCGGCCTTCACCGACGGCACCCCGTACGCCCGGTCTCCGGGACCGGCGGCGAGCCGTTCCGCGACCTCCGCCTGGACCATGACCAATCCGGCCCGCACCTGGAGGAAGTGCTCCAGGACACCGAGCAGCACGGGGACGGCGACGTTGTACGGCAGGTTCGCGACCAAGGCGGTCGGTTCCTCGCCGGGCAGGTCGGTGAGGCGGAGCGCGTCCGCGGCGAGCACGCGCAGCCGACCGGCGACCTCCGGACGGTGTCGGGCGACGGTCCCGGGCAGTGCCTCGGCGAGCACCGGGTCGATCTCGACGGCGATCACCCGGGCCGACACGTCGAGCAGCGCGAGCGTCAGCGAGCCGAGCCCGGGGCCGACCTCGAGGACCACGTCGTCCGGCCGCAGCGCGGCGGCCCGGACGATGCGGCGGACCGTGTTGGGGTCCAGCACGAAGTTCTGACCGAGCGTCTTGGTCGGGCGGACGCCGAGTCGCCCGGCCAACTGACGCACCTGCGCCGGACCGAGCAGCGGAGGCGCTTCACCAGCCATCCCGCCCAGCCTAGGGGCCAGGCCCCGCGGCGAGCGACCGACCATCGCCATAGCACTCGGTAATCACCAAAGTACAGAGCGGCGGATTGACTGAGCTGGAAAGATGTGATGTCCGGGTGTTGGCACGATGCTGCGCTCACGCGTCCTCAAAACCACATTGCTACCCCCTATGCTCGGCCTAGCGGTCAGATCGGGGTACTCGACGGGGGTTGCCCATGTTCCGGAACACACGAATCCGGACCAGACTCGCCCTGATGGCCATCGCGCCCGCCCTGACGGCCCTGATCGTCACGGTGATCGCTTTCGCCCTGCTGCCCAGCGTCTCCGTCGGGGGGACGGCGTACGACCAGATCAGCGTCGGCAAGGAGTTCGAGGCCGAGGCGAACTTCCCGAAGTTGAACATCATCCAGATCCACGCCAACGTCGTCCAGTTCGCGATCGCCGGGGCGGCCAGCGCCCCCACCACCGTCTACGCCGACCGGGTCACCCAGCTGCGCACCGCCTACGAGGCGGAATACCTGCGCTGGGACAAGCAGACCCCGCTCACCGACCACCAGGCCAGGGCGCTGCTGGAGAGATCCCACCAGGCCGCCCAGACGTACTTCACCCTCTACGACACCCGGCTGCGAGGGCAGGTGCTGCTCAAGCAGACCCGGGACGCGTCGAACACCCTCGCCTATCCGATGGCCACCGCCCTGAACGAGCACGAGGAGGCCATCGCGGCCGCCGCGGCCCGGGTCCAGGCCGAGGTGAAGAGCCGGGAGAGCGACACCCTCAGCCGGGTGCGCGAACAGGGCATCGGGATCGTCGGCATCACGTTGCTCCTGATGGCCGCGAGCATCGCCCTGGGCGTGACGGTGCTGCGATCGATCACCGACCGGGTGCGCCGTCTCAACGAGGTCGCCACGGTGGAGCTGCCGCAGGTGCTCCTCGAGGTGCAGCGGGCGGCCGCGGCCGGCGAGGAGATCCCGAGCATGCCGCCGGCGCCCACCGAGGGTGGCGACGAGCTGGCCGCCGCGGCGACCGCGTTCAACGACCTCGTCTCGACCGCCGTCGAGATGGCCGCCGAGCAGTCCCGGCTGCGGCGCTCGACGTCCCAGATGTTCATCAACCTCGGCCGTCGCAACCACAAGCTGCTCTCCCGCACGCTGACCTACATCACCCAGCTGGAGAGCGACGAGCGGGACCCGGCCACCCTGCAGAACCTCTTCCGGCTCGACCACCTGACGACCCGGATGCGGCGCCACGCGGAAAGCCTGCTGGTCCTCGCCGGTTCCCCGCCGCTGCGGACCTGGTCGCGCCCGGTGCCGATCGCCGACGTGCTGCGGGCGGCGCTGTCCGAGATCGAGACCTACGACCGGGTGGACCTCAAGGAGCTGGAGCCGGTCGAGGTCCGCGGCGCCAGCGTCTCCGACCTCGCCCATCTGGTGGCGGAGCTGCTGGAGAACGCGACAGCGTTCAGCCCGCCACAGACGCGGGTTCGGGTGCTCGGCCGCACCGACAGCGACGGGTACACGATCGTGGTGGTCGACGAGGGCATCGGGATGAGCCCCGAGGAGCTGGCCGCGGCGAACTCGCTGATCGCGAGCACCGACCAGAGCAGCTTCCTCGGCGACTCCCGGATGCTGGGCCTCGGTGTCGTCGGCCGCCTGGCAGCCCGGCACGGTTTCCGCGTCAACCTCACCGCGTCTCCGGTGGGCGGGGTCGTAGCGTGGGTCACGCTGCCGTCGTCCGCGCTGGCCCCGCGCCGCGGCGCCGTGGAGAGCGAGGGTCCCGGGGCGGCGGGCCAGCCGGTGTCGGGGCTGGACGCTTCGAGCGTCGCCGGGCTGCTGGCCGCCCCGCCGGAGGTGCCAGCGCCCGCTCCCTCCCCGGAGCCGATGTCCTTCGGGGCCGCCAACGGTCGGACGGCGCCCGCCCTGACCCCGGGCAACCTGCCTCTGCGGCCGGCCGGCCCGAAGGAGTCCACGGACACCGAGCCCGCGGACACCGAGCCCGCGGACGCGGAGTCCACGGACGCGGAGTCCACGGACGCGGAGTCCACGGTCCGCAAGCCCACGGAGAAGGAGCCGGCCGAACAGGCGCCGTCGCCGGCACCCGCGACGAAGGGGCCCAGGGAGAAGGACGGCGACGAGAGGACGCCCGAGGGGTGGGAGCCGGCCGCCCAGACGTCCGGCGCCGCGCCGGCTGCCGGAGCACCCGCGGCGCCCGCGACACGTGAACGGGCCGCGGCTGGGGCGTCCGGATCGTTCCCCCTGCTGCCGCGGGCACCGGAGGTGTCCACCGGCAACGGCACCGGCACCGGAGCCATCCCGCTGCCACCGCTCCCGCCGGCGAGTGGCCCGATCATGTTCCGCAAGCCGCCGGCCCGCCCCGGTGAGCGCAACGGGCTGACCCGGCGGATCCGGGGCGCGCAACTGCCGGACACCGGCGAACCCCCGCCGAACGCGTCCGGTACGGGGTCGTCGTCCCGGCCGGAACGGTCGGCACAGAGCGTCCGGGGTGCTCTGGCCAGCTTCACCGCCGGACGTCGCACGGCCTCCGAGGTCACTATCGGTAACGCCGCCGAGCTGAAGCGGAACGAGTCACGGCTCTCGACGGCACCGGTCGCACCCGCCGCGGATCCGATCACCCAGCCCGTGGTCCCGCCCGCTGCTGCCTCACCGGCGCCCGACGCGACAGCCCTGCCCCGGCGCGTCCGAGGCGCCCAGATGCCCCGGACGGACCTGCCGAAGGCGGCTCCCGCCCCTGAGCGCAGCGCGGCCGACGTCCGTGCCGCTCTGAGCCAATTCGTGGCCGGGCGTCGCGCGGCCGAGCACGACGACTGACGGACCGGACGAGAAAGCACGCGGCGACACCCGCCGGCGAAACGGAGGAGAGCTCCCATGTCTGTGGGCAGAACGCTGAGCGCGAACGCGCAGAACGTGAACTGGCTGCTGGCCAACTTCACGGACAACGACGTGTTCGTCGAGCAGACGATCGCCGTGTCCTCGGACGGTCTCCTGATGGCCGCATCGTCGTCCCAGGACAGGGCGTCCGACGACCGGCTGGCCGCGGTCGTGTCCGGGCTGCGCAGCCTGGCCGAGGGCGGGGCCCGTGTGATGGGCAAGGGGTCGGTCAACCAAGTGATCGTAGAAATGGACCACGGGTACCTGTTCGTGACAGCCGTCAGCGACGGCTCCGTGCTGGGCGTCCTGACCAGCCGGGACGCCGATCTCGCCGCGGTGGGCTACGAGACGACCCTGCTCGTGGACCGGATCGGTGCGCTGCTCACGCCCGCGATCGTGGCTGAACTCAAGGGCGGCCTCGGGTCATGACCGGGCCGGTGCACGGGGAACACGAGCGGCAGAGCCTCAGCCGGCCATTCCTGGTCGGCCTGCAGCCGTCCCGCGACACGGTCTCCGTCACCGGGCAGGGCGAGGCCGCCGCCATCCGCCCGTACTTCGTCACCCAGGGGCGGGTACACGACGACCTGTCCGGATTTGATACTATCTACGTCCTCACCCCCGGCGGGGCGGCCGGTCTGGACCAGCTCTCCTTCGAGCACCGGGACATTGCCGCCCTCTGCCGGACCCCGCAGTCCGTCGTCGAGATCTCCGCCCTCCTCAGGCTCCCGCTCGGAGCGGCCACCGTGCTCACCCGCGACCTGGCGATCCAGGGGTACCTGGCCGCCGGGACACCCGCCGTCGACCCCGCCAACGACCCGTCGCTGATCATGAGGTTGATCAATGCTGTCCATGCACTCTGAACAGCCCGTGTCGGCCCCGGCGCCGGTCCCGGTAAAGATCATCGTTGCCGGAGGCTTCGGGGTGGGCAAGACGACGCTGGTCGGTGCCGTCTCGGAGATCCCCCCGCTGACGACCGAGGCCGCGATGACGACGCTCGCCGCCGGCATCGACGACGCCGGCGACGTCACCACGAAGACCACGACCACCGTCGCGATGGATTTCGGCCGGATCACCGTCGACGAGTCGCTGCGGTTGTACATCTTCGGCACCCCTGGGCAGGACCGGTTCGGCTTCATGTGGAACGAGCTCACCACCGGGGCGCTCGGCGCGATCGTCCTCGTGGACAGCCGACGTATCGACGACTCCTTCCCGGCGCTCGACTTCTTCGAGAACCGCGGGCTGCCGTTCGTGGTGGCGATCAACCAGTTCCAGGGGCACCTGGCCCACGATCTCGGGGACGTTCGCGAGGCGCTGGACGTCGATCCCGACGTACCGGTCGTCGCGACGGACGCGCGATCGCGGGCTGACGTGAAGCAGACTCTTCTGGTATTGCTCGATGTCGTTCTTCAGCGCGCGATGGGCCGCGCTCGCTGAGCCGGGTCGCTTTGAGGGGGACCGCTGATGTACGACATCGAGAACGCACTCCGGCGCAGAGCCCTCGCCGAACGGCTCGAAGCCCTCGGGAGGACCGCCCCCGTCCGCGAGGATCCCGAGAACCCGGCCGGCCGGGGCGCCACGCC
>DATDMG010000333.1:0-6572 GCA_036518955.1 Kineosporiaceae bacterium | reverse complement strand
AGGCCCAGCCGGGCGAAGGCGACGGCGACGCTGGACGGCGCGGGCACCACCGTGGGCTCGAACCCCTCCGACCGCAGCCGCCGGACGATCCCGAAGAACCCGGGGTCGCCGCTGGCGAGGACCACCGCGGGGACGCCGTCCCGGGACGCCGCCCGCAACCGCGCCAGCGCCGGGGCGAGGGGTCCGAGGACGACGCGCTCGCAGCCGGTGGGCAGCGGCGCGGTGTCCAGGTGCGCCGCGGCGCCCAGCGCCAGTCGGGCACCCGCCAGGGCGTCGCCCGGACCGGGACCGCCGACGCCGATCACCGTCACCAGGTCCGTCACGGTCCCTCCTGGGTGGACGACGCCCGCAGCGCCGCGCGCGCGCGGGCGTCGGCGCGGCGGAAGGTATGGAAGTGCCCGGGGTGGTACAGGTGCGAGCGGGTCCCACCGGCGGCCAGCGCCGGGCCGACGAGGAACAGCGTGTGCTTCCACAGCTTGTGCCGCTTCACGGTGGCCTCCAGCTCGGCGAGGGTGCAGCGGACGACGAGCTCGTCCGGCCAGGTCGCCCGGTAGGCCACGACGACCGGGGTGTCCGGCGGGTAGCCGCCCGCGGCCAGCTCGGCGGCCAGCTGCCCGGAGCGGGCCGCGGAGAGGAACACGGCCATCGTCGTCCCGTGCCGGGCGAACTCGCGCACGCTCTCCCCCGGCGGCATCGGCGTCTTGCCGCCCTCCAGCCGGGTGAGCACCACGGACTGTGCCACCTGCGGGATCGTCAGTTCCCGCCGGACCGCCGCGGCGACGGCGCTGAACGCGGAGACCCCGGGCACGACCTCCACGGCCAGGCCCAGCTCGACGCAGCGGTCGAGCTGCTCCTGGACCGCCCCCCACAGCGCCGGGTCGCCGGAGTGGATGCGGGCCACGGTCAGGCCGTCCCGGGCCGCCCGCTGGTAGACCGGCAGCACGCCCTCCATCGCCAGCTGCGAGCTGTCGATGATCTCGGCCCCGGGCCGGGCGTGGTCCAGCACGTCGGCCTGCACCAGCGACGCCGCCCAGACCACCACGTCGGCCTCGCCGATCGCCCGGACGGCGCGCAGCGTGAGCAGGTCCGCGGCCCCCGGCCCGGCCCCGACGAACCAGATCTTCCCGGTCGTCACAGCTTCGCTCCCCGGCTCTCGCGGGTCGGCGGCACCAGGACCGTCGACAGGTACGGCAGCGGCCCGTCGAGCGCGGCGAGCGGCCCGACTCGCTCGCCCGGCAGACCGAGGCCGGAGCCGACGATCGCGGTCGCCGTCCGGCCGTGGCGCTCGATCGCGGCGCGGACGCCGTCCATCCGACGCCATCCCTTGTACGCCACCACCGTTCCCGGCCCGGCGAGCGCCGCCTCGAAGGTCTCCAGGCCGGCGGTCAGCGGGACCAGCACGAGCGGCTCGCGGCCCTCGCACAGCACCGTGCCGCTGCGGGCGGCCAGATCCTGCATGGCGGTGATGCCGGGCACGGTGGCCGTCTCGACGTCCGGGCGCCGGGCGCGTACGGTCTGGGCCAGGTAGTGGAAGGTGGAGTACACGTTCGGGTCGCCGATCGTGGCGAAGGCGACCAGCCGGGCGCCGCGGTCGAAGAGTTCGAGCACGACCCGGGCGGCGTCGTCCCAGGCCTGCTCACGGCGGGCGGTGACGCCACCGGTGTCGTCCAGCGCGAACGGGGCCCGCACCAGCGGTGCCTGCGGGAGGTGCGCCAGCACGGTCGCCTCGGCGCGGCCGGTCCCCTCCGGCGCCCCCGCCATCACCGGGACGACGACCCGGTCCGCCTCGCGCAGCACGCGGACCGCCTTGACCGTGACCAGCTCCGGGTCGCCCGGACCCATCCCGACGCCGACCAGCCTCACGCCGCCCTCCCGTCCGCGCCGTCGCCGCTGGTGCCGCCGGCGGTGCACGCCGCGACGAACCGGCCCGCCGCCGCCGGCTCCCCCGCCCAGTGGGTGTGCAGGTACGAGGCGTGCACCAGGCCGCCGTCGGCGACGAACCCGTGCCGGGCACCGTCCCAGTGCCAGGCCGCGGACGCACCGTGGGCAGGGTCCGTCGCGGTGCGGTGGAACTCGTGCCCGCGCACCACTCGGCCGGGCTCGCCCAGGCAGGACGCGGCGTCCGCGCGCGCCTCGCGGTAACCCAGGGTGAGCCGCGCCGTCATCGCCGAACGCACCGGGAGGCGACCGGCCATCGGCACCCCGTCCAGGCTCTCACCCAGGTACAGCAGGCCCGCGCACTCGGCGACCAGCGGCCCCTCGAAGGCCGCCAGGTCGGCGCGCAGCCCCGCGTTCGCGGCCAGCGCCTCGGCATGCACCTGCGGGAAACCGCCGCCGATGACGACTCCGCGGGTTCCGGCCGGCAGCCCGGGGTCGGCCAGCGGGTCGAACCCGATGACGCGCGCGCCGGCCGCGGCGAGCAGCTCGACCGTCTCGGCGTAGCCGAACGTGAAAGCCGCGCCCCCGGCGACCGCCACCACCGGCCGGTCGCCGGTGGCCGTGCCACCCACCTCCGCCACGGCGTCCCACGGCTCGACGTCCAGCGGCGGCGCGGTGCGGGCGAGCGCCAGCACGGCGTCGACGTCCACGGCGGACTCGACGAGATCGGCGAGCGCGTCCACGACGGCTCGCGACTCGGGTGCCCGCTCGGCCACCGGCACCAGCCCGAGGTGGCGTGACGGGGCGGCGACCACGTCGCGGCGAGGGAGGGCACCGAGCACCGGCACGCCGATCTCGGCCATCGCCTCGCGCAGGCCACGCTCGTGGTCGGCGGAGCCGACCCGGTTGAGCACGACGCCGCCCAGGCGCACAGCCGGGTCGAAGGCGCGCAGCCCGAGGACGACGGCCGCGGCCGTCCGCGCCTGGGACCGGGTGTCGAGGACGACGAGCACCGGCGCGTCGACCAGCCGGGCGACGTGGGCGGTCGAGGCGAATCCCGCCGGCAGGCCGGGCCGCGGCGAGGCGCCGTCGAACAGACCCATCACGCCCTCGACGACCGCGACGTCCGCGGGCGCCGGGATGCGCGCACCGTGCAGCAGCAGCGGCGCGACCCGCTCCTCGCCGACCAGCCAAGGGTCGAGGTTGCGCCCGGGGCGGCCGCAGGCCAGGGCGTGGTAGCCGGGGTCGATGTAGTCGGGCCCGACCTTGTGCGGGCTCACCGCCAGACCGCGCCGGGCCAGCGCGGCCATCAGCCCGGTGGCGATCGTCGTCTTGCCGGACCCACTGGCCGGTGCGGCGACCACGAACCGGGGCAGGGTCACCATTCGATCCCCTTCTGCCCCTTGCGGCCGACGTCCATCGGGTGCTTGACCTTGCTGAGTGCGGCGACCAGGTCGGCCGCCTCGATCAGGCGCGGGTCGGCGTTCCGGCCGGTGACGACGACGTGCTGGGTGCCCGGCCGCTCCCGCAACGTGGCCACCACCTCGTCGATGTCCACCCACCCCCAGGACATCGGGTAGGTGAACTCGTCGAGGACGTAGAAGTCGTGCCGCTGGGCGGCGAGCCGGCGCTGGATCTCCCGCCACCCCTCGAGCGCGGCGGCGGCGTGGTCGGCCTCGGTGCCCGCCTTGCGCGTCCAGGACCAGCCCTCGCCCATCTTGTGCCACTCGACGGGACCGCCCTCGCCGGTCTCGTCGTGCACCCGGCCCAGGGCCCGGAACGCGGCCTCCTCGCCGACCCGCCACTTCGCGCTCTTGACGAACTGGAACACCGCCACCCTGAACCCGGCGTTCCAGGCCCGCAACGCCATCCCGAAGGCGGCGGTGGACTTGCCCTTCATCTCGCCGGTGTGGACGGCGAGGATCGGGGCGTTGCGGCGTTGCCTCGTGGTGAGCCCGTCGACCGGGACGGCCTCGGCGAGCGGCTTGCCCTGCGGCATCAGGCCACACTCCTTCGTCTGGTGGGTCGCCGCTCCGCCCGGACGGCGGCGGTGAGACTCTCGACGGTCACCTCACCGAGCGGCAGGTGCTCGGCCCCGAGGTGGACGGCGAGGTCCGCGGCGAGCCCGAGCCGGACCGGCCCGGTCTCGCAGTCGACGACGACGGCGTCCACCTGCTCGGCGGCCAGCACCCAGGCCGCGCGCCGGGCCTGCGGCAGCGGAGCCGGACCGGCCGTCGCCCGGCCGTCCGTCACCACGACGAGCAACGGCCGCCGCCGGGGATCGCGCAACCGCTGCACCCGCAGGTGCTCCCGGGCCACGAGCAGACCCTCGGCGAGCGGGGTACGGCCGCCGGTCGGCAGCCGGCGCAGCCGGGCCACGGCGGCCTCCACGGACGACGTCGCGGGCAGCACCAGCTCGGCCCCCGCCCCGCGAAAGGCGATCAAACCGACCGTGTCCCGGCGCTGGTAGGCATCGGTGAGCAGGGCGAGGACGGCGCCCTTGACGGCCTCCATCCGGCGCCGCGCGCCCATCGAGCCGGACGCGTCGACGACGAACAGCACGAGGTTGCCCTCGCGGCCCTCGCGCACCGCCTCACGGACGTCGCCGGGCCGCAGGCGCAGCGGCCCGCCGGCCGGCCGGCCCCGGCGGGCCTGCTCGGGGGCCGCGGCCCGGATCGTGGCCGGCAGGTGCAGGCTCGACGCCCGGGCCCCGGCGCGCGGGGTGACCGCCGACGTCGTCCGGCCGAACCCGGTGCGCGCCGGCGACCGCCGGCCGGGCGTCCCCTCGCCGAGCCCGCGCGCGGTCAGCAGCCTGGCCCGGCCCGGGGGCACCGCCGGGACCGCGGGCGGCTCGCCCCGGCCGGCACTCCGGGAGTCCTCCGGGCCGGCGCTCGGGGAGGGTGGAGGTGTTCCGGTGCCCGGCTGCGCCGCCGGATCGGTCGGGTGCGACCCGCCCGGGCCGCCGCCCTCCGGGTCCGGGTCACGGTCCGGGTCCGGGTCACGGTCCGGGTCACGGTCCGGGTCCGGGCCGGAGTTCTCGGCGGCCGCCCGCTGCAGGGCCTCGTCGAGCTGCTGCTCGTCCAGGCCGGGTTCCTCGAACGGGGTCCGGCGTCGGCGGTGCGGCAGGGCCAACCGGGCGGCCACCCGGATGTCCTCGGCCGTCACCACGTCGCGCCCGCACCACGCTGCGTGCGCGGAGGCGGCGCGGGCGGTGACGATGTCGGCACGCATCCCGTCGACGTCGAAGCTCGCGCACACCTCCGCGATCTGCCGGAGGGCGGCGTCCGGCAGGATCACCGACGGCAGCACCGCTCGGGCGGCGGCGACCTGGGCGGCGATCCGGGAGTCCTCCGCCTGCCAGCGGGCGGCGAACGCCACCGGGTCGGTGTCCGCGGCGAGGCGGCGGCGCACCACCTCGGCGCGCACCGCAGGATCCCGGCTCGCCCGCACCTCGACCGTGAGTCCGAACCGGTCCAGCAGCTGCGGGCGCAGCTCGCCCTCCTCCGGGTTCATGGTGCCCACCAGCAGGAACCGGGCCGCATGGCTCACCGAGACGCCCTCGCGCTCGACGTGCGCGCGGCCCATCGCGGCGGCGTCCAGCAACAGGTCGACCAGGTGGTCGTGCAGGAGGTTCACCTCGTCGACGTACAGCAGGCCGCGGTGGGCCGCCGCGAGCAGGCCCGGCTCGAAGGCCCGGACCCCTTCGCGCAGCGCCCGCTCCAGGTCCAGCGACCCGGCGACCCGGTCCTCCGCGGCGCCGACCGGCAGCTCGACGAGCCGGGCCGGACGGACGTCGGCAACGGGTGTCCGGTGCGGGCCGTCCGGGCAGACCGGGTCGGGGTCGTCCGGGTCGCAGCCGAACCGGCAGCCCGCGACCACCCGCACCGGCGGGAGCAGCGCCGCCAGCGCGCGCACGGCGGTCGACTTCGCCGTCCCCTTCTCGCCCCGCACGAGCACCCCGCCGATCGCCGGGGAGACCGCATTGAGCAACAGCGCCAGACGCATGTCGTCCATGCCGAGGACGGCGCTGAACGGGTAACCGGACGGGTTGGTCACGGCCGCGCCTCCAGATCTCCCTCGCTGGCCAGGTACAGCTCGCGCAGCAGGTCCAGCGTCTCCGGCCGGGGAGCGGCCCACAGGCCGCGGTCGGCAGCCTCGAGCAGCCGCTCGGCCATCCCGCGCAACGCCCACGGGTTGGACCGCTCGAGGAACTCGCGCACCCCCGGGTCGGCCAGGTAGGCGGCGACGAGCTGCTCGTACATCCAGTCGTCGACGACTCCCGCGGTCGCGTCGTACCCGAACAGGTAGTCCACCGTGGCCGCCAGTTCGAAGGCGCCCTTGTATCCGTGCCGCTGCATCGCGCCGATCCACCGCGGGTTGACCACCCGGGCGCGGAACACCCGGTGCGTCTCCTCCGCCAGGGTCCGGGTGCGCACGTCGTGCGGCATGGCGGAGTCGCCCACGTAGGCCGCCGGGTTGTGCCCGGTGAGATGGCGGACCATCGCGACCATCCCGCCGTGGTACTGGAAGTAGTCGTCCGAGTCGACGATGTCGTGCTCGCGGGTGTCCTGGTTCTTGGCCGCGACGGCGATCCGCCGGAACGCGCGCTCCATCTCCCCACGGGCGGGGGCGCCGTCCAGCCCGCGCCCGTAGGCGTAGCCGCCCCACACCGCGTACACCTCGGCCAGGTCACC
>DATDMG010000332.1:0-18612 GCA_036518955.1 Kineosporiaceae bacterium | reverse complement strand
CATGATCGTCGGTCGTGGTTTCATCGCGGTGGCCCTGGTGATCTTCGCGGCCTGGCAGCCGCTCCGGGTGATGGCCGGGGCGTACCTGTTCGGAGCCGCGCTGGCGCTGAGTCCCGCCCTGCAGGCCCGGGGGGTGGGCATCAACCAGTTCGCACTCGACGTCCTGCCCTTCCTGGTGACCCTGCTCGTCCTGGCCTTTCTCGGGCGCCGCACCCTGCTGGCCGCCCCCGAGGAACTGCGCCGGGTGTTCGACAACACCTCAGCCACCTGACACGCACCCCGCACCACTGCGCCTCCCCTCCCTGTCCCCGATCCCGAAAGGACGCTCATGCGAATCCAACCCAGTCTCGTGACCAGCCTCGCGGCGACCGCGCTCGCCGTGGCCGCCTGCAGCAGCCCCGCCAGCACGTCCGGCACCGCCAGCAGCGCGGCCGCGGCGTCCGCCCCGGGCGCGGGCACGGGCGCGGTCGGGTTCATCTTCGTCGGCCCCAAGAGCGACTTCGGCTACAACCAGGCGGCCTACGAGGGCAGCCAGGAGGTGGCGAAGAAGTTCCCGAGCCTGAAGGTGCTGACGCAGGAGAACGTGCCCGAGGACGACAACGCCGCCCGGGTGATGGAGGGCATGATCAGCCGCGGGGCGAAGATTCTCTTCGCGACGAGCTACGGACACCTGCAGGCCGCCGAGAAGGTGGCCGCCGCCCACCCGGACGTCGTCGTCGTCCAGCAGGGGAACGTCATCACCGGCGCGATCGGCAAGAACATCGGCACCTACTTCGGCACGGTCTACGAGCCGGTCTACCTCGCCGGGATCGCCGCGGGCCGGGCGACCAAGAGCAACAAGCTCGGTTTCGTCTACGCCTTCCCCATTCCGCAGACGGTGAACAACATCAACGCGTTCGAGCTGGGCGCCAGGTCGGTCAACCCGAACGCGAAGACCTACGCGGTGAACACCGGGAGTTGGTGCGACCCGCAGAAGCAGAAGACCGCGGTCGACAGCCTGCTGTCCCAGGGGGTCGACGTGGTGACCCAGCACCAGGACTGCACGGACACCATCATCAAGGCGACCGAGGCGGCCGGCGCGTTCACCGTGGGTTACCACGCCGACGCGTCGTCCTTGGCGCCCAAGGGCTGGCTGACCGGGTCGCAGTGGAACTGGGGCCCGCTGTACGACGACATGGTGCAGACCGTCCTCGACGGAAAGTTCACCGGGAGCAAGTACAACGCGAACTACCGGGTCGGGCTGCAGACCGGTGACAACCCGTTCGTCGAGTCCCCCTTCGGCCCGGCGGTGACGGCCCAGACCAAGTCCGACATCGCGGCCGCGCTGAAGAAGATCGAGGCCAAGGGTGCCTCGGTCTTCACCGGCCCGCTCGAGGACCAGGGCGGCAGGGTCGAGGTGCCGACCGGGACGGCGCTGCAGTACGGGTCCCCGGGGATCGAGGGGATGAACTGGTTCGTCCAGGGGGTGGTCGGCAGCCTGGCCACGTGACCGAAGAGCCCGCCGGGGCCTCGGTCCACCGGGGCCCCGGCGCGGGGATCGTCCCTCCGCCGGTCCACGCCCTCGAGGAGCTGCCGTCACGTGCCGAGCGGGCTGGAGCCGCCGCGCGCCAGGACCTTCCGGAACCGAATCCGCACCCAGTGCACACCTGGCGTTGCGCTGCTCGGCGTCCCCACCGGTTACCCTGCGGGTACTACCCCGGCCCAGGTCCGACGAACGGGGATGTGATGCGTTCAGTGCCGCGCGCGGCGGGAGAGTCGCCCACTACAGCCTGCGGGAGGCGAGCTACCAGGCACCACCGTCGCCGGTGCCCGGGCATCGCGCTGGCGGGTTGCCTGCTCACCGCCGCCGGAACCACCGCCCTCGGCGGGTGCGCGGGGGCCAACGGTCCAGGCGCCACCCCGTTGTCGGACACCCCGGCCGCCGCCGCCACGAGCCGGGCGACGAGCGACCCCAACGCCGTCCTGACCAGGCTGGCGAGCCAGTTGCGCAGTGAGGTCGAGGGGATGAAGCGGGGCCTGGACATCCGGATGGTAACCACGTTCCTCGACGAGCGCCAGGCGTGCCGGGTCGGTGCCAGCGACTGGCCCGCCCAGTGGATCCTCGACGAACGGATCTACCTCAACACCGGGGACGCCCGGCCGGCCGCCCACGCGCTGGTGGCGCGTCACGCGTCCGAGGGCTGGGCGGTGGCGACCCTGCCCGCCGCGGACGGCGCCGACGAGTACACCCTCCGGCACGACGGCTTCGTGATCGACATCGCGGCCGGCCGGGAGGACGGTTCGCTGAACATCCAGACGCAGGCCCCCTGCGTCGAGTCCGACGGCTCGGTCGACGACGCGCCGTCGCCCCCCGCGAGCTGACGCGGGCCCTCGCCGCAGGGCTCAGGCCCTGGCCGCCGGACGGAAGCCCGGCGCCGTCCGGCCGAGCCAGTCCAGGGCTCGGGGCAGCAACCCCTGCCAGACGCTGAACCGGTGCCCCGCGTTCGGCAGCGTCACCGCCTGGACGGTCAGCGGAGACCGGGCCGCCGCGACGAAGGCGGACGACGTGCTCCACGAGACCTTGTCGGCGGGCGAGGTCTCGAGCCACACCGCGACGTCGGGCGGCGTCGTCCGGGCCAGCCGCACCAGGTCGTAGCGCTGCGCGGCCGGGGAACTCGGCGGGAACGGCGACGTACCGGGGAACTCGGGCCGGAAGTAGCCGCCCAGCACGATCGCGGCGCCGAATCGGTCCGGGTGCAGCAGCGCGGACGACGCGGCGCACCACCCGCCCGAGGAGAGGCCGATCGTGGCCCAGCTGCCGCGGTCCGGTTGCACCCGGAAGGTGGCGACCAGCCAGCCGGGGACGTCGACGGCCGCCCAGGTCTCCACCCGCACCGCGGCGTCCACGCACTCGCTGTCCGTACCGACGGGCAGCTGGACGTCGGGCACGACGATGATGGCCTCGGCCATCCGGTGGGCGGCGGCCCCCTCCGCCAGGACACGCCCCAACCCCATCCCCTGCACCCACTGCTGCGGCCGGCCGGGGTAGCCGTGGAAGGCCTCGATCACCGGAAAGCGGTGCTTGGCCTGCGCCGGGTCGAAGTAGGCGGCCGGGACCTGGACGAGAACGTCCGCCCGGATTCCGCTGCGCGCACCCGTCACGGTGAAGGTCGCCGTGAGGTGGTCGGGACGGAGCCTGAGCGAGCCGGACGGATCGTCGCGGATGGCGACGGAGCCGCCATGCACCGCGGGGTGGCCTGCCGGGTCGATGTGCCCCGACTGCGCCACGGTGACGACGGCCGGGGACCCGGTGACGCCGAGCAGGTCCTGCCAGTCCGCGAAGAAGCCGAAGGTGTTGTTGAGCGCCGTCGCGGCCGTGGCCAGGACCAGCAGGTTCACGGTCAGCAACAGGGCCGCCCGGCCGGCCAGCATCCGGAGCCCGGGACGACCGAGCCGTGGCCACCACCAGAGCGTCAGCGCGAACACCACGACGCTGACCAGCGTCACCAGGGTGAGGAACCCCGGCCCTACGAGCGACATTGCGATCCCCCGACCCTATCGTACGGTCACGATGCCCCAGACCGGGGCAACGTGGCGTGCAGCAGCGGTAACGATCGCGTCGCGATCAGGTGGCGGCTCACCACCCGTCACCCGGAATGACCCACCGTACCCAGACCGAGACGGCAGCACCCGCCCGATGCCTCGCCGGGCGCCCGGACACCCGCGAAGAGAGAGACGTCGGAAAGCTCCCGAAGGTTGCATCCTGGAATGGCCCCGGTCGAGCCAGGCAAACGCTTCGTTTACCTGGCCTGGCGTCGATCACTCACCGGATACGGTGGCGGCGTGTCCCTGACTGTGATGTTGCGGCGCGTGACCGCGCCCGGTGTGCTGACCGACCCGGTGAAGGTGCCGGAGGTCACGCTCGCGTTCTGGATCGTCAAGGTCCTGACCACGGGAACCGGCGAGGCCCTGTCGGACTACCTCGCGTCGTCGAAGCTCATCGTCGCGGCCGGTGTCGGGCTGCTCGGGCTGGTGGTCGGACTGGCGCTGCAGCTGTGGGCCTCCCGCTACGTACCGTGGATCTACTGGTTCACGGTGACCATGGTGGCGGTGTTCGGGACGATGGCCGCCGACGCCGTCCACCAGGTCCTCGGCATCCCCTACCCGGTGACCAGCGCGCTGTACGCCCTGACGGTGGCGGGCGCGCTGGCCGTGTGGTGGTGGTCGGAGCGGACCCTGGACATCCACAGCATCACCGCCGGCCGGCGGGAGTCCTTCTACTGGGTCACGGTCGTGGCGAC
This sequence comes from Kineosporiaceae bacterium, assembly GCA_036518955.1. Lineage (GTDB taxonomy): Bacteria > Actinomycetota > Actinomycetes > Actinomycetales > Kineosporiaceae > DATDMG01. The sequence continues at coordinate 14,332 of DATDMG010000332.1, read as the reverse complement.
GTTCGCGTTGGGCACCGCGGTCGGCGACCTGTCGGCATTCACCCTGGGGCTCGGCTTCCTGCCGTCCGCCGTGCTGTACGCGGTCCTGATCGCGCTCCCCGCCGTGGGCTGGCGGCTGGGTCTCAACCCCGTCCTCGCCTTCTGGGGCGCCTACGTGCTGACCCGGCCGCTGGGCGCCTCGATCGCGGACTGGCTCGGCAAGCCGGCCGACTACTCCGGCGTCGGGCTCGGCGACGGCCCGGTCGCCGTCCTCGGCCTGCTCGCCATCTCCGGCGCGGTCGCCTACCTCCACCTCCGCCCACGTGCCAGCAGTGATCACGCACGCCAGACCTGATCATGCAACGGATGCGGCGGCTTCAGACGTGCCCGGCGAGGCGGCTTCAGACGTGCCCGGCGAACTGGGACATCCGACCCTCGAGGGCGGCGAGCCAGGCGTCCCGCCGGCGGGGCGTGACGCCGTCACCCTCGATCTCGCCGCAGGCGGGCAGGACGTCGACGGCCAGCTTCGCGCCACCGGCCAGTGACCGCAGCTCGTCGAGCCGGTCCCCGAACGGTGTCCCGCTGCCCGGCGAGTAGGACCTGACCACGTCGTCGAGCTCGTCGGCGTACAGGTCGGCCTTGGTGACGACGATGACGAGCCAGGTCGGGTGCGGACGGCGGACAGCCATCGAGGCGATGCGGTGCGCGGTGATGATCCAGTCGTCCAGCTCGCGGGCGAGCTGCTGCTCCCGGGTGACCGCGGCCGGCCCGGTGGTTCCGGCCGGGCGCCGGCCGGTGGCGAAGCCGCCCGCGACGACGTGCAGGACGCCGTCGACGGGGTCGTCGTGGAACACCTCGTCGAGGGCACCGAGCCGGGTCGCGGCGTTCTCACCCGGGACGACGCGGAAGCGGAACCCGCGCAGCCGGGCCCCGCGCCGCACCCGGTACTCCATCACCGCGGAGCCGGACTCGACCGGCCCGGGAGACGACGTCCGGCGGCACAACCGGTCCACCAGAACGGTCTTGCCGACGCCGGTCATCCCGGTCACGGCGACGGTCGGGTACCGGTGCGAGACGGCGTGCCGCACCCGGTGCCCGCTGCCGGCCACGGCGCCGAGAGCGGTGGTCACCATGACTCCGGGCCACCCCGGGCGGGCCAGCGTGCGGCCGCCCCCGGCGGCCCGCTGCCCCCAGGCGGCCAGCCGCTCGGTCGGCTGCGGCATGCGTCGCCTCCCTCGCAGACTAGGGACGGATACCCAGGGCGCAGGTTACCGACCGGCGCCCCGCGCGTCGTCCCGGGATCGTGGGGGCATTCCACCGATGGTGCGGTGCCCGCGTCGCTATGCTCCGCGCGACACCTGATGTCACAGGCAACAGATGCGCTTCGGGGGACGGATGGCGATGGGGAACGACGTGGGCGGTGACCCGGTGCGGGCCGCGTCGGATCCGCCGGCTCCGGCCCGGTTGAGCCGGCGGGCGCTCGGGGCGGCCGCGGTGGCCGCGACCACCGCCGGCCTCGGCGTGACCGGCCTGGCGTTCCGGCGGGCCGCCGACGGTCGGCCGCCGGGCGGTGACCCGGGCGGGGAGTCGGCGCTGTCCGGGGTCCGCCGGTGGCACGCCGCGGTGTCCGCCGCGCGGGTCCGGAAGGTCACCGGCGTCTGGATCGGCGGCTCCACCCTCGAGGGCGCCGTGGCCACCGCCGATACCGCGATCAGCCACCTGCTGGAGAAGATGCTGCAGGCCGCGATCAACCCGCAGGACGTGTCCGGGGGCTACGCGTTGCGGGTGCGGTCCTGGGAGTCGCCGCACGGACAGACCGGCGAACGGCTGGACGTCGACCTGATGAAGAACCGGGTGCTGCACCCCGGGGCGAGCGTCGCGCACAGCACGCTCCAGGAGATCACCGGCCTGCAGCTGCTGTTCCTGGAAGGGCCCGGTCAGGGTGCGTTCCGGGTCGTGCTCGACGACCGGTCCTTCGTGGTCACCCCGGACCAGGGCAAGCCGGCCGAGTCCCCCACCGGGCTCTGGGAATCTCCGGTGCTGCCGCGGGCCCGGCGGACCGTACGGATCGAGGCGATCGGCACCTGCAGCCTGGGGTCCGTGCTGTTCCGGGACGGCGACGTCGACCGGGGGATCTCCCTGCACAATGCCGGCCGCGCGGGCGGCACGACGGCGACCTTCGTGCACAGCGCGTCGTTCTGGGCCCGGCTGGCCTCGCTCCGGCCCGACGTCGTCCCGGTCATGCTCGGGGTCAACGACCTCGCCGGGCACGTGCCGGTCGAGGAGTACGAGGGCAACCTCACCACGATCGTCGACGCGGTGCTCGCCCGGGCGGACCGGGCGGTCTGGATCCCGATCCTCGGGCAGCAGAGCTTCAAGCCGACCTGGCCGGAGTACCTGGCGGCCATGCGGCGGGTGGCGGCGGCGCGACGGCAGGCATCGTTCCACACGTTCTACCCGGCGCTGCCCCGGTCCCGGGCCGCCGACCCCGGGTACGAGCTGATGTCCCGCGACGACACGCACCTGACGTCCCGCGGGCACCAGCTCGCGGCGCAGGTGCTCGCCGACTCGTTCGGCATCGTCCCGATCTCGTCACGGACGGATACCACCGGCTACGTCAGGCCGTTCTACGACTGGACCCAGGACGCCGCCCTCCTCGCGGACTGGAACGCCGGCAACATCTCGGAGGGGGTCGGGCAGAGCGCCCGAGCCGTGCCGTCCGCCGCCGGGCGGCTCGGCCGCGGTCTGCAGCAGGCCGACGCCGCCCGGCGGCCCGCCGTCGTCACCGGGCCGAACGGGTTGAAGGCGCTGTCGTTCGCCGCGGACCAGCGGCAGGAGCTGAGCGCCACCTTCCACGCGGTCAGCACCCCCGCCACCGTCCTGGTCGTCTGGAAGGGCCAGGGCGGCCAGGCGACCCGGCACTTCTCCGGCACCGGTCCGGACTTCATTTCGGGCCAGATCGATCCCACCACGAGCAGTTACCGGATGGACCAGCGCGCCGCCACCGTGTCGACGGCCCCGTACCGGCCCGACACCGGCTGGCACGTCACCACGTACGTCTTCGACGTCCACGCCCCCTGCCGGCTCTACCCGGACAGCTACTCGGCGGCCACCATGGCGACCACCGGGCGGCCCACCCGCTTCGACGGCTTCTCGTTGGGGCGCAACCAGACCGACACCGCCTGGGCGGACAGCCAGATCCAGCGGGTCGTGCTCATCGGCCGGGCCCTCGCGGACCCGGAGGTCAAGGCCCTGATGAGCGCGCTGGCAGCCCAGGCCGGGCTGGCGGTGGCGCCGTGACCGCCTCGGGCGGCAGCAGACCCGCCTGGGCCGCGAGGCCCACCAGCGCGCGGGACAGCAGCACCGGGACGGCGAGCGCCAGCACGTAGTAGATGTCGAACGACGAGCCGCCCAGCAGGAACCGGAACGTCCCGTAGGTGACGAGCACCTCCCAGAAGCTGCCGTGCACCCGGATCACCGCCAGCGCGGCGAGGAACGCCAGCACGGCGAGCCCGGCGAGCCCGCCCGGGTAGCTCCCGGTCATCAACCGCAGGTAGCCGACCGGTGACAGGAACTGGCCGCTGGCCCGGTACCCGAGGTAGCGGGCGCTGACGTCGACGGGCAGCGTCGTCGGCTTGTCCGGCCACAGCGCCCGCGGCACGAACGTGGTGACGACGTTGACCAGGTCGCCCGGGTGCGCCGGCTCCTCCGGCGCGACGGCCCGCGCGAGCCGGTACCCGTCCAGGGTGTCGATCCCGGCCTCCAGCACGGCCAGCACGGGATCGGCCTCGACCTGCGCGACGATCTCGCCGGTGGACAGGCCAAGACCTCGGGTCTCGTTGGCCCGCGCGACCGACATGAACGCCGCCGCCAGTGCCACGGCCACCGCCAGAACCCCCAGCCGAGCCACCTCGGCCGGCGAGACGCGCCGGGCCCCGCGGGCGTTCATCCTCTGCACGAGCAGCGCGAAGAACACCAGGACCAGCGGGCTGCGCACCGACTGCGCCACCAGGTAGGCCGCCCCGCCGAGCGTCACGGCCAGGGTGCGGATCCGGGCCACCCCGCCGACATGGACCCCGAGCGCCAGCCCGCACACCAGGAACGACCGCAGGATCGTCTGCGCACCCTGCCCGCCGTCCGCACGGTCGGCCAGGTCGGCGGGCGGGAAGGCCAACGTCGCCAACAGGCCCACGAACACCAGGACGGCGACGGTCGCCGGAGCGTACGGCGCGAGCCAGGGCCGCCGCCGCGGCCGCGCCGGCGTGACCGGCAGCGCCTGTGCCGTGGACACCACGACCGTCGCCGCGTGCTCCGCCGTCAGGACCACCCAGAGCTCGAGCGACCACCGCAGGCACAGCCCGGTGACGTCGGCGCCGGTGGGCGGTCCCAGGACGCCGGCCGCGGCCAGCTTGCTGGGCAACTGGCCGGCGGCCTGGTAGGTCGCCGGCAGGTAGAGGCAGAAGGCGTAGACCAGTCCGGCGGTGGTGGACACCATCCGGTGGTGGTACGTGCCCCGCGGGACGGCGCGCAGGAAGCGCACCACGATCACCGCGAGGGTGCCGAAGAACGCTGCCGACGCCATGTCCCGCCCCCGCTACTCGGTCGACGCGGCGGAGCCGCCCCGCCCGGCCGGTCCGGCCGCCTCGCTCGGCCCGACCGCCCCGGGCCCGCCGGCCGGTACCCGCCGCAGCAGCACCAGGCCGACCGCGAGCGCCGCCGCCTGACTCGCCGCCGAGACCGCGGACGCCAGCTCGCTGTCCATCCGGCCCCACAGGACGGCGAAGCCCACCACCGTCACGGCGAGGCCGGCCACGTTGATGAGCGAACCCAGCCCGGGGCGGCCGCGGCCGCTGACGACCGCGGTGCACGAGAGCACCCCGATCGTGAGCCCGCTCCCGAGGAGCAGGATCTGCACGGACCTGACGCTGGGCGCGAAGGCGGGTCCGAACACGAACGGGACCGCGGACGGTGCCAGCACCGCCGTCCCCAGGCAGCCGCCCGCGCCGGCCGCGAGCACCACCGAGGCGGAGCGCACCAGGTCGCCGCCCCGACGCCCGGTGCTCGCCGCGTGCATCAGGTTCCGGGCGGCGACGGTCGCCGCGATGAGCGGCACCTCCGCCACGGTCACCGCCACCGCGTAGAAGCCCAGCTGGCGGCTGCTCGTGGCCGCGGGGAGGAGCAGCTGGTCGAGCCGGTTGCCGGCGCTCAGCGAGATCGTCCCGATCGCGGCGAGCCATGAGTACCGACGGACCTCGCGACGGGTGGGCTCCCGGCCGGCGTCCGCGACCGGAGCCGGGCCGCACCGTCCGGGCCCGCCGCACCACAGCAGCGCCGCACCGAGGCCGAACGATGCCAGGTAGGCCGCCACGTAGCCGGTCGCCGCGGTGACCCCGGCGAGGGCCGGGCCGACGACGCCCACCAGCCGGGCCAGGGCGTAGCCGGTCCGTTCCAGGTCCAGCCTGCCGAACCGGCCGAGGCCCTGCCAGCTCGCGCGCTTCACCTGCACCAGCGCCGACAGGACGACGATCGCCCAGGACGCGAGCAGCACCGGCACCGGCACTCCGAGGCGGGCGGCCACGACGGGCGCGTACGCGCACAGCCCCAGGTAGACGGTGACGGCGCTGGGCAGGGTGGCGAGGTAGCCGATCCGGAGCACGGATCGCTGGGAGTACCCCCGGCCGGTGTAGAAGGCGACGGCCGCGGGGACGCCCAGGCCGGCCAGCGCTCCGGCGAGGGTGATCGGCTGCATCACGCCGGCCAGCTCGCCCCGCCCCTCCGGGCGCAGGGCGCGGGCGAGGAACGGCGCGGTGACGATCCCGACCGTGGGCGCCACGCCGTAGGCCGCCAGGCTGCGCAGCTGCGCCGGGACGACGGCCATCCGCCGGGCCTGCGGCGGCGCCGGGGCGGGCATGGCCGCGAGGGCAGGGTCAGCCGATCCCACGGCGTCCCTCCCGGACCGGGTCGCTGCCGGCCACCCCCGCCGGGCGATCCAGCAGGCGCCGGATCTGCCGCGCCCGGGACTCCCACGAGTGCGGCCCGGCCTGCGCGCGGCGCGCCGCGACGTCCGCGGACGACGGGACGGCGAGCACCCGGAGCACCGCGCCGGCGAAGCCGTCCCGGTCCACGACGTGCAGGTGGCCGCCGGCCTCGCCGGCGAGACCGGGCAACCGGGTCGAGACGACGGCCAGGCCCGCGGCGAGATACTCGTACACCTTCATCGGGAACACGCCCCGGGTGTAGGGGTTGTCGAGGTACGGGATGATCCCCACCGTGCAGCGTGCCGCGGCCGCGGCGAGGTCGGCCGGGGCCAGATTGCCCAGGTACCTCGCCCGGCCCGGCCCGGGCAGTGCGGCCAGTTCGGCCACCTCCCGCTGCGCACTGCCGCCGTCGATCCCGATCGGCCCGGCGAGGTCGACCAGCGCCCCCGCCCGCACCAGCTCGGCCACCAGCGGGAAGTCCACCTTCGCCCCGGTGAGGTTGCCGGCGAACAGAACGCGCGGCTCCCGCTGGATCGTCGGCGCCGACGCGTACAGCGTGACGTCCGCGACGTTCTGCCACAGCTGGACGTCGAGGCGGCCGAACGTCCGCAAGTGGTCGCGGATCGGTGCCGAGCTGGCCAGCACTGCGTCCGCCACCGGCACCAGGCGGGCCTCCGCAGCGCGCAGCAGCGGCGCCGGGAGTCCGTCGATCTCGTGCAGCAGGTCGACCGCGTGGTAGACGACACCCGCCCGGGCGAACTGCTCCAGCCCGTAGGTCACCGGCGAGAACGTCCACAGCAGGGTGTGGTGCGGGTCCAGGCCCAGGCCCGCCACGGACCGGTGGAGCAGCCGGCGGTTCAGCGCCCGGACCGGCGCGTACCGGTGCCACGGAAGCACGGCCGGCGACAGCAGCCGCACGCCGTCGGGCAGTGGCCGCGGCCCGACGTCCCGCTGCCGGGCGCTCCCGGCGCGAGGCGACACCGCGAGCGGCCGCATCCGCCACAGCCGCCGCAACCTCCGGGCGATCCGGACGGCGTCGGCTGCGGTGAGCCGGGGCTCGCGGAGCCCGAGCGACTCCACGTACACCACGGCACGGTCCTGCCCGATGATCCTCGCCACGTGCTGCTTGTTGGTCCAGACGCTGGACCAGAAGTCGGCGGTCGACAGCAGCAGGACGGTCCGCACCCCCGCCGTCCCGGCGGCCCCGGCGGTCCGGCGGGTCGTCCCGCCCCGCGCCGCCGTGCGGGGCTCCACCGTCATGCGGGGCTCCGGCGACGTCCGGGGCTCCGGGCGGGCGCCGGGGCGAGGGCCTCGACGAACGTCGAGGCGACGTCCGCCCAGCTGGGCACCTCGGCCCGGGCGGCACCGGCCACGCCCGCCGCCGCGGCGCGCACGTCCGCGAGCGCCACCGCGCCGGCCGCCACGTGCACCCACGGGCCGTGCTCCCGCCGCGCCGCGACGATCGCCGGATGGGCCGAGCCGAGCACGGGCGTCCCGACGGCGAGGGACTCGACCAGGGCGAGGGGCCGCCCCTCCCCGGGGTCGCGGGTCAGCAGCACGGTGAGGTCGGCGGCGGCGAACACGTCCAGCGGCCGGGTCACCAGGCCGAGGTGGCGGACCGGAGAGGCGGACAGATCGGCGTCCCGGTAGGGTTCCAGCTCCCGCGCCAGGGTGCCGTCCCCGGCGACCACCAGCCGCAACGCCGGGCTGGACCGGGCCAGGGCGAGGGCCTGCGGCAGCCCCTTGCTCCGCTCCAACCGGCCCACGTACGCCAGCAGGGTGCTGCCCGGCGGCACGTTCCATTCCCGGCGCAGCCGGTCCCGCCCCGCCACGGCCGCGGCGACGTGCTCGGTCCGGACGCCACCCGGGAGCAGCACGGCGGCCGGTCCCGGCAACCGCCCGGCGACCGACCGGGCCACCGGCTCCGACACCGCGAAGACCCGCTCGCAGCCGGCCTGGTACCGGGCCAGCAGGCGCCGCGTCGGCGGGAACACCAGCAGCGGGGCGGGCACCGGTCCGTGCCGGATCGTGACGTGCCGGCCGGGCGTCCCGGCCAGCAGCAGTTGCTCCAGCGCGAACTGGGTGACCACGACGTCCGGGGCGTGATCCCGGACGGCGGCCCGCAGCCGGGCCCGCGCGGCCGGCCAGCCGAGCGCGTGCCGCGCCGTGGTCCGCCGCCGGAGCTTGCCGCCCAGCTCCAGCGGGACGGCCGGCAGACCGTCGGCGGCCGCGGCGGCGAGCAGCGGGGACGCCGGCGAGGTGGCGATGACCGGCGCGACGTCGCCGTGGTCGCGCAGGGCGGCGGCCAGCTGCAGGGTGTAGCGCTCCGCGCCGGAGACGAGGTGCGTCTGCAGCGGGAACAGGACGCGCATCGGGCCCACCTCGACCGTCACCGTATCCCGCGGATCCCGACTGGTTCCCGGGCGGCCGGCGGCTCGAACACGTCCAGGTCCAGGCGGCCGAGGACCCGCGCCAGCTCGGCCCGGACCCGGGCGACGAACACGTCCTGCGAGAACGTGGCGGCGTGACGCCGGATCCGTTCCGGCCGCAGGCCGGCGAGCCGGTCGAGGGCGGGCGCGATCTGGTCACCACACGGTTCGTCCACGAAGACCCCGGACACGTTCTCGACGACGGTCTCCAGGAAGCCGCCGGCCCGCAGCGCGAGCACCGGCGTCCCGAACGCGTTGGCCTCGAGCGGGGTGAGGCCGAAGTCCTCGTGCCCGACCGAGATCAGGCCCCTGGCGTTGGCGTACAGCCAGCGCAACTCGGCGTCGCCCACCACCCCCAGCACCCGCACCCGGTGCCGATCCGCCGCCGGGACGCCGTCCAGCAGGTGAGGGTCGGGGGCGCCGACGACGGCGACCCGGTCGCCCGGTCGGCGCAACACGCCCGCCACCACCTCCCGGACGTTCTTGTAGGCGCGGCCACGGTTCACGGTCACCCAGAAGGGGCCGTCGGCCAGCGCGGGCACGGGCCGCTGCGGTGCCGTGACGTCGATGGTCACCGGCGGGTGCAGCACTCGCGCCCCGATCCCGTACGCCCGGGCGATCCGGGCGGCGACGTTGGCGGAGTTGGCGAGGTACAGCTGGGCGGACCGGGCGCCGGTGCGGTCCCAACGGACCAGCGGCCGGCGGAGCACCCGGATCAGCGCGGCCTGCGCGAGACCGACGGCGTACTCGTCGCTCTGGTACAGCCAGCGGGCCGGGTTGTGGCAGTAGACGACCTTCGGGACGCCGTCGGGCACGCTCACCCCGTGCGCCCAGCCGCTGCTGCTCACCAGCACGGCGTCGACGTCCCGCACCACGATACCCCGCCAGACGGACGCCAGCAGGGGCAGGGCGAGCCGGGGGTCGCGCCGGAAGGCCGCGACGCGCTGCAGGGGGGACACCCGGATGTCGTGCCCGGCGAACTCGGGATAGGTGCCGTCCGGATGGTAGACGCTGGTGTAGATCGGCGCACCGGGGAAGCCCCGGGCCAGGGACAGCACCACCCTCTCCGCGCCGCCTCGTTGCGTGATGTAGTCGTGCGCTATCGCGATACGCATGTCGCCGACCCCCGTGGTTCCCCGTGGACATGGGGGCGCTGATGCTCACGCCGGCCGTTTCCCGCGACCTGCGTGCCGGGCACCACCTGACCGGGGAGTGGTGCCGAACAGACGCAACGCGCGGTCCGTCGACAGGACAGCGGTGAGATCCCGACCGTGAGGACGCACGGTCAACGCCTCGGACGCCAGCGAGTATGTCCAGCACCCCCGCGGCCGAATCTCCAAAGGGATCCAGCTTTATCCAACCGTTACCTGAAGACACAAGCTTGCACGATAGGTACCGCAGCCATGTCCCAGCGTCACACCGGGAGCTTCCGCACGGGTTTCGCGGGTGCGCCGACGTACAGCATGTGAGGCTCGCAGTCCCGGGTCACCACGGACGACGCTCCGATGACCGCGCCGGCGCCGATCGTGACGCCTTTCAGGACCGTCGCATTCACCGCGACCCTGGCCCCGTCGCCGACCACGATCGGCGCCCCGACCCCGCGTCCCGACCGGCGCGTCGGATCGTCCAGTTCGTGGTCGGACGTCAGGAACCGGGCGTCCGCGCCGACGGACACGTTGCGCCCCAAGCGGATTCCCTCCCGAGTGTCGAACATGACGCGGTAGCTGACGACCGAGCCCGGCCCGATCCGGACGTTCCGCGACTTGAAGACGACCCGGGCCCGGACGAGGGCGCGGCGGTCGATCCCCGGGATGAACAGCCGGAGCAGCTGGGTGCGGATCCGGGCTGGTAGGGCGAAGGACCCCAGCACGTCGTTCACGAGGAACAACCACAGCACCGAGTGCTGGTCGCCGGCCTCACGCCAGAGGATCTCCCGCAGTCTCGCCAACACCTCATGCTCCCGGTTCCGCCGTCCGCCGAGGCGGCAGGCTATCGACAACGGGTGCCGCCAAACGCGCTGCGGTCGGCGCCGTCCCGGCGCTACGGTGTGCGGTCGTGAGGCCGGAGGCACTCCCCTCGACCCGGTAGCCCGGGGGCCGCCCGGCCGGCTCGCGGCTCCCGGCGCGCCGGGAGCCGTCCACCAGGCGACGTCCGAAAGACTGAGGGAGACCGGTGACGATCGCGCACTACGTCCGCCTGCTGCGGGTGCACCGGCTGATCGTGCTCGGCGCGATCCTCCTCGGTGCCGCGGCCGGTGCCGCGCACGCCTGGCTGTCGATTCCGGTGTACCGCGCCCAGGCCCAGCTGTTCGTCTCGACCAGCAACCAGAACAGCAACGTCAGCGATCTGACCCAAGGCGGCACCTTCGCGCAGAAGCGGGTCAAGTCCTATGCCGACCTGCTCACCAGCCGGCGCGTGCTGGTGCCGGTCATCCGGCAGCTCCAGCTCGCCACCACGCCCGAGGCACTCGCCCGGCACATCGTCGTCCGCAACCCGCTCGACACCGTGCTGCTCGGCGTGTCCGTCGACGACACCTCGCCGCAGCGCGCGAGCGACATCGCGAACGAGATCGCCCGACGCTTCCCGGACCTGGTGGACGAGCTCGAGGCACCGGCCGACCGCACCCCGTCCCCGGTCAAGGTGTCGATCGCCGAGGAGGCCGTCCCACCGGTGACGCCGGTGTCCCCCCGCCCGCGGCTCGACCTCGCCCTGGGGCTGCTCGTCGGCGCGGGCGCCGGACTGCTGGCAGCGCTGGCGCGGGAGAGCCTGGACCGCACCGTGAAGAGCCGCGGCCAGGCGAGCGGGCTCGCCGGCGCACCCGTGTTGGCGACCGTGATCGAGGACCCGACGGTGACCGGGCAGCCGCTGATCACGCACGACGCCTTCTCCCGCCGGGCCGAGGCGTTCCGACAGCTGCGGACCAACATCCGGTTCCTGTCGGTCGACGACCCGGTCACCAGCCTGGTGGTCACCGGCTCGCTGCAGGCGGAGGGCAAGAGCACCACGGCCGCGAACATCGCGATCTCGCTGGCCGAGAGCGGGGAGCGCGTCGTCCTGATCGACGGCGACCTGCGCCGCCCGACGATCGCCGACTTCTTCGGGCTCACCTCCGGCGTCGGTCTGACCAGCGTGCTCGTCGGCGACCTCACCGTGGATCAGGCCCTGCAGCAATGGCGGGACGACCTGCCCCTGCAGATCCTCACGGCCGGGCCGCGGCCGCCGAACCCGAGCGAACTCCTCGCCTCGGCCCGGATGGCCCGCGTCGTGGGTGACCTGGTGGACGGCGGGTACACGGTGGTGGTGGACTCGCCCCCGCTGCTGCCGGTGACCGACGCGACGATCCTGGCCCGCATCACCAGCGGCGCCCTCGTCGTCGTCCGGGTCGGGTCGACGAGGATCGACCAGTTCGGCATCGCGATCGAGTCGTTGCGGACGGCCGGCGCGGACGTGCTCGGCGTCGTCCTGAACCGGGTTCGCCCGCGGGGCGGGGCAGGGACCGAGTACGGCGGCCCCGCGTACCACGGGTACGCCGCCGACCCACCCGCCGTCCCGGTGGCCCGCACCCCGGCGGGTTTGCCGCCGTCCTCGGCGGGCATCCGCCCGTCGTGATCGACCTGTCCTTCCTACTGGTCGGAACCCCTCGCTCGGGGACCACCCTGCTGCAGCGGCTGTGCTGCGAGCTCCCCGGGGTGGCGATGCCCCCGGAGACGCACTTCCTGCAGCTGTTCGCCCCGGACCTGCTCACCCGGGTCCGGTTTCCGCTGGGTCCCGACGAGGTGGTCCACGAGCTCGCCCGGTTCGGCACGCTGCCGACGTCGACCGGGCTCGACCCGGACCCCGATCGCGTGCTCGCGCTGCTCGGCGGCCGGTGCGACCACCTCCTGGACCTGTTCGCGGCCGTGGTGGTGGCGCTGTGCCCCGGGGCCGGCAGCGCCGTCCGGTACGGGGAGAAGACCCCGGAGCACCTGCTGTGGTGGCGCGCGGTGACCACCGCCAGACCCCGGACCAGGATCGTGGGCGTGGTCCGGGACCCCCGGTCGGTGGCTGCCTCCCATCGGGCCGTCCCGTGGGGGACGCAGGACGCCGCGGAGCTGGCCGAGGAGTGGGCGCTGGACCAGGCGCACCTGCGGCTCGCGGCCCGCGCCCTGGGGCCCGGCCGCTGCCTGGTGCTGCGCTACGAGGACGTCGTCACCGACCCGGGCGCGGCCCGGGCCCGGTTGGCCGCGTTCCTCGAGGCAGCGCCCCCGGTGGACGGTCCCGGGCCCGCCGGCCCCGGGGCGCCGGTGGGCGGCCGCCCCGGGCACATCGTCCACGACTGGGAGTGGTGGAAGGCCCGGGCCCTGCAACCGGTGACCGCCACCCGGCTGCACCTCTGGAGGGAGGCCCTCCCGGCCGGGGACGTGGCCACCGTCGAGCGGGTCGCCGGCCGGCAGATGGCTGCCTTCGGCTACCTCCCGGCGGAGCCGGCCCGCGCGGCCGGGGGCGAGGTCCTGCGGTGCGCGAAGGCGCGCCCGACGGACGGCGCCACCGCCGCCGTCCGCGGCCGGCTGGCGGCCAGGCTGGCCCGGGTCCGCGGCTGCGAGGAGGTCATGCTGCTGTCCCCCTCGACCGCCTCACCGCTGCCGTAGACGCCGATCGCGCCCTGGTTGAGCTGGGTCATCAGGGTCGCCGGCGGCGGCGGCACGGACGGCACCGAGCCGTGGGTCCGCCCCGCCGCCGGCTGGACGAGGGCGAGGACGACGTTGCGGCTCAGCGCCCGCAGCGCCGTCATGGTGGTCGCCGGCACGATCTGGTCCGGACAGACGCCGGACAGGGCACAGGACCAGTCCGTCGTCCCCGCCGAGAAGACGGCCGCCCCCGACGGCGCCACGTAGTAGCTCGCCGACACCGTCACCGGCCCGCGCGACCCCTTCAACACCCCGGCCGCCACCACCGTCAGGTCGCGCGGATTCGCGGCGGCCGGGACGTAGCCGTCGGCCTCGTTGCCCACCGCGAGCGGCAGCACGCTCCCCGGCCGCAACCCGGTACCGGCGAGCATCCAGTCCGGCGCCGCCATCACCTGGTACCCGCCGTGGACGGCGATCGCCGCATGGCTGTGGCCCAGCAGGGAGGCGGCGTCCCGGTGCTCGGGCCACTGGCTCCACAGCACGGAGTAGTCCCGCGCGTCGGTCTTCGGGGTGGGGTCACCGGTGTAGGTCTTGTAGACGATCTCGCGGTCGGGTTCGACCGCCCCGGCGCCCTGGCCCAGTCGGGTGTGCCACCAGAGGTTGTTCGCCCCCAGGAACACCAGGTTCACGCCGCGGCCGCGCGCCACGGCGAGCGCGTCGTACATCCGCCGGGTCCAGTACTCGCTGTGCCCCCCGAACACCAGCTCGCTGTGCCGCAACCACTGCGACGGGCGCTGATCCACCTCGACGTCGGTGGTGTAGGCGACGTCCACCCCGGACGCCGCCGCGACGGTCTCCAGCCAGCGCACCACCGGCACGTCCATGGACGCCCACTGCCGATACCCCGGCCCCATCAGCGGCCGCCGGAACGACGCCACCCGGGACCGGGACAGGAACCGCGCCGACGCCGAGGCGCCCGGCCCGCGGTACAGGCTGTAGCCGGCCCAGTCGTTGTAGGCGTTCCAGGTCAGCGTGCTCGCCGTGAACAGGACCGGCGCCGGCCCGACGTCGTCCCGGACGACCAGCGGGATCCCGGGGCCCACCACACCACCGGCACCCCGCACCACCAGCACGTAGAACCCCGGCGGCCACGAGCCGGTCACCGGCACCTGCACCGACGCCGGCCAGGTGGCCTCGCGCAGGTTCGTCCCGGGAACCACCCCCGGCAGCGGTCGCGGCCCCACCATGACGTCACCCGACGACCACACCAGCCGCGCCATCGAGTTGCGGTACGCCCCGATCCGGAACGCCTCCAACCACACCACGCTCGACGGCCCCG
>DATDMG010000331.1:0-2298 GCA_036518955.1 Kineosporiaceae bacterium | reverse complement strand
GACGACGCCGGCGGTGACGACGACGCCGATGCCGGCCCACGTCCACGGCGAGCTCCAGAAGGATCGCGACGGCTCCTCCTTCTTCGGGGCGAGCGGGCCGGGCGCGGCGGTGGAGGCGGTGGCGGTGCCGGCGGGCGCGGTGCCGGCGGGCACGGTGCCGGCGGGCACGGTGCCGGCGGGGAGCGTCACCCGACCATCATGGCCCGGTGGCGGCGCCGCGGGATCGGGGGCCGACCCCGACCTTTGCCCGCGGGTCGCGCACCGACGGCGAGGCGGACGCCTCAGGTGCCCCTCAGGGTCATGTCAGGGTTCGCACCCGATGCCGGCCCGGCGCGGGACGACCAGAGTGAGCGGCATGAACACGCAGGAATCTCGGCCCGGGCACGAACCGGGTCCGTCAGGCACCGGGCCGGGTGACCCGCACGCCGTCCCGGGGACCGAGTTCTTCGACCGCATCCGCGAGCTCGGGGTGGCGCGCCCGGACGAGGGTCGTTGGGCTGCCGGGGTCTGTGCCGGCCTGGCGCGCCGCTGGGCCCTGGACCCGCTGCTGGTGCGCGGCCTCTTCGTGGTCGGTGCCCTGGTGACGGGCATCGGCCTGGGCGTCTACGGCCTGCTGTGGCTCTTCCTTCCGCACCCGGACGGGCGGATCCACGCGCAGCAGGTGCTGCGCGGGGTGGTCACGGCGGGGTTCGTCGGCGCCGTCCTGCTCATGCTGTTCGACTTCCCGCTCACCAACGGCGCCTGGTTCGGCTGGCACAGCGGCGGCCCGTTCCAGATCCAGCCGTTCGGCGGGCTGGCCTTCCTGGCGATCCTCGGTTTCGGGATCTGGTGGTTGATGACGCGGAACCGGCACGGTGCCGGTGGTCCCGGCTCCTCCTGGACCGGGGGGCCGGGCGCCGCCGACGGCCCGCGCCCGAGCGGCGCCGACGAGGTGGCCGGAGGCCGAGCGCCGGCCGGTCCGCCGGGGGCCGCGCTGCCCCCCTACGGCACGCCCGACCCGGTCCACCTCGCCGGAGGAGGCACCGAGCCCACCGATCCGAGGACGATGCCGGTCGCCCCGGTAGGGTTCGCGGGGAGGCCCGGAGGCGGTACCGCCATCGCGCCCGCCCCGGTGGTCCGCCTGCCATCCCGGCCGGTGGACGTCCAGCGGCCGCTGCACAGCCTCACCCTGACGACGCTCGGCCTGGCAGCACTCGCCGTCGGTGGCGTCCTGGCGTGGGACCGCGCCATCGGCCAGGTCCGCGGATCCGCGGGAGCGGTGGCGGTCGCGGTCGCCCTCGGGGTGGTGGCGCTCGGCATCGTGCTGGCCGGCGCGCTGGGCCGCCGGCCCGGCGGCCTGGCTCCGATCGCCGTCCTGCTGGCCGTCGCGTGCGTGAGCGGTGCGGCGTGGCACGACAGCCTGAGCGGGGCACGCAAGGACATCACCTGGACGCCGACGCTCGGCTCGCACCACGGGTACGACCTCGGCGCCGGGCGTGCGGTCCTCGACCTCACCTCGACGGCGCTGACGTCCGCGGCGGCCACCGCGCCGGTGACCGTCCCGGCCTCGCTCGGGGTCGGCGAGCTGGTCGTGGTCGTCCCCTCCGGGACGACCACCCAGGTCAACTCCTCGGTGGGGCTCGGCGCCGTGACGGACGACGTGAGCCGCCCCGGGCAGAACGACCACGGCGGCGCGGGCCTGCATCAGACCAATACGTTCGGCAACGGCACCCCCGCGATCCAGGTCGAGGCGAAGATCGGGCTCGGCCGGATCTGGATCGTGCCGCAGGGCACGAAGGTGACACGGTGAGCGCGATGGACGGGCACGAGCAGGCATCGGGCGGACCGGAACGGACGGCTGCCGACACCGGCGCAGGATCCGCCGAGGCGCTCGAGGCCGTCGACACCGTCGACGCCGGGGCACGACCAGAGCCGCAGCCGGGCGGGGACACGCTCGACTTCTTCGGCGCGAGCCCCCCACCCACGCTCCCGGCGACCCCACCGCCGGTCACCCGACCACTGGCGAGTCCGGGGGCCGCACCGACGCCGCCGGCTGCCGCACCGACACCGGCACCGCCGGCCGGACGGGATCTGGACCCCGGGGCGGCGCCCGGCCAGGCCGCGGTCCGCCGTGGGATCCGGGTCCGGACCATCGTGTTCGGCCTGGTCATGATGGTGATCAGCGCAGTCTCGCTGGTCTCGCTGCTGACCAGGGTACGGGTGGACGCCGGCATCGTCGTCCTCGGTGTGCTCATCGGCGCCGGCGCCGCTCTGCTGATCGGAGGACTGACCGCGGCGGTGCGCGACGTCCGGCACGGC
>DATDMG010000330.1:0-2971 GCA_036518955.1 Kineosporiaceae bacterium | reverse complement strand
AGTCGGCTACGGCACCCGCGTCGCCGAACACAAAGAGACCTTCTCCCTCAAAGGCCTCGCCGGCAACATGGCCATCGGCGCCATCACCAACGCCGCACCCGGCGGCATCGGCGCCGCCATCGGCAAAATCGCACGCCCAGCCATCAAAGCCATCGGCACCACCCTCGGCCACGCCGCCGTCAGCGCCTTCAAAGCCGCACCACGCGTACTGAAAGCGACCGGAAGCGCCATCAAGAGCAGCGCTTCCCGCACTATCGCCGGAGCCAAGGGTGTGCGGCAGAGGTGGACGGAAGGAGGGGTTATCAATGCTCAGAAGCAAGCCGGTCACCTGTTGGGGACACCGCAGTACGCGAATCGACTGAAAGCATCGAACAAGCTCACATCCGTGTGGCGGTTCGGGCCACGATTGGCTGCCGTGCACACGCGGGTGACCTGGACGCTAGGACGACTGAACGCCGCGACGGGTGCCCGGACGCTGAGATTCCCTTGGCGGGTGGGTAGTCTTGGATCCCGCGGCCAACGGACGGTTCGCGTCACTAGAGGAGGGGGGAAAGTTCATGGAACACCCTGGTTCCCCTGATCCCTTGGATGACTATCGGAACCTGATCATTCGGGCCTATGGGGGTATGGCCGCCCGGGACTTCACGTTCGTATCCGAGGCGCGCCAAGAGGAACGTTACGCCTCACTGCTGGTTCGGCTGCGTCGTCAGGTGAAGGTGACGGACGTGACCAACTGGGAAGAGGACGTCGCCTATCGGCTGGGAATCGATACATCTCGTCCCGGGTGGGTCCTTTGGCTTTCGCTCGTCGGACCCTTCGCCGTTATTCATGAGGGATGGTCGAGAAACTCTACACCACGTCCTTCCAGTATCTATCCCCCTCATCGACCAGTTGATGTCGACGTCTCGTCAATAATTGACACGGTGGAATCTTTCAGCCTTCGCTTCCTGGCCGTTCATGAGTTACTGCGCCCGATAGACTTTGTTTCCGTGCAGGGTGAGACTCCCGTCCCTCTCTATCGGGCTCTGTTTACCGATGAAGAGGCGGCATTTGATTTTCTGGGTCAAGAGTCATCGGGTGGCTCCTCGTGACGCCCAATATCAAGCGACACCCAAGCCGGGGCGCATTGCCCGCGGCATCTGGCCTATGACACACTGAGTAGACCGTTGCTTAAGGCACGTCCGCTCATCGGCACGACCGCGATAATCGGAACGCTCAATACAATAGTCGCCGCAAGCAATTTCGCGCTCATCGGCAGATCCGGGCGAATCCACCCATGTTGCCTGCGTGACGGTGAGTCACGAGCATCGTAGCTGCGCTCTGCGCGGTCGGTGGCGCGGCTCGGATATTGCAAACGGTCGGCGCTGGTACTGCACCATCCCCTGGTATCGTCGCTCGACCGACCGCTGGGTGTTCCAGGTGCCCTACTCCCCCGGTGGTCCCGAGCCTCAGGAGACCAGACGTAGCCGTTCCTGCAGGTAGAGGGCATGTGTGCAATGTTCAACTCGCGCCTCGGACACCGTGCCGGTGCATACGTGCACCATTCGAGCATCGAGTCATCGATCCCGGTCTGTCTGGTTCGTCCAGCGCACACTGCCCGTCCGGGGCTGCGTGTTCAAGGGCTGGTCCGGTGGGGCCGGTGACAGCCATGTACCCGGGGTCTTCCCCGATCAGCGCGATCGTTCCTCCGGCCATCGATGGGCGGTCCGGTCAGTCGCCGACTGGTTCTCTCGGGCACCGCATGCCCGCGCCTCCCCTTCCTCAACCAGTCTCGCCGCCCGTGGGTGAGCGGACCGAGTACGGCCTGAGCACGGTCGGCGCCAACGGCCGCGTGAGCGACCGGTCGGTGCTTCGCCGTCTTGGCTGGCGGGCGGGCACGCGCCTGGACATGCGCGAGGACCACGGCCTGGTCGTCCTCCGCGCCGACCCGCGCGCCGTGTTCCGGGTCAGCGGGCAGGGGTTCCTCCTCCTGCCGGCCACGCTGCGCCGGTGGTGCCGGCTGGCTGACGGTGACCCGGTGCTCCTGGTCGCCGACCCGCAAGCGGCATGGCTGGTGATCCACCCGCCCGCCTCGATGGCCGCCATGGTCACTGCCGCTCACACCCGCGTGTGGGGCGGTGAGGTCCGGTGAACGACTCCATGCCGGGGCCCGCACCCGCGCAGGACACGAGCATGCCGTCGGCGCAGGAGCTGGACGCGGCCCGGCTGATCCTGGCCCGGATGGGCATCCGTGCCGAGGACCTGCTGACCCGACCCGGCCCGCAGGGGCTGTCCGTGGAGAGCCGGGTTCCGGTCCCGACGTTCGCCGAGTACGTGCCCGTGGTCTCCGGCGCGGTGAGCGAGGGGACCCGCCGGGTGTACAGCACGTACTGGAAGCGGCTCCTGGAGCACTGGGCCGACCGGCGCATCGACGAGCCCACCCCCTCACAGATCCAGCAACTGAGCAGCCAGTTGCGCGCGCAGCGAGTGATTCGGCGCAACGGCCGCGGCGGCCAGCTGACCGGCGAGCACTTCATCGCCGCGCTGCGATGCCTGTACCGGCACGCGATCGCCGACGGCCTCGTCAGCGACAACCCAGCCGCCAGGGTCGACAAGCCCCGCCGGCCGACCTCGACGCGCCAAGCCGTAGGCGGACAGCGACTGGCCGAGATCAACCAGATCGCGGCCAGCACCGGCAACGACCCGGTCCTGGACTCGCTGCTGATCCGCCTGCACACCGAGACCGCATGCCGCCGCGGCGGGGCACTCGCCCTACGCCCGATGGACCTGGACGCTCAGCAGTGCCTGATCCGGCTACGGGAGAAAGGAGAGACCACCCGGTGGCAGCCGGTCTCCCCCACCCTCATGCGGCATCTACTCGCCCACACCAGCGAACGCGGCGCCCAGGCCGGCGGCCAGTTGCTGCGCTACCGCAACGGGCACCCGATCACCCGCCGACGCTACGACTACCTGTGGACCCGGATCGGCCAGA
>DATDMG010000329.1:0-2472 GCA_036518955.1 Kineosporiaceae bacterium | reverse complement strand
CAGGCACACCAAGCCGGACGCCGACCCGACCCCTGCGACTGCGACGGCTCGTCGTGGATCGTCTGCCCGATCTGCGGCCGCCGCTGCGATGTCGAGCTCCCGCAGCACTGAACCCATTCACCACGAAGGGACCCTGTCATGCCCCACGATCTTGAATACCTGCCGGACGGCTCGACCGCGTTCGCCAGCCGCCGTCCCGCCTGGCATCAGCTCGGCACCGTCACGGACCGGTCGATGACCGCGGCCGAAGTCATCACCACCGCCCGCCTGGCACGCTGGAATGTCAGAAAGATCCCTGTCATCGGCCGCGAGACCACCAGCGCCGCGACGATCGACGTCCCTGCCCCGGACCTGGCGATGACGGTCCGGACCAACCCCGTCACCGGTGCCACCGACTACCTCGGCGTCGTCAGCCAGTCCTACCAACCCGTGGCCAACGAAGACTGCGCCGAACTGCTGGACCTGCTCATCGACGCCTCCGGCGGCCATTTCGAGACCGCTGGCTCCCTGCGCGGCGGACGACGGGTGTTCGTCACCCTCAAACTCCCGACCGGCATCACGGTCGCCGGGTTCGACCACCTCGACCTGTACCTGGCCCTGTCCACCAGCCACGACGGGTCCAGCGCCCTGCGGGTCGACGCAACCCCGGTCCGGGTGGTCTGTTCGAACACGCAAACGCTGAGCGTCAAGCGGTCGGTCGGGCACTACACGTTCCGGCACACCACCAACGTGAAGTCCAAGATCGCCCAGGCGCGGCAGGCGATCGGGATCACCTACGCCTACGCCGACGCGTTCACCGCCGAGGCCGAGCGGATGCTGAACACCCAGATCGGCATGGACACCTTCCGCGCCGTCTGCGACGAGCTGTGGCCGCCACCGGACCCGGACGCCCCCGTCCGCTCGGTCAACAATCACCGCCGCCGCACCACCGCGCTGGAGTACCTGCTCACCGAGGCACCCACGCAAGAGCACATCCGCTCCACCGCCTACGGCGCCTGGCAGAGCGTGATCGAGTACCTCGACTTCCACGCACCCGCCAGCAGCCAGGACCGCCGCGCTGAACGCGTCCTGACCTCCACCACCGTCGCCCGGACCAAGCAGAAGGCCCACGACCTGCTGACCCGCACCCTGCCCATCCACTGACCCATCGCAGACCGACGGAGACATCATGAGCATCACCAACCACCACGCCAACCCACCCGCCTGGGACACGACCACGGCGCCACCCACCGCGGACGGCGAGACCGCCGGCCGCACCCTGAGCGACTTCGCCGTCGGCGACAGCCACGCCGGCTGCGGCGCCATCACCGAACTCGGAATCGAGGCCGTCGTCCTCGGCTACACCGACGCCGACCCGAACACCGTCGACATCTACACCCGCCACGGCGTCCTCACCCTGCCCGCCGACACGCCGGCCACACCCATGCCTACGGACGACCGGCACCTGGCCCTCTACCGGGCCTGCGCCGTCCACCTGATCGACCAGACCCGCGACGCCCGGCTCGACCAGCAGGCCGAGGCCGCCGCCCACGAGCGGATCCTCGACCAGATCCGCGCCTACGCCATCCACCAACATCTGGAGGGCCACTACTGCCGGGACGGCCTCAACGCCTTCCTGCGGACGTTCGGGATGCCGACCTACGACCCCCGCGTCCGCGTCGACTTCACCATCACCGGCAGCTACGAGGTTGACACCACCGACCCCGGCTACGCCGAACGCGACGCCCGCGGCTACCTGAAGGTCGACCTCACCCAGATCGACAACCTGATCGACGACACCGACACCTCCACCGTCGAGATCACCGACACCACCACCCTCGACACCTGATCCACCCCCGCGCTGCGGGGTGACGCCGTCACCCCGCCAGGGGTGCACGCACGTCACCCCGCACGCGGACCCTCGCCCTCCACCCCGCGCCGCGCCCCCTCACCAGCCGCAGCCGGTCGCACGCGACCGGCCTTTTCGACGTTTGGGCACCGATTCACTCCGGGAGACCACCATGGACAAGCTCGTCACCAGCATCACCGCCACCGCCCTCGCCACCGTCGTCGCGCTACCGATGGCGCTCGCCGTCCTTATCAGCGGCGACTCCGTCGCGGCCTGCCAGCCCGCCGCCATCCTCCGGCCCGGCGAGACGCCTTCGGGCAGCGCACTGCGCCGTCCGGGGTCGAGATGGGACGGCGAGCAGCGCGCCAACGCCGTCACGATCCTCGCAGTCGGCGCCCGGCTCGGCGTGCCGCCGAGCGGTCAGGTGATCGCCCTGGCCACCGCGATGCAGGAATCCAGCCTCCGCAACCTGCCCAGCGGCGACCGCGACTCGATCGGCCTGTTCCAGCAACGCCCGTCCGCCGGCTGGGGCACTCCTGCTCAGTTACGCGACCCGGCCTACGCTGCCGAGCGGTTCTACCGAGCCCTGCTCGCCGTCCCGGGATGGCAGTCGATGCCGCTCACGGACGCCGCGCAAGCCGTGC
>DATDMG010000328.1:0-21611 GCA_036518955.1 Kineosporiaceae bacterium | reverse complement strand
GCCGTCCGGCGCGGAGCTCCGCCGCGGCGCGGGCGCGCCCACGGGGGCGGTCACCGCGGCACCCGCGGCAGGCCGAGGCCGGCGGCGGCGATGAGCTCGCGCTGGATCTCGTTCGCGCCTCCGCCGAAGGTCAGCACCAGGTTGCGCTTGGCCTGCACGTCGAGCCAGGTGAGCAGCTCCGCGGTCGCGTCGTCGACAGCGCCGCCATGACGCGCCACCAGCTCCTCCAGCGCTTGGCCGAGCCGCTGCACGTGCTCCGAGGAGTAGACCTTCGTCGCCGAGGCGTCCGCGACGTCCACCTCGGGCGCCGACGTGACCTGTGCGTTGAGCAGCTCGTTCACCCGCAGATGGGCGGTCACCTCGGCGAGCGTGCGGCGTACGTCGGGTTGGGCCAGGACGGCGCGCCCGTCCGCCGCCCGACGGGACGCCGCCCAGGCGCGCACCCGGTCGTCCAGGGCGGCCAACCGCCCTGCCGGCCCGAGCATGACCCGCTCGTGGTTGAGCTGCCGGGTGATCAGCCGCCACCCGTCGTTCTCGGCCCCGACCCGCCGGGACACCGGCACCCGGACGTCCGCGTAGTACGTCGCGTTGACGTGATGCGCGCCGTCGCAGGTGATGATCGGCGTCCAGGAATACCCCGGGTCGTGGGCGTCGACGATCAGGATCGTGATCCCGTGGTGCCGGCGGGCCGCCGGGTCGGTACGCACCGCGAGCCACACGTAGTCGACGTCATGTCCGCCGGTCGTGAAGATCTTCTGCCCGTTGACGAGGTACTCGGGCCCGTCCTCGCCGTCGACGAGCACGGCCCGGGTCCGCAGCGAGGCCAGGTCGGTTCCCGACTCGGGTTCGGTGTAGCCGATCGCGAAGTGCACGTCGCCCGCCAGGATGCGGGGCAGGAAGTAGTCCTTCTGCTCCACCGTGCCGAACTCCATCAGGGTGGGCCCGACCGTCTGCAACGTCACCGCGGGCAGCTGGACGTCGGCGCGCGCCGCCTCGTCGACGAAGATCTGCTGCTCCACCGGGCCGAAACCGCGGCCACCGTACTCGACCGGCCAGCCGACGCCGAGCCAGCCGTCGCGACCGAGCCGACGCACGACGTCCCGCTGGAGCGGACCGTGCCGCAGGCGCAGCAGGGTGCGCCGCTCGTCCGGCGTCAGCAGGTCGGCGAAGTACGTCCGCAGCTGCCGCCGCAACGCGAGCTGCCGCTCGTCCAGGTCGAACATCGCTCAGCCCTCCAGCTCGGCCAGCCGGTCCAGGCAGTGCTCGGTGCCGCCGGTGGCGCGCACCAGGTCCCGCAGGTGGGCGGAGTACCGGTGCAACGGATAGGTCACGTCCAGCCCGAGGCCGCCGTGCAGCTGATGGCAGGTGCGCAGGGCCGGGGGACCGTAGCGGGCCAGCCAGTACGCCGCGACGGCAAGATCCCGGCCGGTCCCCGGGCCGCCGGGGTCGCCCAGCCCGTCGGCCGCGGACCGGCTGGCCAGGTGCAGGGTGCGGGCGGCCAGGTACACGTCCGCGATCTGCAGCGCGACGGCCTGGAAGGTGGCCAGCGGCCGGCCGAACTGCTGCCGGGAGCGGACATGGGCCGCGGTCAGCTCCAACGCCCCACGGACCAGGCCGTCCGCGACCGCGCACGTCCCGGCGAGCGCGAGCCGGCACAGGTCGGCGACCACCTGCCCCGCCGCGGTCCCGGCCCGGTCGCCGAGCAACCCGTCGGCGACCACGCCGTCCAGGTACAGGGTGTGCTCCGGCCAGCCGGCGGACGTCGGGGTCGGCACCGCGCGCACGCCCGGAGCCCCGGGGTCCACGATCGCGACCGCCGGCACGCCGTCCGGCGACGTCACCGGGACCAGCACCCGGTGCGCCCGCTCCACGTACGGCACCGCCACCTTGACCCCCCTCACCACCAGGGCCGCGGTCACGGTGGTGACCGGTCGCACCGGCCGGCCGGTCACCCCGAGCGGGTGGGCCGGCTCGTGGACCGCGGCGGTCAGCACCGCCCCCGCCTCCAGCACCGGCACCAGCAGCGCACGCTGCTGTGCCGGCGTCGCCCAGCGGGACGTCGGCAGTACCCCGAGGGCGAGCGTGGCCAGCGCCGGGCCCACCGCCGCGGCCCGGCCCAGCTCGGTGAGCAGCGCCAGCACCTCCGGCACGCCCAGGCCGTCCCCGCCGAGCGAGGCGGGGGCGGCCAACCCGAGCAGCCCGGCCTGCGCGAGGGCCTTCCACAGCGGCTCGGCCCACTCCGCCGGCGGTGTCCCGGGCAGGTCGCCCGCCGGCAGGCCGGTGCCCTCGATCACGGCGCGGGCCGCCTGGACGACGGCCTGCTCGGTCTCGGTCAGGGTCACGTGCATCCGTGGCCTCCTGCGTGCACGTCGTCCCGGGGCAGCCCGAGCTCACGCTCGGCCACCACGTTCAGCAGGATCTGCGTGGTGCCCCCGGCGATGCTCAGGCAGCGGCTGAGCAGGAACTCGTGAACGGCCTCGGCGGCCTCCTCCTCGGCCATCGCGCCCCGGACGCCGAGGGCCTCCAGCGCCGCCTCGGCCACCGCCTGCCGGTGGGCGACGCCGAGGAGCTTGCGCACGGCCGGGCCCGCACCGGCGCTCCCGGCGCCGGGACCCGCCATCAGCGCCAGCGCGGAACGCAGGTCCAGCACACTCAGCGTCAACCCTTCCGCCACCAACTCACCCAGCCGTTCGATCGTCCCGGGGGCGTCGGCCGACCCACGCTCGCCGACCACCTGGACGAGCCGCTCCACCGCCTCGCCGAGCGCCGGCCCGCGGCCGATCGCGACCCGTTCGCTCTCGAGGGTGCCGCGGGCCACGCGCCAGCCGTGGCCCGGTTCGCCGACGACGCACTCGTCCGGCACGAACACGCCGTCCAGGAAGACCTCGTTGAACACCGCGCGACCCGTGATCTCCCGCAGCGGTAGCACCAGCACCCCCGGGCCACGCATCGGCACCAGGAAGTAGGTCAGCCCGCGGTGCCGCGGTGCCGCCTCGTCCGAACGTGCCAGGCAGATCCCCCAGTCGGCGTCGGCGGCCAGGCTGGTCCACACCTTCTGGCCGGTCAGCCGCCAGCCGCCGGCGACGCGGTCGGCCCGGGTGCGCAACGACGCCAGGTCGGACCCGGCCTCGGGTTCGCTGAACAACTGGCACCAGATCAGGTCTCCGCGCAGCGTCGCCGCCACGAACCGCTCCCGCTGCGCCTCGGTGCCGGACCGCAGCAGGGTGGCCACCGCCCAGCGGCCCACCGCCAGGTCCGGTCGGGCGACGCCGGCCCGGTCCAGCTCGTCGTCCACCACGTGCTCCAACACCGCGTCGGCGCCCACCCCGTACGGCGGCGGCCACTCCGGCACCAGGTACCCCGCCTCCGCCAGCGCCGACCGCTGCCGCGCGGGGGGCTCGGCGGCGATCCGGGCGACCCGGGTCCGGACGACGTCCCGGGTGTCCGCGTCGACCCCGGCGCCCGCCCCGGCCGCCGGTGGCGACTCCAGGCGCACCTGGCGCCGGACCCCGGCCAGTGCCAGCCGGGCGGCCCGGGCCGACCACATCGCGGTGCCGCCGAGGAGCTGGCGCAGGGCCACCGCTCGCCGCAGGTAGAGGTGGGCGTCGTGCTCCCAGGTGAAACCGATGCCGCCGAGGACCTGGATGCAGTCCTTGGCGTTGCGGACCGCGGCCTCCAGCGCGACCGAAGCACCCACCGCCACCGCGAGCGAGAACTCATCGCCGCCGACACCGCTCCCCGCCACGCCGACCCGTTCGGTGCCGGTCCCGCCGATGCCGGTGCGAGCGACGGGCAGCGCCTCGTCCAAGGCCCTGGCCGCCTCCCACGCCGCGGCACAGGCCCGTTCGGCGCGACCCAGCATCCCGGCGCACAGGTGCTTGACCGCCTGGAACGCCCCCACCGGGCGGCCGAACTGGTGCCGGGTGCGGGCGTGGTCGACCGCCGTGCGCAGGCACCAGCCGGTCACGCCGGCGGCCTCGGCCGCGGCCAGCACGGCGGCCACCTCCCGCACCGTGCCGGCGGTCAGCCGCCCGTCCGCCACCCACCGCCCGGCCGGCACCACGACCCGGTCGAGCTGGACGTCGGCGAGCGGGCAGCTGAAGTCCAGCGGCGTCCGAGCCCGGACCGAGAGGCCGGCGTGGTCGGCGTCGAGCAGGCACCACACCTCCCCGTCCGGCCCGTTCGCGCCCAGCAGGAGATGGGAGGTCGCCCCGGCCCCGAGCACCGCGGCGGCCCGCCCGGTCACCTCCAACCCGCCGTCCTCGACGGGGATCGCCACCGCGGACGACGGGACGCCGGTGAGGTCGAGCGCCACCGATGCCGTGCCGGCGGCGATCCGCGCCAACGCCTCCGCGACCCCGGGCAGCCGACGGAACGGAGCCAACGCCAACGCCGCAGCCAGGGTCGGCAGCACCGGACCCGGCACGCCGTCGGCCCCCACCTGCTCCAGGGCCGCCGCCAGGTCGGTCACGCTGCCGCCGGCGCCGTCGACGTCGTCGGGAAGGGCCATCCCGAACAGGCCGAGCCCGGCGAGGTCGGCCCACAGCTGCTCCAGCTGCTGACCCAGCTGCCGGTCCCCCGGCCGCCCATCGGGTTCGAGCCCGCGGGTGAGCCCGCGCGGCAGCGCCCGTTCCGCCCAGCGCCGCAGCGAGTCCTGGACGGCCCGCTGGTCGTCGGTGATCGCGATCGGCACCCGTCCCCCCTCCTCGTCCGGCCGGTACACCCAGGATTAGAACATGTTTCAGTTGGTCCAGGCTATCCACCGGATCCGGTCGTTGCCTGAGCATCCAGCCATGACCAGCAGCAACAGCACGGGCCTACCTGCCGAAAAGGCACACCACGGGTATCATGGGCGAACACGTCGCACCACGACCCCCCCACGCC
Source organism: Kineosporiaceae bacterium (assembly GCA_036518955.1). GTDB lineage: Bacteria > Actinomycetota > Actinomycetes > Actinomycetales > Kineosporiaceae > DATDMG01. Next base: position 16,727 of record DATDMG010000328.1, on the reverse strand, counting down.
CGCGGCGCTCGCGACCCATCCCACCGAGAGGCCCCGATGGCAGCACCGAGAACTCGTCGCACCACTCACGCATCCGCGGAGGCACCGCTGAGTTCGGCGGCGCAGAACGAACGGCGGCGGCGCATTCTGGACGCGACGCTCGCGCTGGCCCTGAAGGGCGGGTACGAGGCGGTCCAGATGCGCGCCGTGGCCGAGCGCGCCGAGGTGGCACTCGGCACCCTCTACCGCTACTTCCCCTCCAAGATCCACCTGCTCGTCGCGGCCCTGGCCCGGGAGTTCCAGCGCACCCAGGAGCGCCTCGACCGGACGCCGATCCCCGGGCACACGCCCTACGAGCGGATGGTCTTCGTGCTCGGCCGGGTGACCCGGGCGATGCAACGCGAACCGCTGCTCACCGAGGCGATGACGCGCGCGTTCATGTTCGCCGACCCGTCCGCGGCGACCGAGGTGAACGCGGTCGCCGGGATGATGGAGCACATGTTCACCCAGGCGATGCACGACGGCGAGCCCACGGACGACGAGCGCGCCATCGCCCGAGTGATCGGCGACGTCTGGCTGTCCAACCTGGTTGCCTGGGTGACCAGGCGGGCCTCGGCGAACGACGTCACCCACCACCTGGAGCTGGCCACCCGCCTGCTGCTGCGCTGACGGCCGCCGATCGGGGCCGGCGGCGACCGTCAGGCCAGCAACTGGCCGAACCTGGCCAGTGAGGTCTGGGTCGCCGTGCCGGCCTGCTTCTCCACCATCATCGCCATCGGCCCCACCAGCGAGGGACCGGTGAACTCCATCTCCAGGGTGACCTGGGTCCCGTCGCCCGAAGGGGTGATGGACCAACGCTGGAAGGTCTTGACCCCCATCGGTCCGTCCCCGGCCAGCTCGAGCCGGCCGGGCGCCTCGGCGGCCGTGACCCGCCAGGATATCTCGGCCGGCATGCCCATCAGCTTCGCGCGCTGCCGGTACGTCGACCCCTCCGTGAGGGCGTCCGGCACCTCCCCGGTGAAGCCTTCGTGCATGGTGTTCCACTCCGGGACCCGGGGCAGGCTGACCGCGAGCTCCCACACCGTCGCGGGGTCGACGGCTGCGGCGAGCGACCTGCTGACCTTGGGCATCGGGACCTCCAGTGGCGCGGAAACGGGTGTGGTGGACTGTGCCGGCAGGTGCGGGTCGCGCCGGCGGAACCGCAAATGTTCCTAGGAGTCGGCGATATGGTTGGCGGCAATGTAGCCAAATGTCATCGCCGGGCCGATGGTGGATCCGGCGCCGGCATAGCTGTGGCCCATCACCGCCGCGCTCGCGTTGCCGGCAGCATAAAGCCCGGGAATCACCGTGCCATCGTGGCGTAGCACCCGGGAGAAAGCGTCGGTACGCATTCCACCCTTCGTTCCCAGGTCTCCAGGGAGGATCTTGAAGGCGTAGTACGGAGCGAGGGAGAGCGGGGCCAGGCAGGAGTTCGGGACGACGGCCGGGTCGGTGTAGTAATGGTCGTACGCGCTGTCGCCGCGGTGGAAGTCCAGGTCCTTGCCGGCGGCCGCGAACCCGTTGAACCGCTCGATCGTGTCCTTCAGCGCCGCCGCGGGCACCCCCATCTTCCGGGCCAGGTCGGCGACCGTCCAGGCGGTGACCACGGCACCGCTGCGGTACCAGGCGTCGGGGAAGGGCAGTGCCGGGGCGACGTCCTTGAACAGGTACCGGTTGCGGTAGCGCTGGTCGGCCACCAGCCACGCCGGGATGTCGGGCGCCGTCGGGTTGAGCCGGTACATCGCATGGACGACGTCGCTGTACGGCGCGGCCTCGTTGACGAACCGGTGGCCCGCGGCGTTGACCAGGATGCTGCCCGGCAGGGTGCGCTCCGCGAGGCAGAAGTACGGCTCCTCCGGGAGCGGGATCGCCGGCCCCCACCAGGCGTCGTCCATCAGGGCCAGGTCGCCGCCGGCGCGCCGGCCGGCCCGGATGCCGTCGCCGGTGTTCTCCTTGGCCCCCACGGTCCAGTCGGTGCCGATCGGCTGTTGCTGGAACTCGGTGCGCATGCCGAGGTTGTGCTCGAACCCCCCGGAGCACACCACCACGCCCCGGTTCGCCGTGATCGCGACCTGGCCGCCGGCCCGGTTCACCAGGACGCCGGTGGCGCGGCCGCTGCCGTCGATCACCAGGTCCACCAGCGGCGTGTTGAGCCACACCGGGACGCCGGCCGACGCCAGCCCGGCCCGCAGCCCGGCCGCCAGGGACTGGCCCATGGTGAGCGGCTTCTGGCCCTGGGTGACGGCGGTCAGGTAGCGGATGACGCACTGGGTCGCCACCGCGGCACCCTTGGCGTTGACGAGCGAGAGGGTCAGCCACTTGTAGTCGCCGCTGAAGACCACGGCTCCCGCCGGGGTCGGGATGTACGAGGGGTTGAGGTTGGCCAGCTCGTCACCCAGCACGCGCCCGTCGAGCTGATCCGGCTCGATGGACCGGCCACCCGGCATCCCGCCCGGAAGTTCGGGGTAGTAGTCGGAGTAGCCCTCCATCCAGCGGAAGCGCAGCGGGCTGTTCTCCATCACGAACGAGATCATCTCTGGACCGTGGGCGAGGAAGGCGGCCTGCCGGTCCGCGGGGACCTCCGGCCCGACGACCGCGGCCAGGTACGTCGCCGCCTTCTCCGGGGTGTCCGGCACGCCGGCCGCGAGGATCACCGAATTGTTCGGGATCCAGATGCCCGCGCCGGAACGGGCGGCCGAGCCGCCGAAGGTCGGCGCCTTCTCGACCACCAGCGTCGAGCAGCCCCGCTTCGCGGCCCGCAGCGCGGCAGTCATGCCCGCGGCGCCGGCGCCCACCACGACCACGTCGAACGAGGCCGCCGCCGCCTGGGCGCCGGGGGCGCCCGCCACACCGGCCACCGCCCAGGCGCCGGCCGCGGCGGAGGCCATACCGCGAAGCACCTGCCGGCGGCTGCTCCCCGACCCGGGGGCGCCAGAATTCATCGGACCGGTCGGAACCTCCACCATGAGGAACCCCCTGAGGACGACGCGAACAGCCCCGCCGTTCGGCGTGGCCCGCACACGCTGATTCGACGGCGACAACGCCGTCCGATGGGACTTGAGCATGCGCTTGGTTGGGGGCGCTGTCAAACAGGATCGACGAATCGGCGCGGCTTTCCGGGGCGGAGCCGCCCCGGAGAGCGACAGCCACCGCCCCCCGGCCCAGGGGAGTACCCCTACAGCTAGAACCTGTTCTATCGTTCGAGGGTGAAGTTCAGCCTCTCGGTCGCGCTCAGCCCGCCCGCCCAGTTCACCGAGCTGGCCCGGACGGCGGAACGCTGCGGCTTCTCCGCCGTCGTCCTGCCCGACTCGCTGTTCTGGTCCGAGACGGTCTCGGCCGCCTACCCGTACACCCCGGACGGGAACCGGTTCTGGACCGAGGACACCCCGTGGGCCGATCCGCTGATCGCGGCCGCCGCGATGGGCGCGGTCACCCGGCGGATCCGGTTCTACACCTCGGTCCTGAAGCTCGGGTCCCGCAACCCCGTGCTGCTGGCCCGGCAGGTGGGCTCGGTCGCGGCCCTCACCGAGGACCGGTTCGGCCTCGGTCTGGGCATCGGCTGGGCACCGGAGGAGTTCGCCTGGTGCGGGGCCCCCTATCCGGATCGCGGCCGACGGGCGGACGAGGCCATCGAGGTCCTGCGACTCATCCTCGGCGGCGGCACGGTCGCCTTCCACGGCGAGTTCTTCGACTTCGGCGCGCTGCGGATGAGCCCGGCACCGGGCCGGCCGGTGCCGTTCTACATCGGCGGACACACCGAGCCGGCGCTGCGCCGCGCGGCCCGGGTCGGCGACGGCTGGGCGTCGGCGATGATGACGCGGGACGAGCTGCACCGGGCCATCCAGCGGCTGGCGGAACTCCGGGCCGAGTACGGCCGGGCCGGCGAGCCGTTCGAGATCCAGGCCGTCTGCACCGACCGGTTCGGGGTGTCCGGCTACCGGGATCTGGAGGACATCGGCGTCACGGACGTCATCACCGTCCCCTGGCTGTTCGAGGGGCTGGGATTCGAGGCGGACGTCGAGCGCAAGGCAGCCGCGATGGAGCGCTTCGCGGAGAAGGTGATCCAGCGGTTCTGACGCTCACCCCGGGCTGCCCGCCGAGCCGGCGCGGTCGCCCGCCACGCCCACGTACCCGGCGAACCGATCCCGCACCTGCTGCTCGGTGAGCCCGACGTCCACCAGCCGGTACTGGTGGGACGGGCGGGCCGCCCCGGCGCGGCCGCGCCGGTGCTGCTCGACGACAGCCGCACGCGCGGCGTCCGACAGCCGGGTACCGGCCCGCTCGTAGATCATCTCGAGCGTGCCCAGCGGATCGCGGACGAAGTCGGTGTAGTCGACGTCGACGAACAGGGCCGGGTCGTGCCGGGCCCGCTGCTCGGCGAAGCGGGCCAGCCCTCGCGACCACAGCTCGAGCTGGTCCCGGCCGATCACCTCACCCCGGAAGGTGCCGGACCAGCCTGCGCTCGCCTCGGCGTTCAGGCTGCACACGGAGGCGATGGCGGTGACCGGATCGCGGTGCAGCTGCACCACCAGGGCGTCCGGGTAGACGGCCAGCAGCGCATCGACCGCGAACAGGTGACTGGGGTTCTTCAGCACCCACCGCCGGCCGGCGTCCGGAAGTCCGATCAGCTGCAGGTTGCGCCGGTGCCGGCGGTAGGCCGGGGTCCAGTCCTGCTCGGCCAGCCAGGCGGAGTAGCTCGGCAGATGGGCCAGGCACTCGTAGGAGATGGACCGCATCGACTGCCGCAGCAGCTGCCAGCACTCCTCGACGTCCGAGGCGGACATCGCGTGGATGCCGCTGAAGCCCGGATGCTCCTCCCGGTGCTTCCGGACGCCGGCGTCGATCAGCTGGTACACCGGATTCTCGCCCCACGTCTCCCGCGGCGGCCGAGGCTGCGGCGACTCCGCCAGCCACAGCTCGAGACCCTGGTGTCCGGGGTCGGCGGCGAGCAGCCGGTGCAGCGCGGTGGTCCCGGTCCGGGGCAGGCCGGTCACCACGATGGGCCGCGAGACCGGGACGTCGTCGTGCTCCGGGTGCGCCTTCCAGGCCGCCTCGCTGAGCAGCCGGGCCACCAGGGCTCCGCGCAGGAAGGCGCGCACGACCTTCGTGCCCAGCGGCGTCAGGTCCGCCTCGGTGCGGAAGGAGTCCAACAGCACCTGCAGACCGTCGAGGTAGTCGTCGTCCCCGAAGTCGTCCAGTCCGGTGATCCGGCTCGCCGACGCGTGCAGGTCCTCGACCGTGCCCACACCGTCCCGGCCGGTCGTCGATGCAGTGGTCCGATCAGCAGCCATGGGTGCCCTTCCCCCGACGGTTCCGGTGGTGTGCGGCCCGGTGAGCCTGGTCAGTGGTGGAACTCGCCGCAGTTGACGTCCAGGCACTGGCCGGTCACGCCACGGGCCAGGTCGCTGGCGAGGAAGACGACGGTGTCGGCGATCTCGTCCGGTTCCGGCAGCCGGCGCAGGTCCAGTCCGGAGGCGGTCTCGTCGTACACCTCCTGGGGCGTGATGCCGCGTTGCCGCGCCAGCTCCGCGAAGTACCACTGCAGCGACGGCCCCCAGATGTAGCCCGGCGCGACCGAATTCACCCGCACCCCGCGCGGGCCCAGCTCCGTCGCCAGGGACTGGGCGAGGGCGAGCAGCGCCGACTTGGCGAGCTTGTACGGCCCGAACGTGCGCCGGGAGTGCCGGAGCACCGCCGAGTTGATCATCACGACGGACCCGCGCGACTCGGCGAGAGCAGGCGCGAACAGCCGGGTCAGGCCCAGCGCCGCCAGCACGTTGGTCTCGAACCCGCGCCGCACCTGATCCAGGTCGACGGTCGTGAGATCGGTGATCGGCGGCACCGCGAAGGCGTTGTTCACCACCACGTCGACCCGCCCGAACGCCGCCAGCGCGGCGTCCCGCAGGCCCTGCGCCGCCCGCTCGTCGCGGATGTCCGTCGGTACCGCGACAGCCCGCCGCCCGATCCCGGTCACCTCCGCGGCGACCTCGTCGAGCCGCTCGGCGTTCCGGGCGGCGAGGACGACGTCCGCACCGGCGAGCGCGGACCGCACGGCGATCGACCGGCCCAGCCCGGGCCCCACCCCTGACACCACGACGACGCGGCCCCGCAGCAACGGCCCGGGAACGTCCGCGCCCATCAGCCGAGCATCCTGGTCGCTACCGCCCGCTGCCGGGCGGCGATCCTGGCCCGGTACTCCTCCGGCGTGATCCTCGCCTCGCCGTGGAACGGCAGCCGCTCGGACAGGTCCTCGAACGGCACCAGCTCGACCGTCGGCCCGTCGGCGGCGCCCAGGCCCGCCGAGAGCCGCTGCCAGCGCAGCTGCACGTACCCGCGCCGATGGCCGAGGCACTCCAGCCAGTTGACGAGCCCCGGATCCCGCTCGCAGACCACGAAGCGGATCATGCCGTCCGGGTCGGTCCGGGCCTGGGCGGTGGTCAGGCTGGTCTGATGGTTGATGTAGTCGAGCGAGATGTACCAGAGGCTGCCCAACTGGATCCCCTGGTACGGGGCGTCGGACCGCGGGACCGTTACGATCATGGCGGTGTCGTCGTCCAGGTCGTAGTGACCCACCGAGGAGAACTGGGTGGACAGGCCGCCAGGGGTGATCCGGGGTGGGGTGAGGGTGTTGACCGGGAGGTTCAGGTAGAACCGTTCCGGGAAGGCCAGGAAGGTCCTCAGCCGGCTGAGCAGGATCTTGCCGCCCACCGCGTAGCGCCGGGCGATCACCTCCCGCGTCAGCGGCGGCGGGGCGGTGCCGACCCGATCGGCCCGGTGGATCCGCAGCACGCCGCGCCGCTCGTCCTCCCAGTCGCTGTACACCTCCCGCACCGCGAGCATGGCCGACCCCGGAGCCAGGGCGACGTAGTTCGGTCCCGGATCGCTGCGCGCCGGGCCGAACCGGATCTCGAAGCTGCCGTCGTCCGCGATCTCGATGGCCCGGTCGTCGAAGGCGGTCAGGCTGTCCGGGACGACGACCGGCGAGTAGTCACCGTTCATCACCTGGAAGCTCAGGTCGACCGTGGTACCACGCACCCCGCTGACCACGTACTCGGCATCGTCGCGCAGGTGGGCGTGGAAGTAGAGGGTGTCCGGATTGTCCAGCCCCATCTTGCTGTACGGACCGGTGGACTGGGTGAAGTAGGGGTGGTCCCGTTGGTAGGACCACGCCTGCTGCAGCGAGGCGCGGACACTGCCGGCCAGGTAGTCGTAGCCCTCCACGAGATCCGACTCGTCGCGGACGTGCGAGGCCGACGCGATGACCTTCTCGGCCTCGCCGATGGCGTCCGCGAACGATTGCGTGAGCATCCCGCTCCTTCGTCCATGGTATAGAACGTGTTTCAGACTTTGGTGGCACCGGGGTCGGTCGTGCCGACGTCGGCCGGCACGGCCGCGGCGGTCCAGCGGTTGGCGGTGAGGCGGAAGCTCGGCAGGTCCCGCAACGAGACCATGGCCTCGTAGGTGCGCACGTAGCCGGTGTGCGCGATGAGCCAGGAACCACCCTCGCCCCGGACGTACCGGTCCTCGTAGAAGGCGGCCCCCTGGAGCAGCACCTGCATCGTCGGCACGATGACGGTGTCCTCCAGCGCCCAGATCCCGGTGGCACGATCGCCGTCCACCTCGATCTCCGGGTGATGGCAGGTGTGTACGGTGATCACTTCTGGACCGAGCTGCTCCCGCATGTAGGTCACCAGGGCCTCCCGGCCGGTGACGGACAGCCGCTCGCCGTAGGTCCCGGTCACGTCGGGGGCGAGGGTGGTCGCAAACTCGTCCCACTGCTTCAGGTCCAGGGTCCGCAGGTAGCGGTACTTGAGGCGGCGGAGACTCTCCAGGTCGCTCTCGCTCATTCCGCCAGTGTGCTCACCGAAAGCCCAACTGGCAAGAACGTGTTCTCGTTTTCGGTCCGGCAGCGCCACCGCGGCGGACCGGCACACACTCACCGCCGCGCTCCCGGACCGTTCCGGCCAGCCCGTTGCCATCCACGACCAGGGCAGGCGCGCCGGTCGGCCCGGGCCCGTTTCGGGCGGGTACCCACGGGTATGAGCCCAAGCGCAGCCAACCACTCAGGGAGGACATGCGCTGATGACCACGAACACCGAGACCGGGGACGTCACCGGCACCAAGGACAAGGACTACAACATCATCTGGTTCACCGAGGCCTGCCTGAGCAACGCCCTGCGCCTGGAGACCTACATCCAGGACGCTCAGCGCGACGGCGACAACGAGCTTGCCGACTTCTTCCGCCGGGCACAGACGGAGAGCCGTAAGGGCGGCGAGGAAGGCAAGAAGCTCCTGATCAGTCGCCTCGGGCGGTGACCCCGCGCGCCGCCCGGGCCTGCCGGACCCGGGCGGCGTCCATCCCGGTGCAGCCCCACACCTCGACGCCCGGCGAGACCAACCGCTCGATCACGTCGTCGATGACCGCCCCCGTCCTCCCCACCAGCAGAACCCTCATCGCCCACCTCGCCGCGCTCGCCGCCCTCGCCACCCGAGGCAGGGCGCCCCTGGCGCCGGCCGCCACCGGTGACGGCCCCGCTGCCGTCAGTGGGACCCCGACTGCCGCGGAGTGGAAGAGTCGGCGGAGCACGACGGCGGCGCAACCCGGCCGCGCAGCCTCTCCACCCGTGGCGTGAACCGGTGGCGGTGCAGGCAGCGGGTCGTGACGTGCTCGACGGGACCGTCGGTGGACTGCACCGTCCAGCGGTCGACGATCTCCGCCGGCGCTCCGCAGTCAGGGTCCGGGCAGGTGATGATCTCCATCTCTCCCCCTCGCATCCGCAGCGACGGGGGTGGCGGTGACGCCGCCACCCCCGTCGCTGAGGTAATTCAAGCGAGGGGCAGGGCCCCCGGATACCACCCGAACCACCCCAATCAGGGGGTATTCAGGTGGCGTGAGCGATCACCCGCCCCCGGCGCGCCGACCGGGGAGCCCGGCGTCGCCGTGTCGCCGGCCGACGGCGATTGACGCAAATGCCTTGGCGTTTCGCCCCGGTCCGGATCAGACTGGTCTCGACGACGTCGACGATGACGCGAAGGGGATGTCCATGTCCCTCCCGCACCACGATGTGGCCGAGGCCCGCCGAGCGGTCCGCGCCCTGAGAGCCGCCGTGGAGCGGCTGGCCGGCGCCCACGCCGAGACCCTCGACCTGCGCCGGTTGGCGGAGGACGTCGACCGGGTCCGGGTGGATCTCGATCTGGTCGCCGGGCCGGAGGCTCCGGCCGGCGGACCCCCGCGCAGTGTCCGTGATCTCGGGTACGACCCGAGGGAGTTCGTGGACGGCGCCTACGAGGGCTCCACCCCGCACCCGCGGTGACCGTCCGCCCGGGAGCGCGTCCGCTCGAACCGACCGCGTCGGGCGTCCGGCGCGCGAACATCAGCGCCCGCACCCTACGCAGCGACCGCTGGTGGCTGGGGCCGGCAGTATCGGCCGTGGTGCTGGTCTCCTTCGTGTTCTACGCGACGTGGCGCGCCTTCGAGAACGCGAACTACTTCGCCTCGCCGTACCTGTCGCCGTTCTACTCCCCGTGCGTGTCGGCCAACTGCACCCCAGGATCCGACCCCTTCGGCCGGATCATCGGGTCCTGGTGGACCCTGTCGCCCGCCCTGCTGATCCTGGTGTTCCCGCTCGGGTTCCGGCTCACCTGCTACTACTATCGCAAGGCCTACTACCGCTCGTTCTGGCTGTCCCCGCCGGCCTGCGCCGTGGCCGAGCCGCACCGCTCCTACTCGGGCGAGACCCGGTTCCCGCTCATCCTGCAGAACATCCACCGCTGGTTCCTCTTCGCCAGTCTGCTGTTCAACCTGGTGCTGACCTGGGACGCGCTGCTGGGCTTCCGGAATCCCGCCGGCGAGTGGGGACACCTGGGGCTGGGCACCGTGGTCCTGGTCGGCAACGCCACCCTGCTGTGGCTCTACTCGCTGTCCTGCCACTCCTGCCGGCATGCCGTCGGGGGGCGGCTGAACCACTTCTCCCGCCATCCGATCCGCTACCGCGCCTGGACGCTCGTCTCGAAACTCAACGGCCGGCACCCGCAGTTCGCCTGGACCTCCCTCGTCGGCGTCGCGCTGGCGGACCTGTACGTGCGCCTGCTGGCCACCGGCGCCTTCACGGACCCCCGGTTCTTCTGACGGACACCTGGAACAGGAGAAGCTGCGGATGGTGCAGATCGAACGGCACTCCTACGACGTCGTCGTGATCGGGGCCGGCGGGGCCGGGCTGCGGGCCGCGATCGAGGCACGCGCCCTCGGCCAGCGCACCGCGGTCGTCTGCAAGTCCCTCTTCGGCAAGGCCCACACGGTGATGGCCGAGGGCGGGATCGCGGCGTCGATGGGAAACGCCAACCCGGCCGACAACTGGCAGGTGCACTTCCGCGACACCCTACGCGGCGGCAAGTTCCTCAACTCCTGGCGGATGGCGGAACTGCACGCCAAGGAGGCGCCCGAGCGCGTCTGGGAGCTGGAGACCTGGGGTGCGCTCTTCGACCGCACCCAGGACGGGCGGATCAGCCAGCGGAACTTCGGCGGCCACGAGTACCCGCGCCTCGCGCACGTCGGGGACCGCACCGGCCTGGAGCTCATCCGCACGCTGCAGCAGAAGATCGTGTCCCTGCAACAGGAGGATCAGCGGCGGCACGGGGACGCCGAGGCGAACCTCACGGTGTTCGCCGAGTGCACGATCACCCGGCTGCTCAGCCACGACGGCGCCATCGCCGGGGCGTTCGGGTACTGGCGGGAGTCCGGCCGCTTCGTCCGGTTCGAAGCGCCCGCCGTCATCCTCGCCACCGGCGGCATCGGCAAGTCCTTCAAGGTGACGAGCAACTCCTGGGAGTACACCGGCGACGGGCACGCCCTCGCGCTGCGGGCCGGCGCGACGCTGCTCAACATGGAGTTCGTCCAGTTCCACCCCACGGGCATGGTGTGGCCGCCGAGTGTCAAGGGCATCCTGGTCACCGAGTCGGTCCGCGGCGACGGTGGCGTGCTCACCAACTCCGAGGGCCGCCGGTTCATGTTCGACTACGTGCCGGACGTGTTCCGGGACAAGTACGCCGAGACCGAGGCCGAGGCCGACCGCTGGTACTCCGACCAGGTGAACAACCGGCGCCCGCCGGACCTGCTCCCCCGCGACGAGGTGGCGCGTGCGATCAACGCGGAGGTCAAGGCCGGGCGCGGCTCGCCGCACGGGGGCGTCTTCCTGGACGTCTCGTCGCGGCTGCCCGCCGAGGTCATCCGGCGCAAGCTGCCGTCGATGTACCACCAGTTCAAGGAACTCGCGGACGTCGACATCACCAGCGAACCGATGGAGGTCGGCCCGACCTGCCACTACATCATGGGCGGTGTCGAGGTCGACCCCGACACCGCCGCCGCCACCGTCCCCGGGCTGTTCGCCGCCGGCGAGGTCGCCGGCGGCATGCACGGGTCGAACCGGCTGGGCGGCAACTCGCTGTCCGACCTGCTCGTCTTCGGACGCCGGGCGGGCCTGGGCGCGAGCACCTACGTGGACAGCCTGACCGAGCGTCCGACGCCCTCCGAGCGGGACGTCGAGGCGGCGGCAGCGGCCGCCCTCACGCCCTTCGAACAGGACGGCGGCGAGAACCCGTACGCGCTGCACCAGGACCTGCAGCAGACGATGAACGACCTGGTCGGGATCATCCGACGGCGCGCGGAGATGGAGGCCGCCCTCGACCGGCTCGACGAACTGAAGCACCGCGCGGAGCGGGTCTCGGTGGAAGGCCACCGGCAGTTCAACCCCGGCTGGCACCTGGCCCTCGACCTGCACAACATGCTGCTCGTCTCCGAGTCGATCACCCGGGCCGCGCTGATGCGCGAGGAGAGCCGTGGGGGGCACACCCGCGAGGACTTCCCGCAGGCGAGCGCGCACTGGCGGCGGCTGAACATCGTCTGCCACCTCACGGACGCCGGCACCGGGGCCGGCGGGATCAGTCTGAAGCAGCAGGAAGTGCCGGACATGCCGGCAGAGCTGTTCGGCCTCTTCGACCGCAGTGAGCTGGCCAAGTACCTCACCGACGCCGAGTTGGACCGCCTCCCCGAAGGGACGCCGTGATGGCCTACGAGGCTCGCTTCAGGGTCTGGCGCGGCGAGGCCGGCGCCGGCCAGTTGCAGGACTTCGACGTCGAGGTCAACGACGGGGAGGTCGTGCTCGACGTGATCCACCGGCTGCAGGCGACCCAGGCGAGCGACCTGGCGGTGCGGTGGAACTGCAAGGCGGGTAAGTGCGGGTCGTGCAGCGCGGAGGTCAACGGCAGGCCGCGGCTGCTCTGCATGACGCGGATGAGCCTGTTCGCCCAGGACGAGACGGTCACGGTGACGCCGCTGCGCACCTTTCCGGTCATCCGCGACCTCGTCACCGACGTCTCGTTCAACTACGCCAAGGCGCGCGAGGTGCCCGCGTTCGTCCCGGCACCGGGTCTGGCCCCCGGGGAGTACCGGATGGCACAGGTGGACGTGGAACGCAGCCAGGAGTTCCGCAAGTGCATCGAATGCTACTTGTGCCAGAACACCTGCCACGTCATCCGTGACCACGACGAGAACAAGCCCGCCTTCGCCGGGCCGCGGTTCTTCATCCGGATCGCCGAACTCGAGATGCACCCGCTGGACGCCGGTGACCGCCGGGCCCAGGCGCAGGAGGAGTTCGGCCTGGGCCTGTGCAACATCACCAAGTGTTGCACCGAGGTCTGCCCCGAGAACATCAAGATCACCGATAACGGGATCATCCCGATCAAGGAGCGGGTCGTCGACGTCAAGTACGACCCACTGCTGCGCTGGATGACCTCAGCCATCCGCCGCCGCCGGCCCGCGGGCGGCCGTCAGCCCGACCCGCCGGGCACCAGCGCCTAGGACAGCGAGCCGCGGGTTCCCGGGCACGTCGCCCGGCCCCCACCCCGGCTCAGTCCTTCCGGGCGATCCCGCAGTAGGCCGGAGAGACCGGGGCGTCGCTGCGCGCCGCCGACTCCAGCAGGGCGGCCAGATCGCCGGCGTCCTCGGCGTCGTCGCCGCCGCCGTCGGGGACATCGTCGGCGACCTCACCCGCCCGGTCGGGTGCGACCGGTTGATCGGGGCGCCAGTCGGGCAGCTGGACGAGACCGGGCTCGATCAGCGTGAGCCCGTCGAAGAACCGGAGGATCTCCTCCCTGCTGCGTCGAGTCATCGGGGTCGCCACCCGCTCGTTGTAGCGCTGCGTCGCGGTATTGGCGATCCCCAGGCCGTCGTCCCGGGCGGGATGCGACAGGGCCAGGTGGCTGCCCGACGGCAGCGCGTCCATCAGCCGCCGCACGATTGCGTACGGGTCGGCCTCGTCCGGCACGAACTGCATGATCATCAGCAGCATGACGACGACTGGCTGGCTCAGGTCCAGGCTCTCCCGAGACCGCGTCAGCAGGCCGTCGACGTCCCGGACGTCGGCGTCCACGTAGGTGACGCGCCCTGCCTGACCACGCAGCAACGCCCGGGCATGAATGATCACGATCGGGTCGTTGTCGACGTACACCACCCGGGTGGACGGCGCCACCGCCTGGGCGACCTCGTGCACCGGCTGGGTCGACGGCAACCCTGTGCCGATGTCGAGGATCTGTCGGAGCCCGACCTCACCGACCAGGTGACGCACTGCCCGGACCAGGAACCTCCGGTTGGCCCGGACCGCCGGCACGATCCCCGGGTTGTGCTCGACCACCGCCATGCCTGCCGCCCGATCGGCGGTGTAGTGATCCTTGCCCCCGAGCCAGAAGTCGTAGACCCGGGCCGAGTGCGCCACCGTGGTGTCGATCAGATCGACCGGTACCTCGGTGGACCGCCCCCCCTGCCCGGCAGCGGTGGGGCTGGAATCGGCAGTCACCGGCGCCTCCTTCCGTCACCGCGTGCACCGGCATGCACTGCCCGCATGAGGCGCACCCTCGCTCACACAAGATAGCCCTAGCGGCCGGATTCCGAGACGGTCCGGGGCGGAACATTCCCGCGAGCCTGCCGTGGCAGCTGACCGGACGGCGGCTGCTGATCAGCTCCCTCGGCCGTACCGCTGGTCGTTCGGGTTCAGGAAGTTGATGACCACCGGCAGGACCGCCAGCAGCACGGCCCAGAGCAGGGCGAGCCACTCCTTGCCATCGGACGGGAAGTGACCGGTGGTCGTGAACACGGTGAGGACCGAGGCCAGCGCGGCAGCCAGAACCGCGCGCAGGTACGTGCCCGCCGCCGCCGAGAGCTTCTGTCGTGCGTCCTGTTGCGCGGGGATCGGGACCTGGGGGGGCGGGGTGCCCGGCGTCGTGTCGCTTGCCACGGGAGCCTCCTGGTGACAGGGGATGGGGCGCCGGCGCCCCATCCGTCGATCTCAGGAGAGCACCCGGGGGCCTGCTGATACCTGCCCGGGGCAGGTGCGCGCCGCCGGCCGCGGCGCGGTGCCGGTTCGGGCCGCACGAGAACCCTCCCGTCCGACACCGCCCATCCGCGGTTCAGCCGCGGACCAGGCGCAGCGCGATGAGCGCGACGTCGTCCTGGGTGTGGGCCGGCAGCATGGCGGCCAGCAGCCGGTCGCACAACTCCTCCAGGCTCACCTCCGGGTGCGCGAGGTGGGTCAGCGCTCGATGGAGCTTGGCGAGCCCCTCGTCCAGCGGTTGGCCACGCCGCTCGATCAAGCCGTCGGTGTAGAGCAGCAGGGTCGCGCCCGGCGCCAGGTTCCATTCCGACTCGGTCCGGGCAGCCGCGGGATCGAGGCCGAGCAGCAGGTCCGGCTCCGTGGTGGTCAGCTCGACGGTCGAACCGTCGCGGACCATCAGGGGTGGCGGGTGGCCGGCATTCGCCCAGCGCAGCCTCGCGGCGCCACGGTCACGGTCCGCGGCCGTCCGCTCGATCCGGGCCACCACGGCGGTGGCGGTGAAGTCCATCCGGAGCCTGCTCATGGTGGCGTCCAGACCCTGCAGGACGGCGGACGGCCCGGTGCCGGAGTACGCCGCGATCGTGCGCAGCATGGATCGCAGCTGCCCCATCGCGGCCGCGGCCGCCACATCGTGGCCCACGACGTCGCCGATCGCCACGGTGACGCTCCCGTCCGGGTGCGCGATGACGTCGTACCAGTCCCCACCGACCTGGGCAGCTTCGGCTGCGGCCACGTAGCGGACGGCGAACTGCAGGTGCGGCACCCACGGCGGCTCGGTGAGCAGTGCACGCTGCAGCTCTTCGGCCAACTGCAGTTGCTGCCGGTACAGCCGGGTGTTGTCCAGGGCCAGTCCGGCCCGGCCGGCGACATCACGAGCCACGTCGACGTCCGTCGGCTGCAGCACGCCGCGGCTGGCGCCGTGGTAGAGCGAGATGAGCCCGACGGTTCGGCCGCGCGCGCGTAGCGGAAGGATCACCGCGCTCTCCGGAGCCAGCTCGCTGATCAGGCGTCGTGCCTCGCCGGACGCGAGGCTCGCCTGCAGGACGGTGGTGGCGTTCGAGGACAGTTCGATCACCTGCCCGGTCCGCAGCGCTCGGGCCACCGGATTGTCCTCGGTCAGGGCCTGCACCCGGGCACGCAGGTAGCGCTCCAGCACCGGAGCTGCCCGCGGGTCCACGTGCGCCCAGGCGACGTCCCGCAGCTGGTACCCCCCGGCTGGTCGCCCCGTCGTCGGCCGGTCGTCGGGGACGAGGGAGACGATGCACCAGTCAGCCAGGGTGGGCACGAGCAGGTCCACCAGCCTGGCCACGGCCCGGTCGGCGTTCAGGGTCTCGGCCAGCTCGACGGTGACCCGGGCCAGCAGCTCGGCCCGACGTGCCGCCCGCTCGACCTGCTCCTGCGCGGCCCGCCGCACGGTGATGTCGACGGCATACACCGCCAGGCCGCCGACGTCGGGCCACGCCTGTACCTCGTACCAGGTCGGGGCCGGCTCCGGGTAGTAGACCTCGAAGGACGACGGCGAGCCGTCGTCCATGGCCTGCCGGTACCGGCGCTCGACGGCGGCACCGGCGAGGCCCCCGGGCACCGTCCAGAACTCGTGACCGATCAGATCCTGCTTGGGGCGGCCGAACAGCCGTTCCGTCGCCGCGTTCAGGTAGACGAACCGCCACTGCCGGTCCAGCAGGAAGAACGCCGATGCCATCGAGGCCAGGGCGCGGGAGATCCTGGCATCGGCGTTGCTGATCGCGGTACTGTCGTGGGCAGCGCCGAGCATCCGCACAGCCCGACCCGCCGGGTCGGCGAGAACCCGCCCGCGCACGCTGACCCACCGGATCTCACCGTCCGGGCGCACGACGCGGAAGTCCGCCGAATACTCCCCGCAGGTGTCGATGGCCTCCTCGACGCGGGCTTCGACCCGGCCCCGGTCGTCCGGATGGACCCGGCGCGAGATCGCGTCCATGCCGGAGCGCGCGGCGTCCTGGTCGTACCCGAACAGGGCGCCGAACCGCTCGTCCCAGAACAGCCGCCCGGTGGTGATGTCCCAGTCGAACGTGCCCACCCCGGCGGCGTCCACGGCGACCTGCCAGACCAGGCTGCGCGAATGCTCGACGCCGTCCGCATCCGGGATCGGCGCCGGCTCCGGGAACCCTTCGCCCATCCCCGCCCCCGGCTCCGACCAGGGGGTCGGTGCCGTCGACGGGCTGGGCCCCACCGCCATCGAGCACTCCTTCTTCCCGGGACGATCGCCTGCTGGACCCACACACCGTCCCGGATTCCTCCGGCGATCGGTCGACGGGCCAGCTATTCTTCCGCGCGGGTACGCTT
>DATDMG010000327.1:0-8154 GCA_036518955.1 Kineosporiaceae bacterium | reverse complement strand
ATCACGACGGCGGTCACGCGGGGGGCACGAGGATCCCGGGCGTCGATCTCCGCCAGGCACGCCACCTGGGAGTCGTACTCCTCGTGCACGGCCACGCCCTGGGCCCACCCGGCGGGCATCGCGCGGCCCCAGCGCCCGGCGTCGGCGACCTTGCTGAGCACGGCCCGCAGGCCGGTGCCCGTCACCGTGGCGAGGCGGTAGGCGACCGGGTCCTTCCCGAGCGCGGCGGCGACCTCGTCGGTGATGACCTCCTCCGCCGTCCGCGACATCCCCGAGTCCACGGATCGCCAGGCACCCGTGGGCAAGGGCAGGGACAGCTCGTCCGCCGAGACCACGTCGTGCACCAGCGCCGCGACGCGGCCGGCCGCCAGGCTGGCCCGGATCCGGTGGCACGTCGCCGGGCGCATCCCGCCGTGGCGGATGTCGTCGTTGCGGCTCCACATCAGCTTCACCGGCCTCGCGGCGGCCTTCGAGATGAGTGCGGCCTCGACCGCGGCCTCGTTGGTGAGGTGGCGCCCGAACGAGCCGCCGGCGCGCACCACGGTCAGCCGGACCGCGCGCTCGGGCAGCCCGACGGCCGACGCGACGCTGGCCACGGCATCGCCCGGCGTCTGGGAGGCGAGCCACAGCTCGGCCCGGTGGGCGCGCACGTCCGCCACGACGGTCAGGACCTCCATCGGGGCGTGGCTGACGAAGGCGAACTCGAACTCCCCCTCGACCTGCACCGACCCCGGCGGAGGCGGGCCGAGCGGCGGGAGCGCGGCACGCAGCCGGTCGCGGAGGCCCTCGTCCGTCAGGGCCGCCATCGGCCCCGGCTGCCACGTGATCCGCAGCGCGTCCCGGGCCCGGAACGCGTGGTGGAAGGTCTCCGCGACCACGGCGACCCCGCTGGGCACCTGGACGACGGCGAGCACCCCTGGGAGGGCGCGCGCCGCGGAGACGTCGGCCGTCGCGACGGATCCGCCGAGCGCCGGCGGCCGGGCCACCACGGCCGGGCGGGCCCCGGCCACCAGCAGGTCCCCGGCATACTGCGCCGCACCCGTGACCAGGTCGCGGGCGTCGATCCGTCCCGCCGGACGCCCCACGATCCGGTGGGCGGCCGCCGGCTTGGGGGTGCTGGGCACCTCGGGGTGGGTGACCGCCGCCGCGGCGGCCGTCAGCGAGCCGAAGGTCGCCTTCCGCCCGTCCGGAGCGATCACCATGGTGTCCTGGGTCCGCAGGGTGCCGGCGGGGACCTGCCATTGCCGGGCCGCCGCCGTCACGAGCCGGGCCCGTGCCTCGGCTGCCAGTTGGCGCACCGGCTCGTACAGCGTGCGGACCGAGCTCGAGCCGCCGGTGTACTGGTTGCCGCCGTCGGTGCGTGCCTCGGCCAGCGGTACCTCGACGTCGTCCAGCCGCGCGTCCAGCTCCTCGGCGAGCAACATCGCGACGGCCGTGGTGATGCCCTGGCCCACTTCCGCGCGCGGAAGGCGGACCACGACCCGGTTGGCGGCGGTCACCTCCAGGACGAGCTTCTCGTCGTCGGTCCCCGTCACGACCGGACCGCCGCCGCGCGGATCCGGCCCCGTAGGGGTCGCCGGGCCGTCACCGCGAGGCGCGGGGCCGTCCCCGCGCGGCGCCGCCGCGGTGCCCAGGGGGGTCATCAGGGTGAGCGTGGTTGCTGCCAGGGCATGGACGATGACGTTCCTGCGGGTGGTCACTGCATTCCCTCCCATGAGCCCGCGCGCCGCGCAGCCTCCGCCCCGGCGCCGGGCAGGCGCACGCGTGGCCGCAAGCACCGTGGCCTCCCCGCGGGCGAAGGGAGCCGCGCTTGCGGACCTACCGTCGCGTTCCGCGGCGGCCCCGCGCATCTGCCGGCACGCTGGCAGCCCCCCGCCGGGTGGCCGGATCTCTGTCCGTCGCCCGACGGCCCCCCGTCCGGGGGGGTCCACACCCCTGGCAGGGGCCGGGCCCCCGCAGGGCCGGGCCCCCGCGGCACCCAGGAATAGCGCCGGTCCTGCCCGCCGGAAACCGGGGGGCGATTTCCGGGCCTCCCGAGCGGGTGTCAGCCCGCATTTCCCGCCCAGTCCCCCGGGGCAGGAAGCCGAGCAGACGCCCGAGCGGAAACTGGTGCTCGACCGCGCCGGCCTGCGGCTGGCCCGGGCGCTGACCGTGATCGCCGGCATCACGAGCCGGACGCCGCACGCCGCCTGGTGGCCGGGGCAGAACGGGCGAGCTGCAACCCGCCACCATCAACGGCGACGGCACCCCGCACCTGGTGACGATGCACTTCGGCTCCTCGACGGCCCGATCCGACGAGCCCCGCGGCCAAGCGGCGAGAACGGCATGCGAGTGTATCTCGAAGGACGACGACCGTTGAATTCCATCGGAACATCGCCGCATCGCCGCCAACACGGTCGCGGGCGCGAACTGCCACCCGACCTGCTGGCGCTCATGAAGCCGACAATCAGTCTTGAACCGACCGCAGATAGGCAGCAAGCTTGCTTCTATCTTGCCCAAGGTCCTTCACGTCATATCCCAGCCGTCTTGAAGTGTCAGTGCCAGACTGATCAGCAGCGCGAGTGCACCTATACGACGGAACATCGTTGCCCCTTCCTTCGGCCCTACGCCGAGCACCCACCACCGACACCGGATCTTGTGACACCCTACAGACGGAGTGATCGTCAAGCGGGATCCCCTGCCAACGGCTCGACGAGTTTCCTGCGGGGCTACGTCACGACGCGCGGGTGAACGACGACGGCGCACTTCCCTCGGTTCGATCGGATGCCATGAACAGGTAGGCGGTGCACGAGAGACCTGACCCACTCCTCCAAGACCGGCGGCGGATGGTGCGGCCCGAGCACCGGCGGTGGCGATCCGTCCGTAGCCCGAGCCGTGCACCGGGCGTCGGCCCGATGGCCAAGCCAGGGCAGCGTGAGATGCCGGACAGCCACGGGCGGGCCGACGGCGTCCACGGCCCGGGAGCTTGGTCGGCTCCGCCCCGGCTGGTGATGTCCTGATCGCCCGCACCGCGCCGGGACTACTGTAGGTAAGATGACATTTACAGTGGGTTCCGTCCTCGGCTCGGATGCGATGTCAGGTGCCGGCCCGCGGAGGAGATGGTGGGCGTGAACCCGTCGAACCGGCGGAGATCATCCGGCAATCTCCCCGGCGAGATGACCAGCTTCGTGGGTCGGCAGCACGAGCTCGACCAGGTGCGGCGGCTGCTGGGCACCCACCGGTTGGTCACGCTCACCGGGATCGGTGGCACCGGCAAGACCCGGGTCGCGCTGCGCGCGGCCGCCCAGTCGCGTCGAGCCTTTCCGGACGGCGTCTGGTTCGTCGACCTGACCCAGTGGCGCGACCAGACATCGGCGGGTTCGGTCGCCCCGGACGTCGACATGCTGGCGTTCGCGGTCGCCAACGCCCTGGCACTGCGCGGGCAGGGCAGCCTGGCCTCGGTCGAGGCGCTCGCCGAGCACCTGGCCGGCTGGCGCGCGCTGCTCGTGCTGGACAACTGCGAACATCTGCTGCCCGCCAGCGGCCGGCTGGCGGCGGCACTGCTGGAGGCGTGCCCCGAGCTGCGGGTGCTGGCGACCAGCCGGGAGCCCCTCCTGGCCGGCGAGGAGGAGACGGTCTTCTCCGTGCCGCCGCTGCGCCTTCCGCCGCTGCCGGTCGACGAGCCGGCCTCAGCCGAGCTGCCGCCGTCCGAGGCGGTAGCCCTGTTCCTGGACCGGGGCCGGGCCGTCGTCCCCGGTCTCACCCTCACCAGCGAGAACCAACTGGCGGTGGTTGAGATCTGCCACCGGCTCGACGGCCTGCCCCTGGCGATCGAGCTGGCCGCGGCGTGGCTGGTCGCCCTGGGACCCCAGCAGATCCGCGACCGGCTGTCCGACACGCTGTCGCTGTTGCGCCGTGCCAGCCGGCTTACCCCCTCCCGCCAGCAAACCCTGCGTGCCTGCGTGGACTGGTCCTTCCAGCTGTGCTCCAAGCCGGAGCGGCTGCTCTGGGCACGCGCCTCGGTCTTCGTGGGCGGCTTCCAGGTCGACGCGGTGGGCGCGGTCTGCGCGGACGAGGACCTGCCCTCCGACGAGGTGGGCCAGGTGCTGGCCGACCTCGCCGACAAGTCGATCCTCTCGCGTGACGACCGGGGCGACCAGGTGCGCTACCGGATGCTGGAAACGCTGCGCGACTACGGAAGGGAACAACTGGAGCAATTCCCGGAGCCGGATGCCTGGCACCGGCGCCACCGGAACTTCTACCAGGACCTCGTCGTCCGGGCCCGGGCCGACTGGATCAGCAGCCGTCAGGTCGCCTGGATGACCAGGCTGACCCTGGAGCATCCCAACCTGCGCGCGGCGGTCGAGTACTGCCTGGCCGATCCGCAGGAAGCCGCTCGCGCCACCGCCCTGGTAGTCGCCCTGCCGGACTACTACTGGTGGGCCCTGGGCCTGTTCGAGGAGGGTCGGCGCTGGCTGGAACAAGCGCTCTCGCTCACCCGGGAGCCCACGCCCGGCACCGCCCGCGCGCTGCTGATGGCCGGTCACTGGGCGATGGCGCAAGGGGACGTCGAGGCGGGGCTCGCCCTGTTCACGGAAGGCGAAGAGCTCGCCACGCGGCTGGACGACGCCGGCACGCTGGCCCTCGCCGCGTTCGTGCAGGGTGTGGGCCTGATGTTCGCCGACCAACTCGAGCTGTCGACCCAGACATTCCGCGGGGCCTTGGCGACACTCACCCGCGGGGGAGACCCCGACGAAGACCTACGCCTGAACACGCTGCACTGCCTCGCCATCAGCGCCGCAGCCCTGGGCGACCACGACCTCGCCGCCTCCTGCCACCGGGAGATGCTCGAGCGCACCGAACCGGCCGGGGAGGTGTTCTACCGGTTCGCCGCCGCGCTGTGGGGCGCAGGCCTGGCCGCCTACCTGCGGGGTGACCTCACCGCTTCCGCCGACCACCTGACGCAGGCCCTGGGGTTCAACCGCAGCGCCGGGCTCGATGACCGGTACAGCCCGGCCATGTGCCTGGAGGTACTCAGCTGGGTCGCGGTGGAGCAGGGCCGCTACACCCGCGGAGCCACCCTGCTGGCCGCCGCGAGCGAGGTGTGGCAGGACCTGGGCTCCCCGATCACCGGCCTGCGGCATCTGGTCCGGTACCACCAGGCCGCCGAGCGACGTGCCCGCCAGGAGTTGCGTGACATCGAGTACGAGCAGGCCGTCGCCGCCGGGCAGGGGCTGTCCTGCGACGAGGCGATCGCTTTCGCCCTCGAAGAGCCCCAGAGCCCGCACCCTACCGACCTCGAACGCGTCGACCCGCTGACCCCCCGCGAGCGCCAGGTCGCCGACCTGATCGCCCGGGGGCTGCCCAACCGGCAGATCGCGATCGAGCTGCAGGTGTCCGTGCGCACGGCGGAAGGGCATGTCGCGCGGCTGCTCACCAAGCTGGGGCTTGACAACCGTACCCAGCTGGGCAGCTGGGTACGCGCCCACCCGCCGCACCCGGGCGCCTGACGAGAGCCGAGGGTACGGCCGGCGGTCAGGGCTCGATCACGGGGTACGGGGCCGCAGGCAGCGGCGGAGAGCGAGGTCATGCGCGAGGGTTGTCCGTCGGCGGGAGGGCACGACTCCCTCGCCTCAGCCACGGCGAACCGCTGCGCGCGGGCGTCGACCAGACCCTGGCGGTCGACCCGTGCCGGCCGCGGTACCTCTACGACGGGCACGACCCCGCAGCCGCCGGCCGGGTCCGTGCCGGGGTCCGAGCCTGGGGTTGCTAGCCTGGGCCGACCCGGACCGGATTGCCCGTGCTGAGCGACGACAGGCTGGAGAATCGGATGCGGGAGGTTTCGCCCGGCAACCCCTGCCCGTTCCTGCGTGCCCTGGTCGCGCAGGAATACCTGGACGACGGCACGGTGCCGCTGGGGACGATGGGCCGGACGCTGGTCCAGGTCGCCGCCACCGGTGAGGGATCGCCTCGGCTGCCGGAGCCGGGCGTGCGGGCCATCGCTCTGATCGCCAACGGGCTCGGCCCGCAGCACCTGGTCCGCGCCGTCCGGGAGGGCGTGCGGCTGGACGAGTTGCGCCACGGGCCGCTGGACAAACAAGGCGCCGGCTCAGGGATCCTCGACGTGCAGGCGGGCGTCGTCCCGGCGGAACTGGAGCGGTTGGGGGCCTTCGCGAGCGAGAAGACCCGCAGCGACGGCACGACCGAACAGGGACTGGACCTGGCTGAGATCACCCGGTTCATGGACGCCAACTACGAGCGGGCTGCCGGGCGTCGCCGACGGATCGACCGCAGGCTGATGAACGGCGAGTGGCCGGTCCTGCTGCGGGTGCTGGGCCGGGAGGGAACCACCGGGCGGTACCTGGCGCTGGACGACGTCCGGCGGCTCGTGGTGGACCGGCAACTACCTCAGCGGATGACGGACCAGTTGGCCTGAGTCCCAGCAGAGCCTCGTCGATCTCCATGCCGCCTTCACGGTGCGTGACCAGCAGGTAGACGCCTCTGCTGCACGGGATCCGAGGCCTGGGTCTGGGACAACCCGACGGAAGGGGTGACAACGCGTTGCGTGACATCGTGCGTGGTCCAGTCGTGCTTCACAGGGCGGCCGGTCGGACGCCGTTCACGGGGAGTTCGGTGGCGCCGACGTAGCAGAGCATCCGGTAGTCGGCTCCCGGTTCGATGTTCATGAAGCCGTGTCGCTCGTAGAATCTGCGGGTGTCGACGTCGACCTCGTCCACGTTGATGTGCATCTCAGGGCAGCCCCGTTCCCTCAGCAGTTCGCAGGCGCGGGTGAGCAGCGCGGTGCCGATCCCCCGATCGCGGCTGCCGGGTACGACATAGAGCTCGTCCAGTGTGGCGACCGGCCCGTCGAACCAGATCGCCGGGCGGAGGGTGATCAGTGCGAAGCCGGTGTCCCGCGGGCCGTGCGAGGCCAGTAGGGCGAGGACGCAGTTGTCCAGCAGGATCCGGGCGAAGCGGATCTCCAGAACAGGTTGGCTGTCGGTCTCGGTGTTGAACTCGGTGTTGAAGTCGTGCAGCAGCCGCGCCAAGGTGGCGGCGTCCGACGGTCCTGCCTGGCGAATATCTCCGTCCCTATCGATCACGCATCAACTATGGCAGCTGCCAGACCACCTCCGACCGGAGATCAGCCCAGCGTGTGATTCACGTCGACGAGGAAGCAGCGAGTTCGCCAAGGACTGACCCCGGCACTGTGTGTAGGCAAGCATCCCCGCTCTACGTGCGGGGTGATCGGGTGTCGGGCCCGATCGTATGCGATCGGTCTCGCTGTACCGCTACTCCCTACCGGCCGGCTCCACCGAGGGCGGCACGGTCGGCGTCTACCAGTCCACCGCCACCTACCCGGCCACCGTGCAGGACCTCGGCGCGGCCCTGGGCCGCGGCGGATACGAGGGAGTGCAGACCGACTCCGACGGCAACGTCTGGCTGGTCGAGGACGTCGGCGGAGCCACGATCAGCGGCACCACCGTGAAGCTGCCCAACAGCTTCGTGTACCGCCTCGTCCCGAAGAACCGCACCGACCTCACGCTCGGCGGCCGCCTGGAGGCGCTCCAGGTGATCGGCACGTCCGGCACACCGATCACCTTCCAGCCGATGGCGAAAGCCGCGGGCGCGACGCCGTTCAAACGACCCGAGAACGGACGGCACCCTGACCCCGCTCCACACGGGCGACCAGGCCCACGCCGGGTTCGACAACCTCACCTTCGTCTCCGCCGACACCCTGGCGGTCGTGGAGGACGCCGGCGACACCCTGCACACCCAACGCAAGACCCTGGACTCCGGCTACACCTTCGATCTGACGAACAGCTACGCCACCGGGCGACAACCGGTCCGGTTCCTGGCCGAGGGCCGCGACCCGTCCGCCACCGTGGACTCCGGATTCAGCGGCAAGCCCGTGTCATGGGTCGCTGGGCAGGAACTGGTCGGTGACGACGAACGCTGCCTGACGCTGGCTGGGCTGGGCTGGACTAGCGGGCCCCCTTCAGCGCGGCCAGCGCGGCCAGGTACGATGGCTTCCTTGCATAGTTACCGTCGAACAGCGTCGGGGTAGCATTGCCACGCCACGAGGTCGCGTCAGTCACCCCCCATACAGTGATTCCTGTGCAGCGACGGATCGCCAGGCACGCCTTCACCACTGCGCTGTACGCGTCCGACTGA
>DATDMG010000326.1:0-3069 GCA_036518955.1 Kineosporiaceae bacterium | reverse complement strand
CGCACGGACGGGTAGACGTAGAACGCGCCCTGCGGGGTGGGGCATCGCACGCCGGGGATCTCGTCGAGCATCTTGACGATCGTCTGCCGGCGGCGGTCGAAGGCCGCCCGCATCTCGGCCACCGCGTCGAGGTCCCCGGCGACCGCGGCGACCGCGGCCCGCTGGGAGACGTTCGCCACGTTCGAGGAGAGGTGCGACTGCAGGTTGGCAGCGGCCCGGACGACGTCCGTCGGCCCGATCATCCAGCCGACCCGCCATCCGGTCATCGCGTAGGTCTTCGCCACGCCGTTGAGCACCACGCAGGTCTCGGCCAGGTCGGGGACGGCGACCGGTACGGACGTCGCGGTGACCCCGTCGTACACCAGGTGCTCGTAGATCTCGTCCGTGATCACCCAGATCCCGTGCTCGAGGGCCCACTCGCCGATCGCGCGGACGGCGTTGGCCGGGTACACCGCGCCGGTCGGGTTGGAGGGCGAGCAGAACAGCAGAGCCTTCGTGCGCGGCGTCCGGGCGGCCTCGAGCTGGGCGACCGTGACCAGGTAGCCTTGGTCCTCGTCGGCGAAGACCTCGACCGGGATGCCGCCGGCGAGCCGGATCGCCTCGGGGTACGTCGTCCAGTAGGGCGCCGGCAGGAGGACCTCGTCGCCGGGGTCCACCAGGGTCGCGAACGCCTGGTAGACGGCCTGTTTGCCACCGTTCGTGATCAGCACCTGCTCGGGGGCGACCATCAGTCCGGAGTCGCGCAGGGTCTTCGCGGCGACCGCCGAGCGCAACTCGGCCAGCCCCGCCGCCGGGGTGTACCGGTGGTTCTCCGGAACGGAGCACGCGGCCGCGGCCGCCGCCACGATGTAGGGCGGCGTCGGGAAGTCCGGTTCGCCGGCCCCGAACCCGATGACCGGCCGACCGGCGGCCTTCAGCGCCTTGGCCCTGGCATCGACGGCCAGCGTGGCGGACTCGGCGATGCCGCCGATGCGGCGGGAGACGCGGGCGCGCGGCGCTGCGGGCTGGGTGGGGGAGCTCGGCTCGGTCATGCGTCCATCTTGGCACCGTGCCGGGGCGGCGGACCCGACCGGCCCCGACCCGCCGCGGTCCGGCCTCCGGCCGGCGGTCCGGCCTCCGGCCGCGGTTCGACCTCCGGCGTCCGGATGCGTACACTCACCGACGGGTGGTTTGCCAACTGCCATACTGACGGCTGCCGTGAGGCGTCCGGAGGCGCTCCGCGGAGCGGGTACATTTGGTCTGTCCGCCCGAAGGGCAGTAGCGCAACTGGCAGCGCACCGGTCTCCAAAACCGGCGGTTGGGGGTTCGAGTCCCTCCTGCCCTGCGGTTCGTCGTACCGATGGGATCTCCGGGGGAGGTTTCGTCGGGCGGCGGCCCCGGGGGGATCCGGACAACCCCACTGCCGACCCGACCGACCAGGTGAGCCACGTGACGACTACGACCGCGACGAAGCGCCGAGCAGGGGGACGGGTGCGCCTCTTCCTCCGTCAGGTGGTCGCCGAGCTCAAGAAGGTCGTGCGTCCGACCCGTCATGAGCTGATCACCTACACGTCCGTGGTGCTCGTGTTCGTTCTTGCCGTGATGACCTACGTGTCCATCCTCGACCTCGGCTTCGGCAAGCTCGTGCTGTGGGCGTTCGGCAGCGGCTCCTGACCCCGCCCGAGACTCTGTCCCGCCAGATCGTCAGGCACGACCGATCCGCCGCCTCGCGGGCGGCGGCGAACCGAGGACCTTCACAGGAAGTAGGCCGAAGAGCGTGTCCGAGCAGACCCCGCGTCCCTCCACCGACCTCGACGAGGCGCCCCCCGGTGACGCCGCGCCGTGGGCGGACGGCGCCGACCAGGTCGACGCCGCGGCGTGGGGCGTCGAGGACGACGACCAGGATCCGGACGCTCCCGCCGTCCACGCCCTGGAGGGCTTCGCGGACGACGAGGACGAGGCCGAGGACGAGGCCGAGGCCGAGGCCGACGAGCTGGCCGACGACGTCGACCCGGACGGCGACGCTCCGGACGAGGAGGATCCGGCTGCCCTCGCCGCGGCGCTGAGTGCGGCGTCCCGGTCGCGGCCGGTCCCGGTCGCCGCGGCACCCACGGACGACGAGCCCGTCGTCGACCCGGTCGCCGAGTTCAAGGCCCAGCTGCGCCGGGCCCCTGGCGAGTGGTATGTGATCCACTCGTACGCCGGGTACGAGAACCGGGTCAAGGCCAACCTGGAGAACCGGATCACCAGTCTCAACATGGAGGACTACATCTTCCAGGTCGAGGTCCCGATGGAAGAGGTTACCGAGATCAAGAACGGCCAGCGCAAGCTGGTCCGGCGGGTGCGTATCCCGGGCTACGTGCTGGTCCGGATGGATCTCACCGACGAGTCCTGGGGCGCCGTCCGGCACACGCCCGGCGTGACCGGTTTCGTCGGCCACACCCACCAGCCCGTGCCGCTCTCCCTCGACGAGGTCTTCTCGATGCTGGCGCCGACGCTGCAGCCGGTCGAAGGCGGGACGAAGCCGGCCAAGCAGGAGGTCAAGCTCGTCGACTTCGAGGTCGGCGAGACCGTGACCGTGATGGAGGGCCCGTTCGAGACCCTCCCGGCCACCATCTCCGAGATCAACACGGACCAGCAGAAGCTCAAGGTGCTGGTATCGATCTTCGGCCGGGAGACGCCGGTCGAGCTCAGCTTCAGCGACGTCTCCAAGATCTGACGGTCAGCCGCCGCCGAAGTCACGCAACCCATCAGAAGAGGACCCGGAAATGCCCCCCAAGAAGAAGGTCGCAGCCCTGATCAAGCTGCAGATCAACGCCGGCCAGGCGACGCCGGCACCGCCGATCGGTCCGGCGCTGGGCCAGCACGGCGTGAACATCATGGAGTTCTGCAAGCAGTACAACGCGCAGACCGAGGGCCAGCGCGGCAGCGTGATCCCGGTGGAGATCACGGTCTACGAGGACCGGTCCTTCACCTTCGTCACCAAGACGCCGCCCGCGGCAGAGCTGATCAAGAAGGTCGCCGGCGTGGCCAAGGGATCGGGTGAGCCGCACCAGACCAAGGTGGGCAGGCTGACCGCTGCGCAGATCC
>DATDMG010000325.1:0-8125 GCA_036518955.1 Kineosporiaceae bacterium | reverse complement strand
ATCGGGCGACGCCCGGGTCGGGTCAACGGTGGACTCCGGCCGCGATGTTCGTCCGAGTGTCTGAGAGAAAGCGGTGGAGCGACGGTCAGGAATCCGCGTCGTCCGCCGAATCGGCGGCCTTCTTGATCCAACCGGCGGCAGGGGTGACGGTGGGGCTGGAGTTGGCTCCGGTCGGGGCGAGAAGGCTTTGCCAAGCATAGCTCACCTGGGAGACCACGGAAATCTGCTCAGCGATCAGGAATGCGCCGCCGTCGCGGATCGTCGCGGGGATCTCGATCTCGAAATGCATACCCGCTGCGTCCGGGACGACGTCGGTCGTGCCGAGTCTGACTTGTGCCGCTGAGTCCGCGAAGGCCTGCTGGGCCGGCTCGACGTCGTCGGGGTGCTGCTGAGTCACCATCGATTGGACGAGCACGCTCTCGCCGACCTCGAAACCGCGCAGGGCGACCGTGACGACGAGCCCACCGGATATTGTTCCATCGGTCGTCGAGGAGCCGGGCCCGGGTCGGACGGCGATTACCTCAGAATTGCTCATACCGACAGTGTCTCAGCCGGTGGCAACCTGGGCAAGAAATTCTTCGCACCAGCGGACGCCGGGGCGGTTTCCCTTGGCGTGGTACAGCTGTCGGGCGTTTCGCGCGGCTGTGCGGGCCGCTGCCGGGTCGGCCGCCACGGAAAGGACGTGGGCGAGGTCGAGCAGAACGTCCGCCCGTTGCGAGACCAGGTCGGTGCGGCCGGCGAGCGCAGCCGCGTGCCGTGCCAGCGTGACCGCCCCCGCCGGGTCCTGGCCGCCGACCAGGATGCGTGCCCTCGTCGCCGCCGCGATGAACCGGGCGGTCAGATCGGGGCCGGCGCCGTCCCGTTCGGCCACCTCGAGCAACCGGGTGGCCTCCGGGTAGCGGTGCGGACCCTGCCGGACCAGGGCCTGGGCCAGCAGCGCGGCGCAGGTGGTCAGATTGGTCTGCTCACCCATCGCCGACAGCGCCTCGAAGGCTGACCGCAGCTGGTGTTCGGCCGCGTGGGCGTCGTCGCGCAGCAGGGCCACCAGGGCTGCCGGCTGGGTGATGACGGTCGGCAGCCGGACGCCGACCGCGAGCAGGATCCGGGTCCCTTCGGCGAGCAGTCCTTCCGCGGTGCGGACGTCGTCCTGCATCGCGTACAGCCCGGCCAGATGCAGGCAGATCACCGCACGACCGGTCGGGGTGCTGCCGATCTCGCCCAGGTAGGCCCGGCAGCGGGTGATCCCCTCCCGGGCCGGCGTCGGACCCCACAGGGCGGCGGACGCCAGCCAGCGCAGGCACCGGGTGAGGTGGCGCTGGTCGCCGAGGGAGCGCGCCAGGTCGGCGGCCCGCTCCCAGGCGCGTTCGGCGTCCGCGACCAGGCAGCGTTCCCAGCAGACGGCCGCCTGCAGCTGCCAGGTTCGGCACAGCCCGAGGGTGTCGTGGTCCGCGCTGAAGGTCTGCCGCAGCCCGGGCAGGTCCCGGTCGGTCTCACCCATCGCCCGCTGGGGGTCCAGGTGCAGGTCCAGGAGCAGGCGCTGCACCCGGGCGTGGGCGTGCCAGCCGCGCTGTCCCCGCTCCAGCGTTTCGGCCTGCGCCGCCCGCAGGACATCGGTCGCCTCGACGAGCCGACCGGTTTCCAGCAGGGCCGCGCCCATCGCGACCAGCAGTGGTGAGCGCTCCGGGTCGTCGGGAGGCAGCAGCGGCAGGGCTCGCTCGTAGGCCTTCACCGCCGCGGAGGCATCCCCGAGCGCGAGGGCGGCGTTGCCGGATCGGCGCAGGTGGCCGACAGCGCGGCGGGCGAGGATCTCCGAGTGGGCGCCGGGGTGGACCTGGCGGCTGTACCGGGTGGCCTGTTCCAGGTGGTAGGCGAGAACCTCCGGCCAGGGGGTGTCCTGCCCGCCGGTCGTGCCCTCGAGCCACTCGGCGACCTGCTCGTGCAGGTGGGCGCGGTGCGACTTGGGGAGCGCGCGGTAGGCGGCCTGCTGGATCAGCACGTGCCGGAAGCCGTAGTCGCCCTGGTCGGCCCGCGCCGGCTGGTGTCGCTGGAGCAGGCCCTTGCTGACCAGGGTGCTCAGGTGCCACCTGAGCCGGGTGCGTGCCGGCGGCGGCAGGATCGCCTCCAGCGCGCCGAACTCGAACTCCGTGCCGATCACCGCCGCGGTGGTCAGCACCTCGTGTTCGGCGGGACCGAGGCGGTCCAGGCGCGCGGCCAGGAGCGCCTGGATGGTCGGCGGCACCCCCGCGTCCGCGTCCCCCCACTGCCGCTCGTGCCAGGAGGCGACCAGTTGCTCGAGGTACAGCGGGTTGCCCGCGGCCGAGGCGAGCAGCCGGTCCCGGACGGCGGCCGGGCCCGGCTCGGGGCCGGTCAGGGCCGCCAGCAACGCGTCGGCGTCCGGGTCCGGCAGCGGCCCGAGCGGGACCAGCTCGGATGCCGCCCTCTCCGGCCAGGACGGGCGGGACTCCAGCAGCTCCGGGCGGGTCAGGCAGAGCACGGCGACGGGGGCGTCCTTCAGGTGCTGGGCGATCGACTCGAGGAGCTCCAGGAACGTGGGCTCGGCCCAGTGCAGGTCCTCCAGGACGACCACGAGCAGCCGCGACCGCGCCAGGACCTGGAGGACCCGCCGGGTGGCCCAGAAGATCTCGGTCGTGTCCGCGGTCCCCGGCGGGCCGGTGCCGAAGGCCCGGACCAGGCGGGCGGCGATGGTCCGCGCGTCCGGCTCGGCCCGCACCAGCGCCTCGATCGCGGCCGGGTCGTGGCGGCCACCGGTGGCCTCGTGCACGAGTTCCCGGAGCGGCCAGAAGGTGATGCCCTCCCCGTAGGGCAGGCACCGGCCGGTCAGCACGACGGCGGTGTTCCCGAGCCTGCTGCTCAGCTCGTGGATCAGCCGGGTCTTGCCGATCCCGGCCTCGCCGAGCACCGTGACGACCCGGGTGGAGCGGGTGCGACGCACGGTGGTGCACGTCGTCAGGAGTCGCTCCAGCTCGGCGTCCCGGTCGAGGGTCGGCGCCTCCAGCCGAACGGACAACGGGCGGACGCCGAACCGCGTCGAGCGCAGGCTGAGCCGACCGGGAGCGGTCTGCACGACGTCCAGGGCGGCGGCGGCCAGCCGGTGCACCGGCTCGCTGATCAGGATCTCCTGCGGCCCGGCGGCCCTGGCCAGCGACCGGGCGATCTCGGGGGCCTCACCGACGAAGGCCGGGGAGTCGCCGAGGGAGACCAGGGCCTCGGCGGTGGCCACCCCGATCCGGCAGGTGAGCCGAACGCCCCGGTCGGCGTGCAGGGACTGGGATTCGACCTGCAGCGCTCGGCGTAACCGCACCGCGGCGCCGGCGCCTCGCAGGGCGTCGTCCTCATGCAGGCAGACCAGCCCGAACACCGCCAGCAGCGGCTGCCCGGGAGCCACGATCAGCCGGCCGCCGTGGCTCTCGACGATCGGGGTCAGCAGGGCCTGGACCCGCGCGGCGATCAGGTGCCGGGCCTCCAGGTCCATCGGATCGCCCGGGCCCGAGGCCGTCTCCAGTTCGATCGAGACGGCGGTGATCGGACGGCGCGTGGCGTACACCGGCGCGGTGGCCGGGAGCGGCGCCCGGCGCAGTGCGGGATCCTGACGGAGGATCCCGCGCTCCAGCCGGGACAGTTCCGGGGAGGGTTCGACGCCGAGCTCGCCGTCCAGCAGCTCCCGGGTCTCGCGGTAGGTCTCGAGCGCCTCCCCCTGCCGCCCGGTGCGGTACAGCGCGAGCATCAGCTGCGCCCGGAACCGTTCCCGCAGGGGATGATCGGCGACCAGTCGGCGCAGCTCCGGAACGAGATCGGCGCTCGCCCCGGCGGCCAGGTCGGCTTCGATCCGCCGCTCCCAGCACGCGAGCCGAAGCTCCTCCACCCGGGCTGTCTCCGCCTGCGCGAACGGGTCGTAGCGGAAGTCGACCAGGGCAGGACCGGTCCACAGCGCCAAGGCCTGACGCAGCAGTGTCGCCGCCTCGGGTGCGCGGCCGGCGGTCAGCGCCTCGGAGCCCTGGGTGAGGGTCTGCTCGAACTGCGCCAGATCGAGTTCCTCGGGCAGCAGGCGGAGCATGTACCCCGGGAGCCGGGTGACGAGCCGGTTCGCCGGCAGGACCTTCCGCAGCCGGGAGACGGCGGCCTGCAACGCGTTGGCCGTGCCCGGCGGGGCGTCGTCCCCCCACAGGTCGACGACGAGGCGCTCGCTGGGCACGACCTGGTTGGCGTGCAGCGCGAGGTACGCGGTGACGGCCCTGCGCCGGACACCCCCGAGAACGAGGGGCTCGCCGGCCTCCTCGACGCGGAACGGACCGAGGACGGACACCCGCATCTGCCCTCCCCGCTGCGTCAGCCGGACATCAGCGCCGTCGTTCAGTCTCGTCGTGTCGGGGACGGGCATCAACGGACATCCGACCGCCGCTGCCCGGCGACCGGAGTCCCCCGGCGAGGATGCGATGAGCCGGAGCATGACCCGCACGACCACCACGAACGGCACCCACGGCCCCGGGCGCGTCACCGGGCGCGTCACCGGGCGACGGGCCGGTTCGGGACCGGTGGGGCCACGGCACCGCCGGCCGTCGGGCCGAGCCTGCGCGGCGGTCTGCGCCGGCCTCGGCCAGGGCTGGTTGGGGCCGCCGGTTCGGGGCGGCGAAGGATACCCCTGCGCGCCTCTACGGCTCGACAAAGCCAGGGCAACAGGCGATGAATGCTTTCTTGCACGCAATGGATCGGGTTGCGGGTTGTCTTCACGAGCTTGCCCTGAAGCCCGGACCATCGACTCTGGGTGTGCGGTAGGCGACGGATCGTGTCGCAGCTACGCCTGGACCGACAGGGAAACTACATTTTGTATGGCGATGACCGCGTTCTGTAATCAACTCGGCAACCACGAAGCCCTCCTCGGCTTAACTGGCTCTTGCCGTCGAGGGTCTTTCGAAGATTTCGCTGCATGGTGTATCGGAGCGCGCCTATAGTCACTCGTTACCAGGGGATGAAGTGTTGTGACGGCCGGTGACCGCTCTCAAAGGGGTTGGCATGGTTCTTGGCTCCGAGGCTGAACGCGCGAAGAATACACGTCTCGGATCGCGCCCGATGGTGGTCGGCCCACGAGCGAGTCTGGTCACGTCGGTATACCCGAGCGCGGTCGGCAACCGGACCGGCGCGTTGCCGACGCTGCGCCGCTATCGACTCCTGGCCGTCCTCACGGACGCCTCGGCCGGTGGGGTGGCCGCCGTGCTGGCGCTCCTGCTCCGGTTCGGTCGGGACGCCCATCCCGGGTACATCGTGCTGTGCCTGTCGGCACCCGTCCTGTGGATCTCCGTGATCGCGCTCCAGCGCGGCTACGAGAATCGGTTCCTCGGGACAGGGCCGGAGGAGTACCGCCGGCTTGCGGACGCCGCGCTCGTGCTGTTCGTGATCGCCGCGGTGGCTTCCTTCGCCGTGAAGGGCGAGTTCTCCCGGGGGTTCCTCCTCGCCGCCCTGCCGGAAGCCTTCGTCCTCAGCTTCCTCGGTCGACGGCGGCTGCGCGGTTGGCTCTTCGCCCGCAGGCTGCGGGGTGACGGGCTGCAGCGGGTTCTCCTGGTGGGTCCGGCGGACGCCGTGCAGCACCTTGCGGAGCAGTTCCAGCGCGAGCCGTGGCACGGATTGCTGGCGGTGGGTGCCTGTGTCTCCGGCTTTCGCCGCGGGGGGCAGGGTCCGGCGATCGACGGGGTTCCGGTCGTGGGGGAGCCCGACAGCATCGTGCGCGCCGTCGATCGGTTGACGGCGGACGTCGTGGCCGTGGCCTCGCATCCGGACCTGTCCGGCGATGCGCTTCGCCGGCTGGCCTGGGCCCTCGAAGAGCGGGGGGTCGACCTTCTGGTGTCGCCCGGCATCATCGAGGTGGCGGGCCCCCGGCTGTCGATCCGGCCGGTTGCCGGCCTCTCGCTGCTGCATCTGGAGCGCCCTGCCACGAGCGGCGGCCGGATGTTGGTCAAGCGGATCCTGGACCGGCTGTTGGCCGCGGTCCTGCTCACGGTCGCGGCGCCGGTGCTGCTCGTGATCGCGATCGCGATCAAGGTGTCGTCCCCCGGGCCGGTCCTGTTCCGCCAGGCCAGGGTCGGTGAGAAGGGCCGCACGTTCCAGATGCTCAAGTTCCGCTCCATGGTGAACGGCGCCGAAGCGATGCGCGCGGCCCTGGAGGCGCGCAACGAGGGGAACGGCGTCCTGTTCAAGATGCGCGATGATCCACGGGTCACTCCGGTGGGAGCGGTCCTGCGCCGCTACTCCCTGGACGAGCTGCCGCAGCTGTGGAACGTGTTGCGGGGTGACATGTCGCTGGTGGGGCCGAGGCCGCCGCTCCCGCAGGAGGTCGAGGGGTACTCGGACGACGCCACCCGGCGGCTTCGGGTGCGGCCCGGACTCACCGGTTTGTGGCAGGTCAGCGGGCGGAGTGATCTCTCCTGGGAGGAGTCGCTGCGACTGGACCTGCGCTACGTCGACAACTGGTCGCTGGCCCTGGACGCAAGCATCCTGTGGCGTACGTGGCGTGCCGTCGCGAGCCGCAGCGGCGCCTACTGACGGTCCATCTGGACCCTGACCGCCGACGACCTGGAATCCCCGCACCTGCAGCAGATCGCCTGCCTCCAACGCGAAACCCGAACCCTCCGTGGCGAGAACCTCGCCACGGAATTCGCGTTCCCCACCACCAGTGCCGGCAGGACCACCCTGGCCGCTGCCGAACTGAACCAGCACGTCCGCGGACGCCGGGGCATCGACTCGCCATCGGCGCCCTCCGGCCCGCCGGATTCACCGAAATCAGAGCCAGTTTCACCGAAATCAGAGCCAGTTTCACCGAAATCAAAGCCAGCACCGAGTCCATCGCCCGGGATCGACTCGAGGTCATCCCCGTCCTGGCGCTACGGCAACGAGACAGCCGCTCTCACTGCTACCTCCGTTCACCCGTGGGCGATCGGTGATGGCAAGGAATTCGCGGTATCACGGGGCCCCGATTCTTCTCGGCATGTGGCGCGGTACCAGCCCAGCCCGGCGGGCGCGTGCGGACGGATCAGTTAAGATCCGTTCATGCCCTCTGCGCTTCCCGCCGCCCGGCCCCAGGCGGCGCCCGCGACAGTGCTGACCGTGGCGTCGATCGCGGGGTTCGCCGTCCTGACGGTGGCCGTGGTCACCGGGGTGCTGCGACCGCTGGACGCCGACGCTCGCGAGTGGGCGCGCCCCGGGGGCGTGTGGGGCCCCGCCCAACTTCGGGCCGACCTGTTGGTGGAGACCCTGCGACCGGACCGTGTCGTCTGGCTTCCGGTCGTCGTGGGAGTGCTTCAGGGGGTGGCGCGCCGGTCCGTGCGACCCCTGCTGCTCGTCGGGCTCACCGTCGGATTGGTCTCCGGGCTGGTGGTCGGCCTGAAGGAGATCCTGGCGACGCCCGACGCGCACGGAGACCTGACGCACGGGGGCAGCTTCCCGTCGGGACACACGGTGAGCGTGCTGGTCGCGTCCGGGCTCTCCGTCCTGCTGATCCGGGCGCATCCACCGCGCTGGGTGTGGGTGATCCCGGCCGCCCTCGTGGTGGGGATGGGCGGGTCGCTGATGGTGGAGGGAGCGCACTGGGGCAGCGACGTGGTGGGGGGCGCCCTGCTCGGGGCCGCCCTCCTCTGCGGACTCCGGGCCAGCGGGCTCGTGTGCTGGGCGACCCGACCAGGGGCTGCGACCCCAGGAGCCTGACCGCGGGGCGCGGTGCCGCCCCGTGCGCGGACGCCGACCCAAGGCGTGGCGGTGCACCGTCATCGGCGCTTCCGACACGGTCCTGATCGGCACATGGTGCCAAATTATCTAGCGGATTTCAGGTGGAGGACGCTAGGTGGCCTCCACGGCGGCCCGGAGCCGGCGGACGCAGCGCCCGCGGGTGGGCCCGATGCTGCCGATGGGCAGCCCGAGGTCGGCGCCGATCTCCTCGTAGCTGGGTGGCGGATCCTGGATCAGCAGTTCGATCAGTGATCGCCAGGTGGGTGGCAGGGTATCCATCGCCGACCGCGCTGCCGCGGCCACCTCGCGGTTCAGCAGCGCCTCGTCCACCGGGGCCAGCAGCCGGTCCGGACCGTCGAACCGGCTGGCGTCGTCGTCCAGCACGTGCCGA
>DATDMG010000324.1:0-2509 GCA_036518955.1 Kineosporiaceae bacterium | reverse complement strand
CGTATCCCTGACGTCGACGCCGGCCGGGCAGCATCCCCGGCCACAGCGCCATGAACACCCTCAGCCAGAAGACCAGCCCACACCGCTCGCCCCCGGGCCCGGCCCGCCACCCCCTCGCCAGGGGCCCGCTCGTTGTCGTGGCCGGCATCCCCGGAGCGGGCAAGTCCACCGCCCTGGACACACTCGAGCAGGGCCTGCGGACCACCTCCGCCTCCCACGGCCCGCCCTCCGGCGACCTGGTCATTCTCGACTCCGGATCGGTGCGCCGCTGGCTGTGCGCCCGGCTCCCACGGGTGTCGTACCCGCTGCTGCGCCCCGTGGTCCACGTCACGCACTGGGCTCGGATCCTGGCCCGGGCCCTGACCGAGCCCCGGCCCCTGGTCGTCCACGAGACCGCCACCCGTGCCCTCACCCGACAAGCCCTCCGGGCCCTGGCCCAGTGCGGTCGGCGCCCAGCCCACCTGGTCTGGATCGACGTCCCGGCCCCGGTCGCCCTCCGCGGTCAGATCGATCGCTGCCGGCTCATCCGCCCCCGCGCCTTCGCCCGGCACCTGCAACGGGTCGAGCAGGAACACCCGGCAACCGCCGCCCGACGAACCTGGGACACCGTTCGCGTCACCGACCGCGACCATGCCCCAGCGGTCATCGCCGCCTGCACGGCGCGCTGACGGCACGATCGAGGCCTGCGGCCGGGCCGACATCCGCCGCCGGCACGCTCATCCGCATACACCAACAGCGCGCTCGACAGGACTGAGGCGTCGGGCACCACCGTGTACCGGCCCTCGGCTGCCCTTCCGACCGGCCATCAGCCCGGTCAGCCTCCGTCCGCACCTGCGCCAGGACGTCCCGCGCTTCGGCGACGCCCACGTCGTCGTCCTGCCCTACCGCCGCTCCTCGGCCTCCGGCCCGCTCCACATCGCCATGAGCCTCGGTCTACCGGTGGTCACCACGTCCGTCGGAGGGCTCGTGGAGGCCCCCGCAGGGTACACGGGGGCCGTCCTCGTCCCGCCCTGCGCGCCCGTCGCGCTGGCCGCCGGGATCCGCACCGCGGCGACGCTCGC
Source organism: Kineosporiaceae bacterium (assembly GCA_036518955.1). GTDB lineage: Bacteria > Actinomycetota > Actinomycetes > Actinomycetales > Kineosporiaceae > DATDMG01. The sequence goes on along the minus strand of DATDMG010000324.1, from coordinate 1,448 downwards.
GGGTGAGCGGCACGCCGACCGGCATTCCTGGTCGACAACGGCCGACCGGCTGGCGGCCGTCATCGCCGTGGCACGGGCCGCCGCGCGCCGTCCTCCGGCGACCAGCAGCCCGGTCCGGTAGCTCGCCATTCGAAACGGCGATGCGCGTCTGCCCGCCCGGTGATGTCTGTGGCGAGTCCTACGGTTTCACGGCCTTTCCCGTTGCGGTGCCGTGACTCCGTGGAGCCTGGCCGCACGCCCTCCCCGGGAGTTCGTCACGTACAGAACGAGGGTGATCGCGAGGGCGAGCACCACTCCGACGATGAACAGGTTGGCCACGCCGTCATGTGCGGGGTCGAACATTGCGTTCTGGGCGAAGTAGGCGGTGTCGATGACGCCGAGGAAGGCGAGCGTTCCCCCCGTGAACAACGCCAGCGGTGCGGCCCGGGAGCTGCCGCGCACGAGCAGCACGGCGGTAGCAGCCAGCAGCAAGGCCATGGGGATGTCGGTGAAGATGAAGACACGTTCGTGGGTCACGTAACCGGTCGGCAGCCAGGGCTGGGTGTGGGCGGTGCTGAACCAGGTGGCCCAGTAGATGGCGATGCCGACGGCGGCCGCGGCACACCAGCCGGCCAGCAGCCGATCCGCCAGGGCGCGCGTCACGGACGTCGCCCGGCTGAGGGGGCGTTCGCCGTCGGCGCGGCCGGGCCGACGCCGGTGGTGTCGGCGGTGGTGTCGCCGGTGGTGGTGTCGGCGGTGGTGTCGACGGTCGTCGTGGCGGTCGTGGCGGCGGTCTGCCGAAGCCGGTCGGGGACCATGTCACGGGCCCAGATGTCGTGGGCGGTGTCCGCGCGGCGGATGATCTCCGCCCGGTCGCCGTCGACGAGTACGGTCGCCGGGCGGGGAAGGGCGTTGAAGTTGGACGCCGAGCTCTCCTGGTAGGCACCGGTTTCGAGGAAGGCGAGGGTGTCGCCGGCGGAGGTCCGGGGCAGTCGGGTGCCCGTGGCGATCAGGTCGGCGAAGCAGGAGTGTCCGACGACGTCGGCGGTCATGGCGGCGGGCTGGTCGGCATGGTCGGCGTGCAGGACGGGGTACCGGTTGTGCTCCAGCGCCCCGCCCGCCAGGAAGAACACCGTGGTGTCGGTGAGCACCCAGGTGTAGGGGATGGGGCGGGTCTGCTGCTTGACGACCTTGACCTGGGCGAGGTGGATACCTGCGTTGCCGTACAGCCAACGGCCGGGCTCGACCTGCAGACGCACGCCCTGGGTGTTCACCCCCTGACGGTGAAGTTCCTTTCGCAGTGCAGCGGTGGCGGTTGCGGCGAAGTCCTCGATGGGTGGCGGGAACACCTGTTTCGGTTCGGACAGCAACAGGGGTATGGCCTTGGCCATCACGGCGTGGTAGGTGCGGGTGCCCAGACCGCGCAGTCCGACCATGAGCGGGTATCCGGCGGCGGTGAGCAGGAACTC
>DATDMG010000323.1:0-8597 GCA_036518955.1 Kineosporiaceae bacterium | reverse complement strand
AGCGGACGGTGAACCTGGCCACCTGCCCGGGCACCCTGTACCTCGTCTCCGCCAGCCGGGAGCGGATCGAGGAGGACTACGCGGCGCTGCGGGAGCTGGAGGTCGGGCTCTACGCCGGCATGCTCGACGACATCGCGGAGGGCGGCGGGTGACACCCGATGATGGCTGGGTACCGACGGGTCCTGCGGGTGCCCGGGATGGCTCCGCTGATGCTGCTCGGAATGCTGGTCAAGCTTCCCGTCATCGCGATACCGCTGGTGCTGGCCCTCCAGGTGACCCTGGGCCTGGATCGGGGGATGGGCGCCGCCGGGGCCGTCACCGGCGTCTGGACGCTGGGGGCGGCCGTCGGATCGACGGTGCTGGGCGGGGCGGTGGACCGCCACGGCGTGCGTTCCGTGCTGGTGTCCAGTGCGATCGCTCAAGGTGCCTTCTGGAGCGTCGCCGCGGTCGCGCCCTACGCCGTCCTGGTCGTTCTCGCACCGCTGTCGGGAGCGAGCCTGCTGCTCGGATCGACCGTCATGCGTCTGTCCATCCGCGACCGCGTGCCCCCCGCGGACCAGCAGGCCGCCTTCGCGCTGGACTCGATGTCCAGCCACCTGTCCTACCTGTCGGGGCCCGCCGTCGGTGCGCTCCTCGCCACCCAGGTCTCGCCTGCGGCGGCCACCCGGTTGCTCGGGTGCCTGCTCGTGACCGCGATGCTCGCCCTGGCCACCCGGGTGCCCAGCCCAGCACGTCGCCAGCCCGCATCGGTCACGTCCTCGCCCACGCCGTCGGACACGTCCGACACCGGGGACGGGAGCCACGGGCGCGACGGTGTGCCGTGGAAGACTCTGCTGCCCGTCCTCGGCTGCACCGTGGCCATCGGCATCGTGACGTCCGGGTTCGAGATGTCCCTGCTGAGCGTGCTGCGAGCCGGCGACGACCTCGTCTGGCTGGGTCTGCTGACCGCGCTGTGCGGCGGCTACGCCGTCGTGGGCGGTTTCGTCGTTGGCCTGGCACCCGTCCGGGTGCCTCCCTGGGCGGCAACTGCCCTGCTGGGCGCCACGACGGCCGTGCTGACCCGGCTGACCGACTGGCGGGTTCTGACCGCCGCCGTCGCCCCGGCGGCGGCGATGTCGGCCGTCGCGCTCACGTGCACCGCATCCACGGTGGGCCGGGGCGGCAGCGGCTCCCGCCGAGGCCGCGTCATCGGTCTCTACGGCTCCGCGCTCGGCGCGGGCAACGCGCTGGGTGCCCCGATCGTCGGGCTGGCCACCGATTCGGCCGGAAGGTCGACCTGGGCGGGCGCGGGCTTCGCCGCCGTCGGAGGGCTCGCCGTCGCGGTGGGGTTGCTCAGCGGATCCGCCGAGCTGGCCGGCCGCCGCCGGTCCACCCGCGTCGACGCATGTCCCCGCAGCACCCTCCCGTCGTTCCCGCCGTCCTGAGAGGCTCACTCACTGTGTCTCCGTGCGTCGTCCTGGTCGATTCCTACGCACCGTCGAAGATCCTCGCCGACCAGTTCCGTGCCGCTGGCGTCCGCCTGGTCCGGGTGCAGAGCACACCCGAGGTCCCGGCCGTGTACCGGGCCCCCTTCGACCTCAGCGATTACGTCGACACCATCGTCCACCACGGGGACCTGGAGGTCACGGCCGCCGCGGTGGCTGAGCACCGGCCGGTGGCCATCGTCGCCGGTGGGGAGATCGGGGTCGAGCTGGCCGACGCGCTCGCGGAACGGCTACGCCTGCCCGGCAACGGCACCACCCTCAGCACCGCCCGGCGGGACAAGTACGTGATGATCGAGACGATCCGCCGCGCCAGCCTCGCCGCCGCGCGGCAGATCCGCGTCGACCGGGAGGAGGATCTGGTCCGCTGGCACCGCTCGATCGGCGGGCGGATCGTGGTGAAACCGCTGCGCAGCGCCGGCGGGAACGGAGTCGCCTTCTGCGACACCCCTGAGGAGTCGGCGGCGGCGCTGGCCCGCGTCCTGGCGGAGGAGAACATCTTCTCGGCGCGCAACAGCGGCGCCGTGGCCCAGGAGTACCTGCGCGGCACCGAGTACATGGTGAACACGGTGAGCCGGGACGGCATGCATCGGATCTGCGAAGTGTGGCGCACCAGCCGAGTGCAGGCCAACGGCGTCCTGGACCTGTCCGACACCGTGTACCTCATGCCCCGCTCCGGCCCGGTCCAGGACCGGATGGCCAGCTACGTGTTCCAGGTGCTCGACGCGCTCGGCATAGTCCACGGGCCGGCGCACGTCGAGGTGAAGATGACGTCGCGAGGCCCCGTCATCGTCGAGGCAGGAGCACGGATCTGCGGCGCGAACCTGCCCTACTACGCACAACTGGCGCAGGGTGAGTCGCAACTCGACTGGACGACCACCGCCTTCCTGGAGCCAGCCCGCTTCCTGGCACACCACACCGACGCCCCACCGAGACAACTCGCCTGCGCCTTCGTGGGGCTGATCTCGCCCGTGACCGGGCTTCTGACCGGGTACCGGGGACTGGACACGCTCCAAGCGCTGGAGAGCTTCCACGAGTTCCGGTTCTCCGTCCGGCCCGGTGAGCGGCTGCACCGGACCGTGGACGACCTCACGTATCCGATGATCACGGTCCTGCTGCACGAGAGCGAGGAGACGGTGCTACGCGACGCGAACACGATCCGGTACCTCGACGGACCCCAGTTCTACCAACTCGCCCCGAGGTGAGACCGATGCCCACGACCCAGCCCCCACCGAACCCCTCGACCCTCCACCTCACCGGCATCGATCGTGATGCCGGGGGTGCCAGCGACCAGCGGGCCCGCGCCGCCCAGGCCTGGATCATCCGGTGGGATCGTCAGCAGGAACGGTTCCTGCCGGAGCGAGAGGCCCAATTCACCGCTCTCGTCGATGCCGTGGAGGAAGTCAGTGGACGCCCCGACCCGCTCGTCGTGGACCTGGGGTGCGGTCCGGGCTGCCTCTCGATCCGGGTGCTCGACCGGCTGCCAGGTTCCGCGGTGGTCGCCATCGACGCCGATCCCATCCTGCTCGAGCTGGGCCGGCGGGCCTTCGCCCACATCCCCGGGCTCCGGTTCGTGGACGCGGATCTGAGACACTCCGACTGGGCCGATCGGCTGGCCCTCCCCCGACGCGCCGACGCTGTCGTGAGCACCACCGCACTGCACTGGCTGGAGCCGGCGGCCCTGACCCACGTCTACGCCCGGGCACGAGCCCTGCTGCGACCCGATGGTGTGCTGCTCAACGGGGACGAGATGGAGCGTGACCGTTCGACGTCCCCCGTCCTGTCCCGACTCGATCGCGCGCTCGTCACCCGGGAGCAACGACGTCGGTCCACAGACGTAGCCGCCGAAGAGTGGCACACGTGGTGGCGGGAAGTGACCGCGGACCCCGACCTCGCCGATGCCGTTGCCGAGCGGGATCGCCGGGGATACGACGGACAGCATCACGTGGACCTGTCCTCGTCGTTCCAGCTGCACCTGGACGCACTGCGAGCAGCGGGCTTCGGGGAGGTCGGACCGATCTGGCAGCGTGGGGAGAACCGATTGATGTGTGCTGTGAACGCCGCAGGCTGATGGCTTGCTTCTTCGGGGACCTGACCCGCCCCGGGGCCTGACCCGGTGCGGCTGGTCACCTCCAACGCGCACGCGGAGATTGTCCGGGGAACGGTGTAGCTGCAGGCCGGCAGGTAGGTCCGCCGGCTGCGACGGGGGTTAGCGGGTGGGGTCGAAGCAGCCGTCGAACTCGAAGACGGGGTTGGTCACCCAGCGGCCGGTGGGGGTCTGGATGGTGGCGGCGCCGACCAGCTTGGTGGGGGCGCCGGCGGTGTAGCAGGCGTTGGGGTTGACCTTGAGCTCGAACTTGCCTTCCTGGGCCTTGCCCGCGCCGTCGAGGTAGTCGACGACGCAGATCCAGTCGCTGCCGGCGCCGGTGTCGGAGGCGGTCGGGCCGCTGCCGCGGTGGCAGGTCGGGCGGGCCTGGACGGCGGCCGGGGCCAGGCCGGGGTGGCCCAGCAGGGCCTGCTGCTGGACGTAGTAGTTGGGGAACACCTGGGCGAGGGAGGCCTCCAGCCGTGGCCGGGTGACATCCGCGGAGCCACAGGCCGCCAGGACCGCCGCGGCTGCGGCCACGGTGCCGGCCAGCAGCAGCCGACGCGGGCGGGTCGGGGCCTGCGGCCCGGTGACGGGAACGGTCCCGGACGACGCCGGGGTGGTGGCGGTGGGGATGGTCACGGGTCAGCCTCCGGTGATGTCGCGACGGCGCAGGACCTGGAAGGCGACGGCCAGGCAGATCACGATGTAGCCGACGCTGACCCAGCTGCCGTGCAGGAGCGGGCCGTAGAAGGGGTGGGTGGCCAGCAGGCCGTGCCAGCTGTCGAACGGGGTGACCAGCAGCAGGTGCCGGACGGTGTCGGTGCCGTTGAGGAAGGTGAACAGCTGCATCAGCAGCCCGATCACCACCGGGGTGACGATGCCCAGGGCGGCCGAGCGGGTCAGCACGGACATCATCACGGCCAGCGCGGTGAACCCCAGCAGGGGCAGCGCGGCGGTGCCCCAGGCTGCGGCGACCAGCAGCGCGGCGTGCCCGGGCGCGATCGGGGTACCGGTGACCGATTCCAGCGGCTGGTCCCCGACCAGCAGCACCCCGGCGCCCAGGGTCGCGGCGGCCAGGGCGAGCAGGACGGCCAACGCGAACGTCATGGCCGCCAGGACCTTGGCGGTGAAGATGTGGGTGCGGCCGTGGGAGCGGGTCAGGATGGTCTTCCAGGTGCCGTGACCGTCCTCGGCGGCGAAGATGTCCCCGGCGACCAGGGCGGTCAGCAGCGGGAACGCCCACTGGGCGCAGAACCCCAGCAGCATCAGCGCGAGGGCGAACCCGCTGGTGTGCACGAACCGGCCGTAGAGGGTGTCCTTGGGGACCCGGTCCTGCTGGTCCAGGGCGATCACGAACAGGAACGGGCCGATCAGGCAGGCGCCCAGCACGGCCCGGGTGCGCCACTGGTGGACCAGCTTGATGATCTCCCACCGGTAGGCGCGCACCACACTCCCCCGACCAGCAGCGGCTGCGGCGGAGGTCATCGTGACGGCTGGCGCCGGCGTCGTCTGGGTCATCGCGAGGCTCCTGCGGGTGCGGACTCGGTGAGCACGATCGGTGCGGGCGAGAAGGCGCCGGAGCCGGTCTCGGTCAGCCGGAAGAACAGCGACTCCAGACCGGCGACCTCCAGGGTGAGAGACCGGACCGCGATCCCGGCCCGGCCCAGCGCGATGGCGAAGGAGTCCATGGCCGCCTCGGCCGCGTCCACCCGCAGCCCCGTTTGCCCACCACCCGCATGGTCATCGGCGCCGGACACGCTCACCCCGGCCACGCTCCTGGCGACCTGGACGGCGGCGGTGTCGTCGGTGGTGGTCAGCCGGTAGGCCGGATCGGGAGCCTGGGCGCACAGCTGGTCGATGGAGCCGTGGTAGGCCACCTGCCCGGACCGCATGATGGTCACGTTGTCGCAGATCTCCTCGACCTCGTCCATGTCGTGGCTGGACAGCAGCACCGTCAGCCCGTCGGCCGCCAGCTTCTTCACCAGCGCGCGCATGTCCCGGATCCCGGCCGGGTCCAGGCCGTTGGCCGGCTCGTCCAGCACCAGCAGCGCCGGTCGGCGGATCAGGGCGGCGGCGACCCCGAGCCGCTGGCGCATCCCGAAGGAGTACCCGCCCACCTTGTCCCGCTCCCGCCCGTCCAGGTCCACCCGCGCCAGCGCCTCGGCGACCAGGGCGTCAGCCTCGGCCCGGCCGGTGGCGTCCAGGCCGGCCAGCAGCCGCAGATTCGCCCGTCCGGACAGGTAGGGGTAGAACCGTGGGGACTCCACGAACCCGGCCACCCCGTCCAAGGCCCGTGGCCCGGCTTCGGCCCAGGTGCGCCCGAAGACGCGCAAGGTCCCCGCGTCGGGGCGGATCAGCCCGAACAGCATCCGCAGGAACGTCGTCTTGCCGGCCCCGTTCGGGCCGAGCAGCCCGTACACCTCCCCGACCTCGACCCGCAGGTCGATCCCGTCGACCGCGGCCAGGTCACCGAACCGCTTGACCAGGCCCTGTGCCTCAACCGCCGGATGGCCGGCCTGCTGATCCACGCCCATCACACCTCCCAGAATCTACTATCGAGACGATAGTAGATGGGGAGAGGATGTCCGGTGGGTGTTCTCACCCATGTCCCTCGGCGGGTCGCCGCCCGCAAAGTTACTATCTCGACGGTAGTAGAACTGTAGGTGACTGGTGATCGGTGCCGGGGTGATCGGGCCGGATGGGGTCGGGGAGGTCGGGTATGCCCAGACGGCGCCAGCCGCGTGAGCCGGGTCAGCTCGAGCAGGAGATTCTGGCGGTCGTGGCGGCCGCGGACGCGCCGGTGACCCCGGCGCAGGTGCAGGCCGAGCTCGGTGCGGCAGCGGGTGCGCCGCTGGCCTACACCACGGTGATGACCACCCTGGCCCGGCTGCACACCAAGGGCGCCCTGACCCGGCAGCCGGCCGGGCGCGGCTACGCCTACGGTCTGGCCGCCGGGCCGGACGAGCTGCCGGCCGCGCTGACCGCCCGGCAGATGCGGCGCCTGCTGGACGCGGAGGGTGACCGTGCCGGTGTCCTGGCCCGGTTCGTCGCCGACCTGACCGCCGACGACGAACAGCTCCTGGCCGCCCTGCTGCAGGAGCACACCCCGCCGGCGCCGCCTCGGCGCACCCCGCCTGATCCCCAGGCTGATCCCCGGCCATCCGGTGTATCCACGGCTCACCCAGGCGACCGGGAGGCTGACCGGTGACTGCTGCCGGCGTGGTGGCGGGGATGCCGTTCCTGGCCGCGGTCCTGCTGGCCGGGGCAGGTCCTGGCCTGGCCAGGTGGCTGCCGCCGGCGACGGCCGTGCGGGTGCTGACCGTCCTCAGTCTGGTCACCGCCACCGCCTGCGGGTTCGTCCTGGCGGCCACCGCGTTCCGGACGCTGGCCCAGCTGCCCGTCCTGGCCGGGCTGGGCCACTGGTCGCCGGCAGTGCTACGTCAGGGCGAGCCGTTGCCCGTCCCGGCCGGCGCCGCCGTGGCAGTGATCGTCCTGGTCCTGCTGGGCGAGTCGGTACGCCGCGCTGTCACCCAGGGCCGCCAGCTGGCCGACGCCGAGCTCACCTGCCGGCGCGTCGGCCCCGGCGTGGACGGCCTGGTCGTGGTGGACGACGAGCAGCCCGACGCCTTCACCCTGGCCGGACTGTCCGGGCGGATCGTCGTCACCACCGCCATGCTCAAGGCGCTGCCCCCGCCCGAGCGGCGGGCCCTGCTCGCCCACGAGGCCTCCCACCTGCGCCACCGCCACCACGCCTACAACCAGCTGACCGACCTGGCCGCCGCCGCCAACCCGTTGCTGCGTTCCACCGCCCGAGCCGTGCGCCTGGCCGTGGAACGCTGGGCCGACGAGGACGCCGCCACCGACCTGGCAGACCGGGCCACCACCGCCCGCGCCCTGGCCCGCGCCGGCCTGACCCGCGCCACCGCCCAGCGCCGCGCCCGACCCGCCGCACGCACAATCACCCTGACCGCGGCCGTGGGCGACAACGTCCCCGAACGCACCCGGGCCCTGCTGGCCGCCCCACCCCGGCCACGCCGGACAGCCACCGCGGTTCTGCTGACGGCTGCCCTCGCCGTGGCAGCATCGGCCGTGGCCACCGGACACGACGTCGAACGCCACTTCGAACACGCCCACGCCGCCTACACCCCACCCCCTGCCCCCGCCCGGTGACCGGGCCAGCGCGCCGTGACCGGGTTCCTGCAGCGGCTGCTGACCGTCAGCCCTGTGTGGGTGTACTGCCTCGTCGGCCTGCTGGTGTGCGCCGAAGACGCGATCTTCGTCGGGTTCGTGCTGCCCGGAGAGACCGCCGCCGTCCTCGGCGGGGTGGCCGCCAGCCTCGGGCACGTCAACCTCGTCGCCATCACCGCGGTGGTCTGCGTGGCCGCGATCGTCGGGGACAGCATCGGCTACCAGGCCGGTCGCCGCCTCGGCCCGGCCCTGCTGAAGACCCGGCCGCTGCGCCGCCACGACGCGAAGCTGCATCAGGCCCAGGACTTCCTGGCCCGCCGCGGCGGCCCGGCGGTCTTCCTCGGCCGGTTCGTCGCGTTCTTCCGGGCCGTCATGCCCGCCCTGGCCGGCACCGCCCGCATGCCCTACCCCACCTTCCTGGCCTTCAACCTGGCCGGCGCCCTCGCCTGGGGGATCGGCTACGTCCTGATCGGCTACCTCGCCGGGACCTCCTACCCCGCCCTCGAGCACACCGTCGGACGCACCGCCGTCGTCGTCGCCGGCCTCCTGGCAGCCGTCGCCGTGATCACCTGGCGCATCCGCCGCCACCGCCGGCACGACCAGCCCTAGCTCCCCCAGACCCGCTCACCGGTCGGCGATTCATCGTTGGCGGCCTCGTCACCGCGCGGTCAGGACGGCGCGGGGCGCGGACCCGAGGGGTCCTTCAGGAGCGTCCGGGTCCAGACGTCCCGCACCAGGGCCCCGTACTCCTGGGGGGTTCGCCCTCGGGAGAGGACGAGCAGGTAGTAGTCGGGGCTGTTCATGGACCAGACCAGGTCGGCGGCCGTCGCGTCGTCCAG
>DATDMG010000322.1:0-14055 GCA_036518955.1 Kineosporiaceae bacterium | reverse complement strand
CCCAGCCTCCGTCTTCGCTGTCACAGGGCTTTCTGGCCAAGGGTCGGCGGTCCGCGCCCAACCCCCGCTTGGGGATGTGTGGCCCGAGCTGGGTGGCGGCATCCTCCAGGCTTAATACCGTGCTAACCGTGTTGGCGTGTTCCTTCACGCGCTGCAGGGGATCCAGCCGGGTGAGGAACTCACCCCCGCACGTACGTCTGGCCCCCGCTGAATGAAGACCGCCGGCTTTCGGCCCGACGGATGCCGACGGCCTGCCGCTTGATATACCCGGCGTACCTCCCGCGGCTCCGGTCGCCCGTCCGCATCAACCACTACGGCGTTGCCCGTGCCGTAACCGGAAGGCCCGTTGAGGTTCCTCCCACGACGCGCGGCTCGCCCGTTGCCATCATCAAGGAGGAGTGAGTGCTGTGAAGTTCCGGAGCAAGGCGTTGGCCAAGCTCAACCAGGGTGATGAACTCGACGCGCCGGCCGCTCTGGCCCGTCCACGGGCGTGGCTGGGGCTCGTGGTCGTCGGCGTGCTGGTGGTGGCTGGCGGGGTCTGGGCGGTGACTGCTGAGCTTCCGCACCGGGTCGCAGGGGTCGGCATCCTGACGCACCCGCAGGGCAGTTTCGCTCTGCGGAGCCCGGTATCAGGTCAGATCACGGGAGTCTTCGTCAGCCCGGGCAGCACATTCCCCGCCGGCGCCCCGCTGTTCAGCGTGGAGGTGGCCAAACGACCCCAGGTGGTCAAGGCGATCACGGGAGGGCGTGCCATCGCGGTGCTGGGCAAGCTGGGCCAGGTGGTAACCACCGGGACCGATCTCGCCGAGGTGGAGCGGATCGACGGCCATGACGACCAGCTCGTGGCAGTGCTGTACCTGCAGGCCACCGACTCGGCCCAGGTGCGCAGGGGAAGTGCGGTAGATCTCGCTGTGCGCTCGGCGCCGGCCCAGCAGTACGGCGTCCTGCGCGGGGTGGTGACGTCGATCAGCCAGTTCGGCGAGAGTAAGCAGCAGATCACCGATTTCGTCGGTGACCCTCAGCTCGGCGAGCAGTTCTCCCTTCAAGGTCAGCCCCAGAAGGTGGTCGTCAGGCTGCTGCGTGCCGCGACACCCAGCGGCTACCAGTGGTCGACCCAATCCGGCCCGCCGTACCGGATCGACTCGCGGACGCTGGTCGACGCAGCTGTATACCTCGCTCCCCTCAAGCCGATCGACTGGGTGATGCCGTGATGGCCGCCATCGGGCAGGACCTCAACCCGGCTGGCCTGGGCACCGTGCAGCACCCCAGCGCATCCATGAGCCGCCCCGCGCGTCGCGGGCGTCACGGCCACGTCGCGGGAGCAGCCTTCCCGGGAGACCTGGCGCCGGGGCCGGACAGCCGATCCCCGCGGAGGGTCAAGACGCCCACCGTCCTGCAGATGGAGGCGGTGGAGTGCGGTGCCGCGAGCCTGTCGATGATCCTGAGCTACTACGGCCGGTTCGTCTCGCTGGAGGAGCTGCGGGTGGCCTGCGGGGTTTCGCGGGACGGATCGAAGGCGTCCAACGTGCTGCGGGCGGCGCGGACGTATGGCCTGATCGCCAAGGGGATGCAGCTCGGCGTCGATGCCGTGGCCGCCGTGAAGCCCCCGGTGATCGTGTTCTGGGAGTTCAACCACTTCCTGGTGATCGAGGGGTTCGGGCGCCGGTGGGGCAAGCCGGTGGCCTACCTGAACGACCCTGCGCAGGGCCGCCGGGTGCTGCCGATGGACGAGTTTGACGAGGCTTTCACTGGGGTCGCCCTGCTGATGACCCCGAGCGGGACGTTCAGCCGTGGCGGGCGCCGTCCCAGCGTCGTGGCCGGGATGCCGTCCCGCCTGCGTGGGACGGGCACCTTGGTGCTTCTCGGGGCGGTCGCGAGCATTCTGCTGATCCTGCTCGGTCTGGCCGTTCCGGCGCTGACCCGTGCCTACGTGGACCTGATCCTGGTGGGCGGCGATACCTCGTTCCTGCTGACGTTCGCCTCATTGATGGGCTGCACCGTGGCGGCAACCGTGGCGCTGACGTGGCTGCGCCAGTCGTTCCTGGCCCGGGCCCAGCTGACCAGCGCCACGCTGAGCAGCGCCCGGTTTCTGCGGCATGTGCTGCGGCTGCCCGTGCAGTTCTTCGGCCAGCGCAGTGTCGCCGACGTGAGCAACAGGATGGCCTCGAACGAGCACGTGGCGGAGGTCCTTTCGCGTGATCTGGCCGGCTTCGCGGTCGATGCCGGTGCCGTGCTGGTGTATGCGACGCTGATGTGGACGTACAGCCCGCCGCTCACTGCGCTCGGCGCGGCCATGGCGCTGTTCAATATCCTGGCCCTGCGTCTCGTCACGCGGGTTCGCTCCACTGGGGTGAACAAGCTTGCCAACGATCAGGCGCAGTTGCTCTCGGCGTCCTACAAGGGGCTGCAGCTCATTGAGACCCTGAAGGCCACCGGAGGGGAGAACGAGTACTTTCGTAAATGGGCCTCCCTGTATGCCAAGGTGCTCACGGGTTCACAGCGGATCGGCGTGCCGACCACGGTGCTGGGGGTCGTCGCCCCGACGCTGGCGCCCCTGAACAGTGCCATGATCCTCCTCATCGGCGGCCTCCAGGCAGTCAGGGGCCACCTCACGGTCGGGCTGCTGGTGGCGTTCCAGGGGCTGATGACGTCGTTCAACCGGCCGATCACGAACCTGACCGCCATCGCCGGGCAGATGCAGGACTTCGGCGTGGAGGTGCTGCGCCTGCGCGATGTGGAGAACTTCCCTCCCGAGGGCGACGGCGCCGCCGAGCCGGAGCGGGTCCACCGGCTCACCGGGCGGGTCAGGTTCGACCAGGTGACCTTCGGCTACAGCCGCCTGGAAGAGCCCTTGCTGGTGGAATTCACCCTCAGTGTCAGCCCTGGTGAGCAGGTCGCGCTGGTGGGAGGGTCTGGTAGCGGTAAGTCCACGGCCTCGCGGCTGCTGGCAGGTCTGTACCAGCCTTGGAGCGGCGCAGTCTCCATCGACGGGATGCCCCGGACCGGGATCGCGCGCAGCGTCCTGGCCGCGTCGGTCGCGTTCGTCGACCAAGAGGTCTTCCTGTTCGAGGGCAGCGTGCGGGACAACGTAACCCTGTGGGACACCACCATCACCGACGAGGAGGTCGTCGCAGCCCTGAAGGACGCCGAGATCTACGACGTGATCTCCGGCCGCCCCGGCGGCATCCGCAGCAAGGTCGAACAGGAGGGCCGCAACCTCTCCGGCGGCCAGCGGCAGCGCCTGGAGATCGCCCGGGCGCTGGTGCGCTCGCCCAGTGTGTTGGTGCTGGATGAGGCGACCAGTGCGCTGGACGCCGAGACCGAGCGGCGCATCACGGCCAACCTCCGGCGCCGCGGCTGCGCGACCGTGGTGATCGCCCACCGGCTGTCCACGATCCGTGACAGTGACGAGATCCTGGTGCTCAGCCGCGGCCGCGTCGTGGAGCGTGGCCGTCACGAGGAGCTCCTGCACGCCGGTGGCCCCTACGCGACCCTGATCAAGGAAACCTGATGACATATCCCTCCGCCCGGACCACAGGCCTCGATCAGGCACCGTGGCTGGGGCACCTCGGTGAGACCGTGCCCTCCGACCTGCGCACCATCCCCCTGGCGACTTCCGGGGTCAGCACTCTGTGGCTGGTGGCGAAAGGCTCGTTCGATCTGTTCGCCGTCCGTGCTGACGGGGAAGGGCGCTGGCACCCCCTGGGAACGATCGGTGCCGGAGCCATCGTGTGCTCCCCCTTGCCGGGCCCCCACCACACGCTTCTGGCCCGCCCGCACGAAGGTGGTGAACTTCGCAGCATCCGGACCGACCTGGTGATCGGGACGCAGCGGGGGCGATGGCAGGCAGACCGTGACGGGAAGGAGCTCTCCTCCGCCGAGCGCCTGCTGGCCGACGGCGTCGACCGCGGCCTGACTCCCCTGCTGGGGTTCCTCTCCAGCGACCTGCCCCCCCGGGACGCTATCTGGCTTGAGCCGGGCCGTGAACTTTCCCTCGCCGCCGGTGACAACGCCCGGCCCGCCGACAGCCTCACGTGGATCCACGTGCTCGAAGGGCATGTGCGGGTCGGAGGCTCGGCGTGCGCCTGGCAACGGTACGGGGCCGGAAGGGGGAACTGGGCGATCCTGTCCGAGCAGGGCTGGATCACCACAGAGTCCGCAGCACGGGTGCGGGTGGACACCACCGCGGGCAGGCTGTCACGCGGTGACCTTTGGGATGCCCTGGACCAGACGCAGACCTGGCTGCTGTCCGGGGTGGACCGCGCGGTCGAGCAGCGCGAGCAGGCGTACGACGAGCGGATCACGCTGAGCCGGCAGGCTGCCCAGAGCGCCCGGGACACCGCCGACCGTGCACTCCGCGCCGTGATTCAGCCCAGCCTGAACTCGCTGGCGGCCCTGACCGCGCGCGATGAGGACGCCGTCGTCGCGGCGTGCAAGCTGGTGGCCGGGGAACTGGGGATCACGGTGGCCGACCCTGGTCCCGGGGATGTCCCGGGCCGGGTGGGCCGGATCGAGCGCGTCGCCCTCCGCTCGCGCTTCCGGGCCCGGATCATCAGGCTGAAGGGGACCTGGTGGCGGACCAACATCGGCCCTCTGGTCACCTACGTAGGGGAGGAGCTTGCGCCGATCGCGCTGCGGTGGCGCTCGGGTCGCTACCAGGCGACCAACCCCGCCACCGGCGAGCAGACCTGGCTTACCGCGGGCGTGGCGGCGCAGCTCCAGCCCTATGCGGTGATGTTCTACCCGCCGCTGCCCGAGGAACCGGTGCCGACCTGGCGGCTGCTGCTGTTCGGGCTGCGCGGTAGCGCGGCGGACCTGCAGATGATGGGACTCTGCGCGCTGGTCACCACGGCGCTCGGCCTGCTGACCCCGATCGCCACCGGGGAAGTGCTCGGCCGGTTCGTCCCCCAGGGCGACGCCGGGATGATCGTCCAGGTCTGTCTCGGGCTCGTCGCGGCGAACCTGACCACCGCGGCGTTCCTGTGGCTGCAGGCATTGGCCCTGCTGCGGCTGGAGGGGCGCTTCGAGTCCACCCTGCAGAGCGCGATCTGGGATCGGCTGCTCCGCCTGCCGGCGACCTTCTTCTCCCGCTTCTCCACCGGCGACCTGGCCACTGCCGCCTTGGGCATCAGGAACATTCAGTACCTGCTGGCCGGCACTGTCTCGGTGGTGGTTCAGGCGGGCATCCTCGCCGTCGCGAGCATGGGTCTGCTGTTTTTCTACAGCGTTCCGCTCGCCTTTCTCGACCTGGGATTCCTCGCGCTCAGCAGTTTGGTCTACGCTGCCCTCGCTGTGCGGCAAATGAAGTGGCAGACTAAATGGATCACGATCAGGGCCGGACTGAACAACAAGGTGTTCCAGACCCTGAACGGCCTGCCCAAACTGCGAGTGGCCGCAGCCGAGGGCCGCGCCTACGCGAGCTGGGCCGCGGACTTCGTGCAGGGTAAGGACTACCAGAAGCGCATCGCGTGGTACGCCAACCTGGTCACCGCGTTCAACGCCGGCTACGTCCCGCTGTGCATGCTCGGGTTCTACCTCGTCGTGGCCGGGCCCGCTGCGGGAACACTGAGCACAGCTCAGTTCCTGTCCTGCAGCACAGCCTTCGCAACGATGCTGGCCTCCGTCATGCAGATCACGAACTCGATCAGCTCACTCGTGGCGGTTGTGCCGACGTTCCGGCGGCTCGAGCCGGTGCTCACCGAGCCGCTGGAAGTTTCCGAGGCCAATGAGATGCCGGGTGAGTTGACCGGCCAGATCGAGGTCAGCCATCTCTCGTTCGGGTACTCCCCGGACGCGCCACCCGTACTGAACGACGTCTCCTTCCGAATCAGCCCCGGCGAGTTCGTCGCCGTGGTCGGTCCGAGCGGGTGCGGGAAATCCACGCTGCTGCGCCTACTGCTCGGCTTCGAGAAACCCACGAACGGGACCGTTCTCTACGACGGACAGGACTTGGCCTCCTTGGACATTTCCGCCGTCCGCCGCCAGTGCGGCGTCGTCCTGCAGAACACCAAAGTGTCTACCGGAACCATCTTCCAGGCCATCTGCGGGGCGCAGAACTTCACCATGGACGAGGCCTGGGCTGCCGCCGACCTGGCGGGCCTGCGCGCGGACATCGAAGACATGCCCATGGGCATGCACACCCTTCTGGGAGAATCCTCCACCCTCTCCGGAGGCCAGCGGCAGCGCCTCGTCATCGCACAAGCGCTGATCCGGCGTCCCCGGATCCTGTTCTTCGACGAGGCCACCAGCGCACTGGACAACGAATCCCAGCGCATCATCACCTGCAGCACCCAGCAGCTGCAGGCGAGCCGGATCGTGATCGCCCACCGGCTGAGCACCGTGATGGACGCCGACAAAGTCATCGTCCTGTCCGAGGGCCGGGTCGCCGAATGCGGCCCACCCGCTGAGCTCCTGCGTAATCCTGCCGGGCTCTTCTACCACCTCGTACGGCGCCAGATGACCCATACGTCACCCGAGGCCTCACCTCAGCCGGAGATGTCATGACCAGCGGAGCCCCGGGTGTCAGCAGCGCCGTCCTGCTGTGCCTTCTTGCCGTGGCGGCCTGCGGGTCCCCCGCACCCGCCGCGGGCGCGCCGGCGGCCCCTGCGCCGCTGATGTCCAGCACCGAGGCCCGGGACATCCTCACCGCCTACGACGGTGCGAACAACCAGGTCAACGCGGCGGCCGACCTCGACGGCTTGCCGAGGATCGAGACAACGCCGCTCGCGCGGGCAAGTTCGGCCGAGATGCAGGTCAGGAAGCTGCTCAAGCAGCCCCCGCCGCTGCTCGCCAGCACCGACCCCCGCTTCGCGATCCCGTTCGCGGCCGCCGGACAGCCCTGGTTCGTCGCAACGAGCACCCGGCTCCGCGGTGACGTGGTCGCCACGAACCAGTCCTATCTGGTCTTCAGCCGCCGAGATCAGAATTCTCCCTGGCTGGCCGCGTATTCCCTCACCCTCCCGACCGGGGTGCAGGCGCCGGCTTTCGCCCTCAACGGCTCATCGGCCGCCACGGCGGTCACTGACTTCGGCGACCTCAGGATCCGGCCGGGAGAGCTCGCCGAGCGGAACTTCAACCACTACGTCAAGAACCTGGCCGGCAAGGACGGCTTTGGGCGCAGCGTCGCCCTGGACGGTCAGCTGGCCAAGGGCTACCAGGCCGCCTCCGAGATCCTGCGCGACCGCGGCACCCGCTTCACCCGCACACCGGGGGGAAAGGTCACACAGGTCTTCGCCCTGAGAACCGACGACGGTGGCGCCCTCGTCTTCAGCGCAGGAACGGTCGTCGACGTACTGTCCCCTCTCCGGCAGCCCGGGACGGTATCGCTGTCACGGGGCAGCAACGAGGCGGCCCTGGCGGGCAACGCGAGCGGGATGACCGCAGCCAAGCTCACGATCACCCGGCAGCAGAGCTTCCTCACCCACATACCATCCAGGGCGTCCGGAAATCCGGTCAACCTGCTGGCCTACACCGATTTCCCGATCAGCATCTGCTGGCAACCCGACCCGAAGAAGGAGAAGACGCGATGTTCGAAGTAGAGACCTCCGAACAGATCCCGGAGCGAGAAGTTCCCGGCACACGTGACCGGGAAGCCGATCACGACGAACCCACCGCGGCGACATTCTCGGAGCAGGAACTCGACCAACTCGCGGCAGGCGATGCCGGCACAACTCCCTACCCGCCCTACCTGTGAGCGAGTGAGCTACCTCCGGGGCGTCACGATGGCCGGAGCGGAAAGAGTGCGGAAGTTGGCAGAATCCAAACCCGTGAGATGCATGTCAAAGGAGTCAGGTATGTTGCGCATATTTCGCCAAAGGGCACCGCGGGATGCCCCCGATCGCTTCGTCTCCCGGGACCTGGCGGAGGATGAGCTGGACCTCATTGCAGGTGGTCTTCCGGGGGCACCCTTCGGGCTGGACGGCCAAGAGAGCCCGAACCCTTCCGATCCAGGGGCGCCCGGGACCAAGCAGACCGACAGGCCGGATCTGTGGCTTTGATCCCCAGAATGACCGAAGCTGGCTTCCAGCAATGAACAGTGGTTTCATCTGACCCCGTTAGCTCGGCCAGATTCCCGGGGCTCTGGTGGCCACCGATGTCGCGCAGCCCTGACGATGCTGATGGAGTGGTGTTTCCGGTATGATCCGCATCCAAGGCCGGAACACCGCCCTCTCCTGTTCTGGCCCCAATCCCGGCATTGGTCCGGGCCGAAGCAAGCCCCGAAGGGTCAGGACCCCGACGGTGCTTCAGCTGGAATCGGTGGAGTGCGGTGCGGCAGCTCTGGCCATGGTTCTGGCCTATTTCCGCACGTACGCCGGGCTACCGCGGCTGCGTGTGCTGTGCGGTGTCTCGCGGGATGGCTCCCGGGCTGGTGACCTGGTGCGCGCGGCGCGTACCTACGGCCTGACGGCTGCAGCGATGGAGATGAGCATCGCGGCCCTCGCCGCGCTGCCGCCTCCGGCGATCCTGTTCTGGTCCTTCAATCATTATCTCGTGTATGAGGGGTGGAGCCGGGGTCGGGGGCGGGTGGGCGTTCACGTCAATGATCCCGCTCGGGGTCGGCGGCGGCTGACGATCGAGGAGTTCAGAGCGGGTTTCACCGGTGTGGTGCTGACCTTCGCGCCCGGCCCGGACTATCAGCCCAGCGGGCAGCCGTCACAGCCGGTTCGGGAGCTGCTGGGTCGGCTGAGTGGCATCGAGCGCTGCCTTGTGGGAGGAGTCGTCGCCGGGCTCCTCCTCGCGATCGTCGACTCGGCGGCGCCGGCAGTGTTCGTCAGCGGCTTCTACAACCTGCTCTTCCGGACCTCCACCAGTCGGCCCGGCGGCGCCCTGTTCGCCCTGATGGCCACGGTGGTTGTCCTGATCCCACTGCTGATCTCGGTGCAGCAGCGGCTCCTGGCGCGCGGCGAGCTGATGGCCTCGACTCTGGGAACGTCGCGTTTCATGCGGCATCTCCTGACGCTGCCGATCGGGTTCTTCCGTCTGCGCAGTCTCGGCGACGTGGCCCAGCGCCTGCGGCTGAACCAGTCGCTGGCCGTGGCTGTATCACGCACGACGGCTACCACCCTCGCGAGCAGCGTGATGCTGCTGACGAGCATGGCTCTGATCGTGCGCTACGACGTCGTCCTAGGGATGATCGCCGTGTCCGGCTCGCTGGTGAACGTTCTGCTGATGAACGTGCGGGGGTGGCTGCAGGCCGGGGAGACGGCCGCGGCGCGGGTGGAACGCACTGCGGTTCAGCGGATGGCCTACAGCTGTCTCCGGGTGATCGAGACCATCAAAGCTGCCGGCAGCGAGCAGGAGTATGTCCGCCGCTGGGGTCAGCACCAGGCGGCCCTGCGGCAGAGACAGCAGGCGTTGTCGAGGCGGCCCGCTCTGCTCGGCGGGCTGTCCCCGGCCATCTCGACGCTGACCACGGCGGTGGTCCTGCTTGCGGGTGGTGCCCGAGCCATCCAGGGCCACATCACGGTGGGGGCGCTGATCGCCGTCCTTGCGGTGCTGTCGAGCGTCAGCCGCCCGGCCTCGGAGCAGAGCCGGATCGCCCCCGCCATCCAGGAGGCCGCCGCTGATCTGATAGTCCTCAAGGACATCGAGACGGCGCCGGCGGACTCGCTCCTCGAGCGTTCGGAGCCGGACCGGAGCACGAGACTCGTTGGCACGGTGGCGTTCGATTCCGTGAGGTTCGGCTACGCCAGGCTTGGGGAGCCACTGCTGCGGGACATCTCGTTCACCGTCGAGCCGGGGGAGCAACTCGGGATCGTCGGCAGATCCGGGAGCGGCAAGTCCAGCATCTCCCGGCTACTGGCCGGGCTCCACCAGCCGTGGTCCGGAGTGGTCAGCTTCGACGGCATACCGAGCACGGACATCCCCCGCAGCGTGCTGGCGGCATCGGTGGCCTATGTCGATCAGGACATCTTCCTGTTCCAGGGATCCGTGCGGGACAACATCACCTTGTGGGACCCGAGCATCCCTGATGAGGACGTCGTAGGTGCGCTTGCCGACGCCTGCCTGGACGACCTGGTGTCCGCGCTGCCGCAGGGGATCCACAGCGCCGTCGGTCAGGACGGGTGGAACCTCTCCGGCGGTCAACGTCAGCAGTTGGACATCGCCCGGGCGCTGGTGCGGTCGCCGTCCGTCCTGGTGCTGGACGAGGCCACGAGCGCCGTGGACGCCGAGACCGAGCACCGGATCAGTGTGAACGTGCGCCGTCGGGGCTGTGCGCTGGTGGTGATCGCGCACCGGCTGAGCATGGTGCGCAACAGTGACGAGATCATCGTCCTGTCGGGGGGGACGGTGGTGGAACGCGGGACACCCAAGGCGCTGCTGGCCGCAGGGGGACCGTATGCGGCGATGCTCGGCGACCCGGCATGACGCCCGGACCCGATGCGCGGTCGGCCCCCGGCCACGCCGGTGCAGCGCTGGCGACGGCGCGCACCGTGGCCGGGGCCGTCGGGCTGAAGATTACCTCCGGGGAGCCTCAGGGCGGAGGGCCCGGGGATGACGACCACGTGAGCCGCCTCGCCGAGGCCTCGGGGATCCCGACCCGGCCGGTCTGCCTGTCCGGCCGCTGGTGGCGGCAGCACACCGGACCACTGATCGGCTACTACGGGCGCGCCCGGGAACCGGTGGCGCTGCTGTGGCGACACGGCGGATACGACGTCGTCCGGGCCGGGCAGAGGCGGCAACGGGTCACCGCGGCGGTGGCGCAGGAGATCCACCGCGATGCGCTGACGCTGCTCCGCCCTCTGCCCGACCGGCCCATCGGTGGCATCAGGCTGCTCGTGCTGGGTGCGCACGGCGCGGGCGGGGACCTGCTGCGGCTACTCATCGCGGGACTGGCGGTGATCGTCCCCGGGCTCGGGATCCCGATCCTGGTAGGGCAGACGCTGGGCGAGTACGTGCCGCGCTCCCGCCTGGACCTGGTCGCTCACGCTGGTATAGCGCTCCTGGTGTCAGGTCTGCTCTCCGGGGCGCTCGGCGTGCTGGGCGCGCTCACCATGGCGGGGCTGGAAGGCCGGATCGAGGCCACGGTCCAGGCGGCACTCTGGGGGCGGCTGGTGCGGCTGCCGGCCGAGTTCTTCTCCCGGTACTCCACCGGAGAACTGGCCAGCGCGGTGATGGGCATCAGCCAGATCCGCTCCACGCTGAGCGGGTCGGTATTCGTGATCTACCGGGCATTCCTGCAGGGCGTGGCGAGTATCGGGCTGCTGCTGTATTACAGCGTGCCGCTGGGACTGGTCACCCTGGGCCTGATGATGGCCCACACCGCGCTCTTCCTCGCTGTGCGGGTCAAGCTCGCAACCTCGCTGCGCCACGTCGTCGATCTGGAGTTCGCGCTCTCGAACCAGGTGCTCCAGATGGTCCGCGGCCTGCCGAAGCTGCGGGTCGCGGCGGCCGAACCCTTCGTCTATGCCCACTGGGCCGAGTCCTACGCCGGGAACCGCCGCTGGACCGCCCGGGTGGATCGCACGCACAACGTGCTGAGGGCGGTCGACGGCGCCTACGTGCCCTCTGGGACCTTGGTGCTCTTCGCCCTCCTGGCCGGGCCGATGTCCGGGGCGCTGTCGTTCGCGCACTTCCTGTCGTTCATCGTGGCGTTCTCGACCGCCCTCACCTCGGTAGCGCAGGTGACCGCCGCCTCCTTGGCCTCGGCTCCCATCGTTTCCATCTTCAGCAAGGTGAAGCCCATCCTGAATGAACGTCCGGAAGCGCGTCCGGGCAGCACGGCACCGGGCAGCCTGACCGGGGCGATCGACGTCAGCGGGGTCTCCTTCCGGCATGGGCGGACTGGCGAGATGGTGCTGCGGGACATCTCGATACAGGTCCAGGCTGGGGAGTTCGTGGCCATCGTCGGCCCCACCGGATGCGGGAAATCCACGCTGCTCCGACTGATGATTGGTTTTGGCCGGCCCATTTCGGGAACGATCCGCCTAGACGGCGCAAGTACCAGCGAACTGGACATGGTGCTGGTCAGGCGCCAGTGCGGAGTGGTGTTGCAGAACTCGGCTCCGTTCGCAGGCAGCATCTACGAGAACATTGCAGGCTCAGGACGTTTCTCAGCGGGTGAAGTGTGGGCCGCCGCGAGGAGGACGGGACTGGACGAGGACATCCTCCGGATGCCGATGGGGATGCAGACGCTGCTGTCCGATGGCGGCGCCGAACTGTCGGGCGGGCAACGGCAGCGGCTGATGATGGCGCATACCCTGATCCGCCAGCGGAGGATTCTGTTCCTTGACGAAGCGACCAGCGCGCTCGACAACGAGAGCCAGGCATTGGTCCTCAGAAGTTCCAGAGAAATGTCCGTGACCCAGATCGTCGTGGCTCACCGGCTGTCAACCATCCTGCACGCGGACCGGATCGTGATGATGTCGCACGGCCAGATTCTACAGACCGGCTCGCCCGGAGAATTGCTTGGCGACCATACCGGGCCGTTCTTCCAGCTGGTTCACCGGCAGCGGCCGCCGTCGTCGTAGCCATTCCAAACGCACTGGTGCGGCGAGCAGTTCCGGGTCACCGGCCACCGTCGTGGTGGAAGGAGCGGTAACGGACCGACGCGGCTGCGATGGGATCACCGTACCGGAGCGGTGACAGCGGCGCGGGGCGTGGACCCGAGGGGTCCTTCAGGAGCGTCCGGGTCCAGACGTCCCGCACCAGGGCCCCGTACTCCTGGGGGGAACGGGTCGTGGCTGGTCGTGTCCGGGAAATGGGTTCACTGCCAGCAACCCGTCCACCCTCCCGCGGCCTGCCGCGGGATCAGCAGCAATGCCAGTGGGAGTTTGACGCGCTCCCCGCCGGCCGTCCACGGCCAGGGCCTTAGGCGCGAGCACCTCGAGCCCGTCGACCATCGTCTGCCGCCCGGTCCCGGTCAGACCCGCTCGCCCAGGTCGATCCACCGCCGTGGCGTCGCCGGCGTCGCCGGATCCGATCGCCCTGCATCGGGTATGACCAGGATACGACGCCAATCACGGCTGTCACGCTCTACCGGTGCCAGGACATCCCGGCCCAGCGCCGGCAGCTCACCGGACATCCTTGGCGTCCGGGCCCGGACCCAGCCAGTTCGTCCAGCCGCCCTCGCCTTCCGAGCCGCTGCCCCAGCCTCTTGGTGCCGTGTGGCGCGGGCACGGCTCGGGGCCGCAACGCGGCTCGGTTGCACGGTCATTTGGCTCCAGCTACGATCTCGATCGGAGGGGTTGGGCAATTCTTGCCGAGGTCTCTGGGGGGACTGGGTGCGTGTCGATGGCTGAGCGCCTTTCTGTCTGTCGATGTGTGAATCCGTTCCATCAGCGCCGTATCCACCACGCCGCCCTCCTCGACCGGTCCCCGCGTTACCGTCGACATGGTCGGCGGGATACGTGGCGGAGGCCGCCGGCCGACCGCACGCATGACTGATCGCCGTCGGGCCCACCGGCGCGTCACGGCTGCGCCGGGCCCGCAGAATTCCTGAGCGCCTCGGCCGCGCCCGTGCAGTGACGCCGAGGCGCATTGCCTCGCGACTGCATTACCGACGCGTGGGCCTGTCAGGCCTTCGGCGCATCTTGGAGGACGTCCGTTGAGGACCGTGAACCCCACTGACTTCGACACCGGCCGGGCCCCCTCTCCGGAAAACATTCCCCAGACAACAAGCGAGCGTCTCCGCGGTCCGGTCGAGAACACCGACGGCCCTGGCAGCAAGGCCACGAGGACCTGTCCCGACCGTTATTCGCCCAGATTCCCGGCACATCAGGCTCCTCCACCCGAGGATGCGACCCTGATCGGTCGGGCCGAGGCCGTCGTGCCCACCCGTCCCGTCCGCCTGACGGTGGTGGGGGCCGGCCCCCGCAGCCTGGTCGTCCTGGAACGCGCACTCGCCCACGCCCAGGTCTCCGGCCGGCCCTGCGTCATCACCCTGGTCGACCCGCTCAGCCCCGGTACCGGTGCCCATCCTGTGGACCTGCCCGATCACCTGTTGCTCAACACGGTGTGTGCCCAGGTGACGGCCTTCTCCGACCCCATGATGGTGCCCCGGGACGCCCCCGTGACGGAGGGGCCGGACCTCTTCCGGTGGGCCCGTGCGCAGGG
>DATDMG010000321.1:0-29075 GCA_036518955.1 Kineosporiaceae bacterium | reverse complement strand
GGGCCTGACCGCCGGACCGGCTACCACGCCCGGGACGGCGGAGGGTGCCCGACTGCCGGCGGAACCCGTTCACCGGCGCAGCGCCTGAACTGTTGCGACCTCAACGATGCGGCCGCTCCTGACATCCGCCCGTGTCATACTTCTGAGGCGCGCCTTGCATCCCCCCGTCGAGGTGCGCCATCAGGACGCCGGGCGGCATCCCCCCGTGGCCGCCCGGCGTCCGTATCGTTGCGAGACTGGGCGCGTGAGGGTGACGAGCGAGCTGGTATGCAGCGCCCGCGGCTGCCGCGGCGCCGCGAGCTGGGCGCTCCGCTGGAACAACCCGCGACTGCACGAGCCGGAGCGCCGCAAGACCTGGCTGGCCTGCGCCGAGCACCGCGACGGGCTGGCCGCGTTCCTCCAGATCCGGGGGTTCCTCCGCGAAACGATCCCCGTCGAGAGCCTGCGATCATGACGAGCGCCGGAGCGCCGCCGGGCAGTTCCCGGCCGCCGCAGGGCCCGCCGGCCGACCTCCCTGGCGATGTCGGCGGCCGCACCGATCCGGGGCGGGCCGCCCGTCCGGCTCCGGACGACGGCCGGCCAGCACCGGCTCGCGTCGATCCGGTGACGATCCGCGCGACGCTCACCGTGCTGCGCGAGCGGTTCTGGCTACGGCTGGCGGTCGCCGTCGTCCTGCTGTCCGTGGCCTTCTTCTTCCTCGGCCGATGGCAGCTGGGCCGGCACGAAGCCAAGGTGGCCCGCAACGACCGGATCAACGCCAACTACTCCGCCGCCCCGATCCCGCTCCCGGCCGTGCTACCAGCTCCGGACACCCCGCTGCCCGTCGACCGGGAATGGACCCAGGTGCGGCTGACCGGCAGCTACGAGTCGGACCGGCAACGGCTGATCCGCAACCGGCCGGTGAACGGCGACTTCGGCTACGAGGTGCTCGTGCCGCTGCGCCTGCCCTCGGGTTCGACGTTCCTGGTCGACCGCGGGTGGCTGCCGCCCGGGGAGGACTTCGTCCGGCCGGACACCGTCCCGGCCCCGCCGTCCGGGCAGGTGAGCGTGGTGGTCCGGCTCCGGCCGGGGGAACCGCCGCTGGACCGGACACCGCCGCCGGGCCAGGAGTTGCGCATCGACCTCGGCCGGCTCGCCACCGTCGCGGGGGGGACGGTCTACCGCGGCGCCTACGGGGTGCTGGCGAGCGAGAACCCGGCACCGGCCACGGCACCGACCCTGCTGCCCCGCCCCGACGAGGACCTGGGACCGCACCTCGCGTACGCCGTCCAGTGGTGGATCGGGGACGTCGCGGCGTACGTCCTGCTCGGGTACTACCTGGTGGCCGAGGTCCGCCGGCGCCACGAGCGGCCGGCCCCGACCGGATCCGCGGCGGTTCCGGTCGGCCGCCGGCAGCCACCCGGCCCGGCCGGGCCGGACGAGCCCGTCACCCCCGGCGGGACGGACGGGCAGCTCGACGCCGCGGCCCGACCCGACGCCGAGACGCCGCGCGGCCCGGATCGCCCCCGGCGGCGGCGGCGCCGGCCCCGCCTGCCGAGCGACGAGGAGTGGGAGGACGCGCTCAGCCGGTGAGGCCGGCGAGTGGGGCCGGCGAGTGGGGCCGGCGAGGCGGACCGGGCGGGTACGGGGCGCCCGGCGCCGCTCAAGCCCTCGCCTCCTCCGGCCGACGGACCATCCGGGTAGTGCAGTCACTGACAGTGGCTCCCGGGCCGGGCCCGGGGCCAGCCCGTGGTGCCCGGTGGCGCCACCGGATCAGGGTGGTCGGATGGATCTGGGCCTGAGCGACCGCGTGTACGTCGTCACCGGCGCCACGCGCGGGCTGGGCCGCGCCTGCGCCGAGCAGCTCGCCGCGGAGGGAGCGCGGCTGGTGCTCAACGCGCGGGACGAGGACGCGCTCCACGCCACGGCCGCGGCCCTCGGCGGCTTCGACCGGGCGCTTCCGGTGGCGGGTGACCTCACCGAGCCGGGCGTCGAGACCTGCCTGGTGGCGGCGGCTGTCGCCCGCTACGGCCGGCTGGACGGCGCACTCCTGACGGTCGCCGGTGCCACCCCGGGCACCGCGCTCGGCACGGACGACGGTCACTGGCGGTTGGGCTTCGAGGCCCTGTTCCTCGGCCCGTTGCGGCTGGCCCGGGGCGTCGCCGCGAACCTGTCCCACGAGGGCGGCTCGATCGTCCTGACCCTGTCCACCGCGGTACGGCAGCCGATCGAGGGGATGGCCCTGTCCAACGCGCTGCGGCCCGGCCTGGCGATGACCGCGAAGACCCTGGCCGACGAGCTGGGCCCGCGCAACGTGCGGGTCAACGCCGTCCTGCCCGGGCGGATGGAGGTCAGCCCCGACCGCGGCGGCCGACCCGATCCGACCCGGGCGGACGACGGGCGCAAGCCCGCCGAGGCGGAGATCCCGCTGCGCCGGTTCGGGGAACCGCTGGAGTTCGCCCGGCCCGCGGTGTTCATGCTCTCGCCTGCGGCCAGCTACGTGACCGGGACCGTGCTGACCGTGGACGGCGGGGCCACCCGCTCGCTCTGATCCGCGAACTGGGTGCGGTACAGGTCCGCGTAGAGGCCGCCCCCGGCCAGGAGCTGCTCGTGCCTGCCCTCCTCGACCACCCGGCCACCGTCCACCACGACGATCCGGTCAGCCGAACGGACCGTGGACAGCCGGTGCGCGATGACCAGCGCGGTCCGGCCGGCGAGCGCAGTGTCCAGGGCCTGCTGGACGGCCAGCTCGGACTCCGAGTCCAGGTGCGCCGTCGCCTCGTCCAGCACCACCACCCCCGGCGCCTTCAACAGCAGCCGGGCGAGCGCGACGCGCTGCTTCTCCCCCCCGGAGAGCCGGTGCCCGCGGTCGCCGACCACCGTGTCCAGACCCTCGGGCAGTCCCCGGACCAGGTCCCAGATCTGGGCGGCCTGCAGAGCTCCGATCATCTCCGACTCGCTCGCCTCCGGCCGGGCGTAGGCGAGGTTGGCCCGGACCGTGTCGTGGAACAGATGCGCCTCCTGGGTGACGACCCCGACCGCTTCGTGCACCGAGGCCAGGGTCGCGTCCCGCACGTCGACGCCGCCGAGCCGGACGACGCCGGACGTCGGGTCGTACAGCCGGGCGACCAGGCTGGTGATCGTCGTCTTGCCGGCGCCGCTCGGCCCGACCAGGGCCACCAGCTGGCCCGGCTCGGCCCGCAGGGACACCCCGTGCAGCACCTGCTCGCCACCGGACCGGTCCGCCACCGCGACCTGCTCCAGCGACGCCAGGGACACCTCGTCCGCCGACGGGTAGCGGAAGTGGACGTCGTCCAGCTCCACCGACAGCGGACCCGGTGGCAGCGTGCGGGCACCCGGCCGCTCGGCGACGAGCGGCTCCAGGTCGAGGACCTCGAACACCCGCTCGAAGCTGACGAGCGCCGTCATCACGTCGATCCGCACGTTGGACAGCGCGGTGAGTGGGCCGTAGAGGCGCCCGAGCAGGGCGGACAGCGCCAGCAGCGTGCCGACGGACAGCGTGCCGTCGATCGCCAGCCAACCCCCGACACCGTAGACGACCGCCGTGGCGAGCGAGGCCAGCAAGGTCAGCCCGGTGAAGAAGACCCGGTTGCTCATCGCGATCCGGATCCCGATGTCGCGCACCCGGCCGGCGCGCCGCCGGAACGCCTCGTCCTCCCGCCCCGGCCGTCCGAACAGCTTGACCAGCAGAGCACCCGCGACGTTGAACCGCTCGGTCATCCGGGAGCCGAGGTCGGCGTTGAGCTGCATCTGCTCACGGGTCAGCGACTGCAGCCGGACCCCCTGCCGGCGCGCCGGCCACAGGAACAGCGGCACGAGCAGCAGCGTGGCCACCGTGATCTGCCAGGACAGCACCAGCATGGTCCCGCCCACGAGCACCAGGGAGACGAGGTTGGACACCACCCCGGAGAGGGTGGACGTGAACGCCTGCTGGGCTCCGATCACGTCACTGTTCAGCCGCGACACCAGGGCACCGGTCTGGGCCCGGGTGAAGAAGGCGATCGGCTGGCGCAGCACGTGCCCGAACACCTGTGTCCGCAGGTCGTAGATGAGCCCCTCCCCGATCCGGGCCGAGCACCAGCGCTGCGCCAACCCGAGGACGGCGTCCAGCACCGCGAGCCCGGCGACCAGCAGCGCGAGCCGCACCACGAGCCCGTGGTCCCCCAGCCGCACGCCGCGGTCGATGATCTCCTTGAGCAGCAGCGGGGTCGTCACCACGAAGCCGGCGTCGCACCCGACGAGCACCAGGAAGACCGTGATCAACCCTCGGTAGCCCCGGGCGTAGGAGAGGACCCGGCGCCGGGTTCCCGGCTTGAGCCGGCGCTCCCCGACGCTGCCGTCCCGGCTGAAGGAGCGCATCGCCGCCCATGCCGCGTGCCCAGACACCTGACCTCCCTCTCGCCGTGCGGCATCGCCACGCACCGGCCGGATCCACCGGCCGTACGGGCAGCCCCGCCCCTGGCAGTGTCGCAGACCGGAAGCCGCCGGACGCGCCGGCCGAGGGCGGTCAGCCTCGGGTGATCAGCCGCGCCGGGCGATCAGCGGTGGCCGGCCGCCAGAGCCCGCAGCCGGGGCAGTTGCGCCGCGCGCTCCGCGGCGCGCTGCTCGGCCGGCGCCCGCCGGGCCGCGCCCCGGAGCAGGTCACGCGTCGCCAGGACCGCGGCCGGCACGTTCGCGGCCACCGCCGCGACGAGGTCGTCCGTGGCGGCCTCGAGCCGGTCCACCGGGACGACGCCTTGGACCAGGCCGAGGGCCAGCGCCTCGTCGGCACCCACCCAGCGGGCCGTGGCGCAGATCTCCACCGCCCTGGCGTAACCCACGGCCGCGACGAGTGGGTGCGTCCCGGCCAGGTCCGGGACGAGGCCGAACGCCGGCTCGCGCATGCAGAACTGGGCGTCCGCCGTGGCCAGGCGCAGGTCGCAGGCCAGAGCCAGCTGGAAACCGCCACCGACGGCATGGCCCTGGACGGCGGCGATCGTCAGGAACGGCCCGTCCGCGAGGGCGGCGAACCCTTCCTGGTACTGGCGGATCCGCGCGTCCAGGTCTGGGTCACGCAGGGCGGCGAGTTCGCCGACGTTGAACTCCCCGGGGATACCCTCCGGGGTGAAGGCGCGCCGGTCCAGGCCGGCGGAGAACGTGGGGCCCTCGGCCCGCACCACCACGACGTCGGCGCGGCCGGCGAGCCAGCCCGCCGCGGCCGCCAGTGCCCGCCAGGTGAGGGGGGTCTGGGCATTGCGCCGCTCCGGAGCGGCGAGCACCAGGTCCGCCCGGCGCCCGCGCGACTCCAGCCGCACGTCGGCGGCGGCCAGCAGCTGAGCCACCTCGGGGGACCCGCAGGTCCCGGGTCCGCCGCCTGGCCCGACGGCGGACGACGAGGATGATCGGGATGGTTCTTGATCCGGCACAGCACCCCTCCGAGTCCAGCGGCAGGCGGACGGCTCAGACTAACGAGCCGCACCCGACGACCGGGCATCGAGCTGTGACGGACGTCTGGCGCATGGGTGTCCGGGGCCGGACCGGACACCGGGTCGCGCAGGTGTCAGCGCTTGGCCTTGCCCCTGGTCGCCCCACCGCGGCTGCGCAGCGTGACGTCGTTCTCGGTGAGGATGCGGTGGATGAAGCCGTACGAACGGCCCGTCTCCTCCGCGAGAGCCCGAATGCTGGCCCCGCTGGTGTACTTCTTGGTGAGCTCGCCTGCCAGCTTGCTTCGATCGGCACCCGTGATACGGGCGCCCTTCTTGACGGTGTCGGCCACTGATCCTCCTCGGCGATGTCGGCCCGACCGTGGTCATGACCATGCTTGTCATGACCATGCTGCCTCTCGAGTCTGGACGACGCCACCCGCCGTGACACCTTTGCCACGCCGAAAGTCGCAGTCCAGAACACTACTTGCCCAGAGCACACTATGTCAGCACAGTGCACCGCTAATGATCGGCACGCCGTAAAGTTACCGGCCAGATCGATGTTCGTCGTCACGGGGACCGGGTGACACCCGAACGGCCGAGTCCCGGGCACCTCCGATCGGCGGGGTCCGGCTCGACCGCACCCCCGCGCCGGCTCGAGTCGGGCAGGATATCCACGGCCTGGTCCGGTGACCGCCCGGGTGGTCGCGCAGCGTCACGCCAACGCGACCAGTTCCAAGTAGTCGCCGTTCCACAGATCTTCCTCCCCATCAGGCAGGAGCACCACCCGTTCGGGCGCCAGAGCCTCGACGGCGCCCTCGTCGTGGGTGACCAGGACGACCGCCCCGGCGTACCGGCGCAGGGCGTCGAGCACCTCCGCCCGGCTGGCCGGGTCGAGGTTGTTCGTCGGCTCGTCCAGGAGCAGCACGTTGGCACCCGACGAGACCAGGGTGGCGAGCGCCAGCCGGGTCTTCTCACCGCCGCTCAGCACGCCGGCGGGCTTGTCGACGTCATCGCCGCTGAACAGGAAGGACCCCAGCACACCACGGACCTGCGTATCGGTGAGGTCGGGGGCGGCACTGCGAAGATTCTCCAGGACCGTGCGCTCGACGTCCAGGGTCTCGTGCTCCTGCGCGTAGTAACCCAGCCGCAGCCCGTGCCCCGGGCGCACCTCGCCGGTGTCGGGCTCCTCGAGCCGGGCCAGCAGGCGCAGCAGGGTGGTCTTGCCGGCGCCGTTGAGGCCCAGGACGACGACCCGGCTGCCCCGGTCCACGGCCAGGTCGACGTCGGTGAAGATCTCCTGGCTGCCGTAGGACTTGGACAACCCGATCGCCGTCAGCGGGGTGCGCCCGCAGGACGCCGGGTCGGGGAACCGCAGCTTGGCCACCCGGTCGCGCTGCCGGGTCTCCTCCACTCCGGACAGCAGCCGCTCGGCGCGCCGGGCCATGTTCTGCGCGGCGGTGGCCTTGGTGGCCTTGGCCCGCATCTTGTCCGCCTGGGCCAGCAGCGCGGCGGCCTTCTTCTCGGCGTTCGCCCGCTCCCGCCGGCGCCGCCGCTCGTCCTGCTCGCGCTGCTCGAGGTAGGCCTTCCAGCCGACGTTGTAGACGTCCAGGACGGCACGCCCCGCGTCCAGGTGGAAGACCTTGTTGACCGTCGCCTCCAACAGCCCGACGTCGTGGCTGATCACCACCAGGCCGCCCGCCCACACCCGGAGGAAGTCACGCAGCCAGACGATCGAGTCGGCGTCCAGATGGTTCGTCGGTTCGTCCAGCAGCAGGGTCTGGGCCCCCGAGAACAGGATCCGGGCCAGCTCCACGCGACGGCGCTGGCCGCCCGACAGGGTGCCCAGCGACTGGCCGAGCACCCGCTCCGGCAGGCCGAGGCTGGAGCAGATGGTGGCGGCCTCACTCTCGGCGGTGTAGCCACCACGCGCGGTGAACTCCGCCTCCAATCGGGCGTAGCGGTCCATCGCCGCGTCCCGGCGGGCGTCGTCCGCGCTGGCCATCGCACCCTCGGCCTCGCGCATCCGGCCCAGGATCGTGTCCAGCCCGCGGGCGGAGAGCACCCGGTCCCGGGCAAGAGTCTCCAGGTCGCCGGTGCGCGGGTCCTGCGGCAGGTACCCGACGTCGCCGGAACGGGTCACCGTGCCGGCGACGGCCTGGGTCTGGCCGGCCAGCACTCGGGTGAGCGTCGTCTTGCCGGCACCGTTGCGCCCGACCAGGCCGACCCGGTCTCCGGGTCCGACCCGGAACGTGGCGTGCTCGACGAGGATCCGGGCACCGGCCCGCAGCTCGACGTCGTGGGCGACGATCATTGCGACGCGGACTCCAGCTCGGTCAGGACATGGTCAGGAACGGCCGCGCCGGCAGCGGGCGCCGGAGGACGGGTACCGGTAGATGGTACGGGGCGGGCCGGGTACGCCGCGCGGCGGATCACAGCGAGTGGCCGGATCATCGCGGAGTGGCCGGGTCATCGCGGAGTGGCCGGATCCCGGCCAGTGGCCGGCGGTGGGTGGGGGTAGGTTCGGGGCACCACCCGACGTGGCCCCTGCGGTCGGCCGGCTCGGGTCGGGGGCGAGCACGGGTGTCAGGCGGCGGACAGGAGGGACCGTGCCCATCGATTTCGACGACCAGTCCGTCGACGTCTCCGGCGTCGACGACCGCCGCGGCGGCGGCGGCTTCGGTCTCGGCGGCGGAGGGATCGCCGTGGGCGGCGGCGTCGGCGTGGTCGGCGCGATCATCTGGCTGCTCTTCACCGTCCTCGGCGGGGGTGGCGGGTCCGGCCTGCAGGTGCCGGTCAGCGGCGGCGGGCAGGGCGGCCCGGTCGGCGCCGGCACCGGCGAGAGCGCCCAGCAGCTGCGGCAACGCTGCAACGGCTCCGGGGCCCTGCAGAAGTACACCGACTGCCGATTGATCAAGACCTTCAACGTGGCGAACACGGTCTGGCGCGACGAGTTCGCCCGCCGGGGGCTGTCGTTCCACACCCCGCGGTTCGCGTTCTTCACCGGCCGCACCCAGACCGGCTGCGGCCCCGCGACCGCCCAGGTCGGCCCCTTCTACTGCCCGGCGGAGGAGGAGATCTACTTCGAGCTCGGGTTCCTCGAGGAGCTGCAGACCCGGTTCGGCGCCCAGGGGCAGTTCGCGCAGGCGTACATCGTCGCCCACGAGTACGGCCACCACCTGCAGACCCTGCTCGGCACAGAGCCCAAGGTCCGCGCCGCCCAGCAGCGCAACCCCGGCCAGGCCAACCGGTACTCGATCGCCCTGGAGCTACAGGCCGACTGCTACGCGGGGGTGTGGGCGACCCTGGCCGACCGGTCCCAGCAGAACGGGATCCGGCTCAGTGCGGACAACATCGCCGAGGCCGTGAACGCGGCCCAGGCCGTCGGCGACGACCGGATCCAGGCGAAGGTCCAGGGCCGGGTCAATCCCGAGTCCTGGACGCACGGATCGGCCGCCCAGCGCAAGGAGTGGTTCCTGACCGGCGAGCAGACCGGCGACATCGACCGCTGCACGACGTTCGGCTGACCGCCTGGGAGCTGACCGCCTAGGGCTTGAGGGCCTGGTCCAGGTCCTCCAGCAGGTCCTCGACGTCCTCCAGGCCGACCGAGATCCGCACCACTCCGTCCGTGATCCCGGCGGCCGCCCGGGCCTGGGCCGTCAGCCGCCGGTGCGTCGTGGTGGCGGGGTGGGTGACCAGCGACTTGGCGTCCCCGAGGTTGTTGGAGATGTCCACGATCCGCAGCCGGTCCAGGACCGCGAACGCGCCCTCCTTGCCGCCGTCCACCTCGAACGTGACCACGGTGCCCCCGCCGGACATCTGCCGTCGCGCCAGCTCGTACTGAGGGTGGGT
Organism: Kineosporiaceae bacterium; assembly: GCA_036518955.1. Classification (GTDB taxonomy): domain Bacteria; phylum Actinomycetota; class Actinomycetes; order Actinomycetales; family Kineosporiaceae; genus DATDMG01. The sequence goes on along the minus strand of DATDMG010000321.1, from coordinate 19,821 downwards.
GGGCAGGAACGGGTAGCGGACCGAGGTGACCCGCGGGTGGTCCGCGAGCCAGCCGGCGATCCGCAGCGCCGCGGCGCACTGGTGCTCGACCCGCAGCCGCATCGTCTCCAGGCCCTTGAGCAGCACCCAGGCGTTGAACGGCGACATCGACGGGCCGGTGTGCCGCATCAGCAGCTGGACCTCCTCGTCGATGTACTTCTGCGGCCCGAGGACCGCGCCGCCGAGTACCCGGCCCTGGCCGTCGATGTGCTTGGTCGCGGAGTAGACGACGACGTCCGCGCCGAGTTCGAGGGGCTTCTGCAGCAGCGGGGTGGCGAACACGTTGTCCACCACCACCCGCGCGCCCGCCGCGTGGGCGAGGTCGCAGACCGCCCGGACGTCGACGAGGTCCTGCATCGGGTTGCTCGGGGACTCGAAGAAGACGGCCTGGGCGGGCGTGGCCAGGGCGCGCTCCCACTGGTCCAGTACGTGACCGTCGACGAAGTCGCACCCGATCCCCCACCGTGGCAGCAGCTCGTCGAGGATCACGAAGCACGACCCGAACAGCGCCCGAGAGGCCACCACGCGGTCCCCGGCCCGCAGGAAGGCGGCGAGTGAGTTGAACACCGCCGCCATCCCGGTCGCGGTCGCGAAGCACGCCTGCGCGCCCTCCAGCAGCCGCAACCGCTCCTCGAAGATCGAGACGGTGGGGTTGCCGTACCGGGAGTACACGAAGTGCTCGACGTCGCCGGCGAAGGCCGCCTCCGCCTGGGCCGCGGAGTCGTACACGTAGCCCTGGGTGAGGAACAGGCCCTCGGAGGTTTCCGCCACCTCGGTGCGGGCGAGCCCGCCCCGGACGGCGAGGGTGTCGGGACGCCACGTCGGCGCCGGCTCCCCCGGCCCGGGCGCGGCGTCGCCGCCGATCGGCGCGGCCGGGCCGCTCACGACTGCCTCCACGGCAGCCCGGCGACCTTCCAGCCGCCCGTGGTGCCGCGGTGGCCGGCACCGTCCGGATTGCCCTCGAACCCCTCCAGGACGTTCTGGGCCGCCGTCCAGCCCGCCGCGGTCGCCGCCTCCGCCGCAGCCACCGAGCGCACCCCGGAACGGCACAGGAACAGCACCGGCGCGTCCTTGGGCACCCCCGTGGCCTCGAGCTGCGCCACGAACCCTTCGTTCCGGGCGCCGTCGGGGAAGCGCACCCATTCGATCTGCAGGACCGGCTTGCCGAGGCCGTTCAGGTCGGGACCGCCGACGTAGCTCCATTCGGCCCGGGTACGCACGTCGACGAGGACGGCGGCGGGGTCGGCGACGAGCAGGGCGTAGGCGGCCGCCGGAGCGACGTCACCTGCATAAGGCATGATCATACCTCTCGTGGGATGGCGTCGAGCATGTCAGATCCGGCCCTGGCAATCATGGTCGGGCACCTGGCCGCCGGCGGGGACGTCGGCCGGGAGCGCGCTGAGCGCGACCCACAGGGTGGCGCGCGTACTCACGTCGTCCAGATCCTCCCCGAGCAGGGCGGCCGCCCGCCGCAGCCTGGCCCGGAGCGTGTGCCGGTGCACGCCGAGCCGGGCGGCGGCCACCGCGAGCGCGCCGTGCGCCCCCAGGTAGGCACGCAGGCTCTCCCGCAGCAGGTCGCCGTCCGCCGCGGCCCGCAGCGGGGCCAGAACCCCCTCGGCGAAGGACGCGGCCACCTGGGGACCGAGCAGTTCCAGCAGCTGTGGCGCCGCCTGGTCGGCGTACAGCGGCCGGCCTCTGGCCCGTACCCCCAGGGACCGGGCCTGCGTCACCGCCCCGGCCAGCCCGGCGCCGTCCGCGGGATCTGCGACCGGCGCCGAGATGCCCCGGTCCGTGCCCGGCAGCGCGCCCACGACGTCGTCGACGTCCGGTTCCGCCACGACCAGCACCGACCACTCCGGGTCCAGCGCCAGGCCGCTGACCCCGCCCTCGTCGGGCAGCGCGTCGAGCACGGCCGGCAGCGGGTGCCGGACGGCGATCACCCGGACGGCGCCGCGCCCGGCCAACGGGCCGAGCACCGCGGCGGTGGGATCCGGTCCCGGCAGGCGGGCCCGCCGGGCGAGCGCGGCCGACCTCGCCCAGCGCATCAGCGGCCGGGCCCCCCGGGCCAGCTCCGCGTCGAGGGTGAACAGGGAGGCCGCGAAGGCGACCAGCTGATGGTCCAGCTCGACGTCCGCCGCCACCCCGACGGCCAGGTACCCGGCCGGCGCCGAGGCGGGGCCCCGGGTCCGGTCGCGTGCGGCGAGCGGCAGGACGGTCACCCGGCCGTGCTCGTCGGACTCCGCCGCGCTGGCATGGCCCGGACGGGCTCGCAACTGGGCGGCGAGCCGAGTCGCGACGTCGGGCCGACGTCCGGAGCCGGCCTGGGCGACCGGCCGGGCCCACCCGTCCAAGAGCGCCGCCCAGCCTCCGACCATCCCGCCGAGGCGGCCCAGCGCGGCCTCGGGGTCGGCACCCGCGGCGAGCTGAGCGGTGAGCGAGCGCATCCCGTCGAGCCGGCGCCGGGTGCGTTCGCCCTGGTCGAACGCGATCAGATCGGCGAGCGCCTTGCCGACGGCGATGAACGGAGTCCGACGGTCCACCTCCAGCAGCGGCAGGCCGGCGACGTCGGCAGCGGCGCGCAGGGCCGCGGGGACCGCCGGCAACACGACGCCGATGCCGAAGCCGACCGCGCTCACCCCGGCGGCGACCAGGCGGCCCACGTAGCCGGCCGCACCACGCTCCAGGTCCGCGCCGACACCGGTGAGCAGCACGAGCTCGCCGCCCTCCAGGTAGGGCGTCGGATCCGTGAGCTCGCTGACCGCCACCCAGGTGATCGGACGGCGCAGGGCGGCCGAGCCGCCCGCGGCGCCGGCGACGACGCGCAGATCGAGCCCGGGGACGGCGAGCAGCTGGGCGAGCGTCGGGGCCACTCCGGCAGTGTGCCGGAGTGGCGCCCCGAGGGCGATGGACAGGTGCAGGGATCGCCCCCCGGGACACCCCCGGCCCGCAGCCCGGCCAGTAGCGTGGATGCCGCCGCCAGCGCCCATCCTGCCACCCCCGGGAGTCCCGATGACCGACACCCTCCGCTCCGGGATCGCCCCCGTCGGCCTCGAGACCGGGGTCGAGCAGCGCCGCCGCCTGGTCACCGAGGTGCCCGGACCGCGGTCCCTCGCCCTGCAGTCCCGCAAGACGGCGGCGGTCGCCGCCGGCGTCGGGGTCACCCTGCCCGTCTACGTGCAGCGGGCGGGCGGCGGCATCCTGGTCGACGTCGACGGGAACCAACTGATCGACTTCGGGTCCGGCATCGCCGTGACCAGCGTCGGGAACGCCGCCGCGGAGGTTGTCGCCCGGGTCCGGGAGCAGGTCGCCGCCTTCACCCACACCTGCTTCATGGTCACCCCGTACCCCGGGTACGTGGAGGTCTGCGAGGCGCTCAACCGGCTGACGCCGGGGAGCCACGAGAAGCGGTCGGCACTGTTCAACTCAGGCGCGGAGGCGGTGGAGAACGCGGTCAAGATCGCACGCCGGTTCACCCGTCGGGACGCCGTCGTCGTCTTCGACCACGCCTACCACGGCCGCACGAACCTGACGATGGCGATGACCGCCAAGAACATGCCGTACAAGGACGGGTTCGGGCCGTTCGCGGGCGACGTGTACCGGGCCCCGATGTCCTACCCGTTCCGGGAGCCGGCACCCATCACCGGCGCGGACGCCGCGGCTCGGGCGATCACGGTCATCGAGAAGCAGGTGGGTGCCGATCGGACGGCCGCCGTCGTCATCGAACCCGTCCAGGGGGAGGGTGGGTTCGTCGTCCCCGCGTCCGGGTTCCTGCCCGCCCTCGCCGACTGGTGCGCGGACCACGGCGTGCTGTTCGTCGCCGACGAGGTGCAGAGCGGTTTCGCCCGGACCGGCGCGATGTTCGCCTGCGAGCACGAGGGCGTCGTCCCGGACCTGGTGACGACGGCGAAGGGGATCGCCGGCGGGCTGCCGCTGGCGGGTGTCACCGGGCGCGCCGACGTGATGGACTCGATCCACAGCGGCGGCCTCGGCGGGACCTACGGGGGCAACCCGCTCGCCTGCGCCGCCGCCCTCGGGGCGATCGCCACCATCGAGCAGGCCGACCTGGTCGGCGCGGCCCGCCGGATCGAGTCCGTGATGCTGCCCCGGCTGCGGGATCTCGCCGAGCGGTACCGGACGATCGGCGACGTCCGCGGGCGCGGCGCGATGCTGGCCGTCGAGCTGGTGCGCCCCGGGACGACGATCCCGGACGCGGCGCTCACCGGCCGGGTGAGCGCCGCCTGCCACCGCCGCGGGCTGGTCACGCTGACCTGCGGCACCTACGGCAACGTGCTGCGCCTCCTGCCGCCGCTGGTGATCGGCGACGACCTTCTCACCGAAGGACTGGACCTGGTGGCCGAGGCCTTCGCCGAAACCCATCCATGATCACGGCAGGTGTCGGCCTCGCGGCGGTGACGAACCGGCGGTGACGAACCGGCGGTGGGTCAGCGGGCACGCTTGTCCCGGCGAGAGTCCAGGGTCATCGACGACATGAGACCGGTGAAGCCCGGCTCGTCCTCGTCGTCCAGGTCGTCGTCCAGGTCGTCGTCGAGGATCGCGGACCGGGGCAGGCTGGGCGGCCCTGCGGCGCGGTCCCGCCCGTTCCGCCCGCCGGGCCGCGACGAGGCCCGGGGCGCCTGGTCCCAGCCGTCCGCGAGCGCGTTCTCAGGCGCCCCCGACCGGGCCGCCTCGGCCGCCGCGAGCACCTCCTGCGCCTCCGCACCGGCCAGCAACTCGGACCGGAACCACAGCAGGTACTCCACCCAGGCGGAGCTCAGGGCGCTGGCCCACTCGCCGGTGTAGACGCCGCGCACAGCGTGCAGCATCGCGTGGGTCACCGCGCTGTACTCCGCGGTGGAGAACCCCTCGCGGTAGTTGTCCATCCCGGCGCGCCGGACGACGGCAGCCGCGTCGTCCGGCGGGAACCCCGTCCCGGCGCCCGACGCGTACAGCACGGCGGAGACCAGCCGACGGCACATCGGCCGCCCGCTGGCCACCGTCCGGATCACGCTGGGCGCTAGTTCGAGCAAACGCTGGTGCAGGGTCAGGACGAGTTCCTGACGCTGCTGCGCGAGCTCGCCGGTACAGGTGGCGAGCAGGTCCAGGACGTCGGTACCGACGTCCTGGAGGCCGCTCGGCTGCGACCGCCCGGGGTGGCTCGCCATCGGAGTCCCCCTCCCCTCCGGTTCGAAGACGTAGATCATCGGCGCGACGCCCTCGCCGCGCCGACGGCGGTCAGCGCCCGCACCTGGAGCCGGGCGAACCGGGCGGTGTCCACCTGCTCCCGCGACGTCACGGAGCCCAACCAGCCGAGGAAGAACGCCAGCGGGATGGACACGATGCCAGGATTCTCCAGCGGGAACCAGGCGAAGTCGACACCCGGATCCGTGATCACCGACAGGCTGGCCCCGGTGTGCGGGTCGAGCTTGCCGGAGACCACCGGGGAGAACACGATGAGGAGGATCGAACTGGCCAGTCCGCCGTAGATGCTCCACAACGCACCGCGACCGGTGAACTTCGGCCAGTAGAGCGAGTACAGGATCGTCGGCAGATTCGCCGACGCCGCCACCGCGAACGCGAGCGAGACCAGGAACGCCACGTTCTGGTTCTTGGCGTAGATTCCGCCGATGATCGCGAGCAAGCCGATGGCAACGGCGGTGTACCGGGCGGTCCGGACCTCCTCGTGGTGCTCGATGGCACCCTTACGGATCATCCCGGCGTAGATGTCGTGCGCGAACGACGCGCTGGCGCTGATGACGAGTCCGGCCACGACCGCGATGATGGTGGCGAAGGCCACGGCGGCCACCAGGCCCAGCAGCAGCGTGCCACCGAGTTGGAATGCCAGCAGCGGCACTGCGGCATTCGCCTTGCCGGGTGCGGTGGCGATCCGGCCGGAGCCCACCAGCCACATCGCACCGAATCCCAGCACCAGGGTGCACAGGTAGAACAGACCGATCAGCCACGTCGCCCAGGCCACGCTCCGGCGGGCCTCGCGCGCGTTCGGCACGGTGTAGAGCCGCATCAGCACGTGCGGCAACCCGGCAGTGCCGAGAACCAGCGCCATGGAGAGCGAGATAAAGTTGATCTTACTGGTGAGGGTGGCACCGTAGACGAGTCCCGGCCGCAGGACTCCGTTACCCGAGGCACTTCGAGAGGCGGCGTCGGACAGCAGGCCGGAGAGATTGAAGCCGGCGCTCCCCAGCACCCAGAACGTCAGCAGCACCGCGGCAATCATCAGCAGCACAGCCTTGACGATCTGCACCCAGGTGGTGCCTTTCATCCCGCCGACGAGCACGTAGAAGGTCATCAGCAAGCCGACGACGAGGATCGTCAGGTTCTGGCCCCATCCACCGGAGACGCCGAGCAACAGGTTCACCAGGGCCCCGGCACCAGCCATCTGGGCGAGCAGGTACAACAGGCTGACCACGAGCGTGGAGACGGCCGCCGCCGTCCGGACCGGACCCCGCCGCAGCCGGTAGGTCAGCACATCGGCCAGGGTGTAGCGGCCGGTGTTGCGCAGCGGTTCGGCGATCAGCACCAGGACGACGACCCACCCGACCAGGAACCCGATCGAGTACAGGAACCCGTCGTACCCGCTCAGCGCGACCGCCCCGGCGATCCCCAGGAACGATGCCGCGGAAAGGTAGTCACCCCCGATCGCGACCCCGTTCTGCCGCCCGGTGATGCTCCGCCCGGCGGCAAAGTAGTCCGTTGTGGTCGAGTTCGCCCCGGACGCCCACACCGCGATACCCAGCGTGACCGCCACGAACGCGGCGAAGATCGAGATATTGACGGCCGGCTCGCCGACGGATGCGGCGGCGACAACTGCCGACAGGGCCGGAAACGCGGTCACCGAAGGCCTCCCCGCTCCAAGCGGCCGCGCAACTGGTCGACCATGGGATCAAGGCTCGTCCGCGCCCACCGCAGGTAGAGCGCCGTAACGGCGAAGGTGGAGACGAACTGCAGGGCGCCGAAGCACAGCCCGATATTGATCTCCCCCACCACGCGGACGGCCATCAGGTCCGGGAAGAACGCCGCCAGCACGACGTACAGGAAGTACCAGCCAAGAACCCCCAGCACGGTCGGGAGTGCGAATCGCCGGAATCGACGATGGATCTCTCCGAACTCCCTGCTGGAGCGAACACCCTCATAGGTGACCACCGGCTCAGGGTCGGTCCGGTGCAACGGCATCGCCGCGCCCCCCTCTCATCCTCGCTGAGAGCCCGGCGGCCCCAGGCCCGTCAGACGCTCCTCGAGAACGCGCCGCCGGACGCTAAAGGTAGGAGAAGTTCCCCGTTTCCGAGGGAGATTGAGACAACTCTTGGCGCAACGATCAGGCGTCCGCGACGAGAGTCGTGACAGAACGTGCGAGCGTCCACGTTAAGTGGCGATCAAAGCGCAGGTCGGGACACAGTCGTCCGGAACGACCGGTGATGCACCCAGGAGCCTCCCAGGATTCGGTGCGCCCGGCCGTCCCCGACCGAGAACCTGACACCGAGCGGCTGACCCTGGCCGAGGCTCATCACCATTCGGTGCTCAAGGGATCCGATTCACCGCCACGACCTCCGCCCCGCCGTCACTCCAGTAACGGATCGCGCTCACCGAGCACGGACTGACCCGGGTGCGCCAGAGAGCCGCCGGGCCGGCGTCCAGGGCCTCGGCGACCGCGACCCGGACCGGCGTCACGTGGGTGACCACGGCGACCGTCCGCCCGGCATGCTCGGACACCAGGCGGGCACGCGCCGCGCGAACCCGGACGACGTGCTCGTCCAGCGACTCCCCACCCGGCGGAGCCGCGGTGGTCGAGCCCTGCCAGGCGCGAAGCTCCGCCGGCCAGCGCTCGGCGACCTCCGCGTACGTCAGGCCGTCCCACGCGCCGAAGCCCACCTCCGACCACCCGTCGTCCGGTGCCACCGGCAGACCGAGCCGCCCGGCGACGATCGCGGCGGTCTCCCGGGTGCGCGCCAGCGGTGAACAGACCACCGCGGTCACCGGCCCGACGTCCGGCAGAGCGGCCGCGCCGTCCACCGACCCGTGCCCGGGGACTCGCCGGGTCGACACGACGAGGGTGGCCAGCAGGTCGGCGACGCGGGCGGCATCCGCTCGACCGGAGTCCGTCAGCAGCGGATCAGCCCCACCACGGCCGGAGAACCTGCGCTGCTCGGTGAGCGGCGTGCGTCCGTGCCGCACCAGGAGCAGCACGGTCGGCTCGCCCGGATCCGCCGGCTGCGGAGCGCGCGCGGAGTCCGGCCGCCGGGACCGGCCCCGGGACGGCGGGGCGGACGGCGAGGGGGCGGCCGACGACGTGGTCGCCGCACCTGACCCGGACGACGCGCCCGCCGTGACGGACATCGCCGACGCGCCCGCCGTGACGGACGCCGACGACGTCGCGGCCGCACCGCCGGAGCCTGCCGCCCCGGACCGTCGGGTGGACGTCGACCAGGCCCGGCCGGCGGCCGCGGCGTCCATCGCCTCGTTGGCGAGCCGGTCCGCCCGTGCGTTCTCCGCCCGCGGTATCCAGGTGTAGGTCACCCGGGACGGCGGGAGCACGCCCCGCGCCCGGGCCGCGAGCGCGCGCAGGTCGTCGTGCTTGATCTGCCAGCGGCCGGACATCTGCTCCACGACCAGCTTGGAGTCCATCCGCACCTCGACCCGGCAGCGCGGATCGATCGCGACCGCCGCCTGCAGGCCCGCGATCAGCCCGCGGTACTCGGCCACGTTGTTCGTCGCCCGCCCGATGGACTCGGCGGTCTCGGCCAGGAGCTCTCCGGTCCCGGCGTCCAGGACGAGCGCGCCGTAACCGGCGGGACCGGGATTGCCTCTCGACCCGCCGTCCGCCTCGACGACGAACCGGCGCCCGCCGGACTCCCCCGTCACAGGCCCGAGTCGGGGGTGCGGACGAGGATCCGGCCGCACTCCTCGCACCGCAGGACGGCGTCCTCGGGAGCCGTCCGGAGGCGGCCCAGGTCCACGGCGTTCAGTTCGATCCGGCAGCCTTCGCAGCGGCGGGCGCGGAGCCGGGCGGCGCCGGTACCGCTGCTGGCACGGATCTTCTCGTACAGCGCGACGAGGTCGGCGGGGAGACCGGAGACGGCGTCCGCACGGGCCCGGCTGACGGCGCCCACCTCGTCGTCCAGGGCCGCGATGGCGGCGTCCCGGCGGGCCAGCACCTCGGCCTGCTCGGCAGCAGCCCGCTCCTGCTCGGCCTCCAGGGCGCGGACCCCGCCCTCCGCGGCCTCCAGGCGCTCCATCACCGCCAGTTGGGCGTCCTCCAGGACCGACTGCCGCTGCGCCAGCGACTCGATCTCGTGCTGCAGGGCCTGCAGGTCCCGCGGCGCGCCCTGGCCGGCGTCCAGCCGGGCCTTGTCCCGGATCGCCCGCTGCCGGACCAGCTCGACGTCCGCCTCGGCCTTGGCCAGCTCCCGGGTGACGTCGGCGACCCGGGTCCGCGCGGCCACGAGTTCGTCGCCCAACTGGGCGAGCCGCTTGCCGAGCCGCTCGGCCTCCACGTGCTCGGCCAGCGTGCGGCGTCGATGCGCCAGCTGCCCCAGCCGGGTGTCGTGCTCGGCGACGTCGACCAACCGCCACTGGTCCTGGGGCGCCGCGGTGACCACGGGGTACCTCCGGAAGGCTCGTCGGGTTCGGGCGAGTTTGCCGCACCGCGTGGTGCCGCCCCTGGCACCCTACGCGCTGACGGCACCACGCGGTCCGCACCCCGAGCATGGTCGCCGTCGGTGAGTACCGACGGTGGGCCTCACCGGACCACGCCGCCCGGGCTGGGAACCCGGAACGTCCACGGGTCGGTCGACCGGTTGCTCACGTGGACCTCGATGGGCGCGCCGGCCTTCTCCATCGCGCCCTGCAACCGGTTGCCGACGCCGGCCAGCCAGGGCCACTCGCTGGCCCAGTGAGCGACGTCGACCAGGTACGGCGGCCCGCCGACACCCTCCTCGCGGGCCTCGCTCACCGGATGGTGGCGGAGATCCGACGTCACGTAGACGTCGGCGCCGCAGGCCCGGACGGCGGCCAGCAGGCCATCACCGGCGCCGCCGCACACCGCGACCCGGGTGACCTCGGCGGTGGGCTCGCCGGCGATCCTGACCCCCTGCGCGGTGGCCGGCAGCGCCTCGGCGACCAGCAGCGCGAACTCGCGCAGCGTGGTCGGTGCCGCGAGCCGGCCGACCCGACCGATGCCGCGGGGGGCGGACCAGCCCGCCACCTCGTACACGTCGAAGGCGGGCTCCGGGTCGCTGCGGGACAAGGCCAGCCGGAGCGCGCCGACGACGGCGGAGCGCGCCGTCCGCGGCAGCAGCATCTCGACGCGCCGCCGCTCGACGGTCTCGGCGCCGGCCCTGCCGCTCCCGGCCCCGGCGCTCCCGGCCCCGGCGCTCCCGGCCCCGGCAACGTGGGTGAGCGCGGCGTCCGCCACGAACGCGACCCGGGAGTACTCCGCCAGCTCCCCGGCACCGGCCGCGGCCAGCGCGTCGACAACCTTGTCCGCGTCGGACGCCGGGACATGGGCCACGATCTTGTCGATCGGGTCCGGCGGGTCCGCGGACAGCGGCTCGAGGTCGGTGAGGCCGAGCACCCGGGCCAGCGCGTCCGACACGCCGCGGGCTGCGACGTCCGCGTTCGTGTGCGCCGTGTACAGAGCGCAGCCACCGCGGACCAGCCGGTGCAGGACCCGGCCCTTGGCCGTGGTCGCGGCCATCCCGTGCACGGGCCTCAGCAGCAACGGGTGGTGGGTGAGGACGAGGTCGGCGTGCCAGGTCAGCGCCTCCTCGACCACGGAGTCCACGGGGTCCACCGCGAGCAGGACCCGGCGCACCGGCGCCTGCGGGTCGCCGCAGACCAGCCCGACGGCGTCCCAGTCCCGCGCCCAGGACGGGTCGTACATCGACTCGATCACGCGGACGACGTCCGACACGGTGGGGACTCGAGGTTCGCTGGTCACGGGCCGCACCCTACTGATAACTCGGCGTGAAATCCCGACTTCGTCGACCCTACGCTACCAGACAACTACGCAGAGCGACTGTTGCTCACGCCCCGGAAGGATCGGGGCGGGCCGAAAACCCAACCTACGCCTCATCCTGGCCCAGGCGCGCTCCACCCCCCACCGCAACGGCCACCGCCCTCGGGCGTGTCACGCCCAACCCCGACATCCCGGGCCGGGAACCTCCCCGAGCCCCCGCCCGCGACGACCACCCCGAACACGACCGGTACCGCGCGAAACCCCGCAGGCCGGTCAGGGGTGGCCCTGGGCGGGCACGACCCGCGGCGGACTTCTTCCTCCCGGCTCGAGGACATTCACGAGGCCGGATCCACCCCGGCTGCGGGCCTTCGGCGTCCGATCGCGGTCGGTCACGTCGGCGCCTCGCGGCGGGACTACGCGCAGTAGGCGACTCGTTCCTCATCCGTCAACGGTACGCTCTGAGTGGTGACGTGATCGTGGGCGTCCGTCTTCGGTGAGGTCACGGTCATCGGCACGTACCAGTAGTAGTGCCCATAATATCGGCTCCGGAAATGAAGCTCGTACTCGCCGCTCGCCCGCTCCATCTCGCGAGCATGGTAAACGCGCCCCATGTACCCCGGCGGGATTGTGATCTTCGTGGTATCGGAGTCGGTGGTGGTCTCGGTCCACTCATGCGAATAGGTAATCCTGAAGCCATTCAAGAATGCCTTTGACGCGCCCACCAACACCTTCAGCGACACGCCGATACTGTTGGAAGAGAAGGTGCTCTTGGTCCAGGTGATGGAGGCGTCCTGGGGGGAGCCGGTGCAATTCGCCGTCTTCCCCACCAGGTCGGCCTTCTGCCAGAAGTCATCCGCCGGCCCCTGGACGTGGAACACGCAGAAGTCGGCACCGCTATCGCATTGGCGGAGCAACTCGAGCGAGGTGGGTGCCTCCTCGGCCGACGCCAGGGGTACGACCGCAGCAACCAACCCCACCAGTGCCGCGGCCGCCACCGCGGTCAGCAGTACGACTCGGCGGCGATACCGCGACCCGTCGCTGATGTCGTCATTCAGGCGCACTGCGCCCCCTCTCCGGAGGTCATCGGCCCTTCCCGCTGGATCACCGTCTCGATATTGGTCGCATCAGGGGCCGGCCCGGTAATCGTGAAGGGGACGTACCAGTAGTAATGCCCCGAAAATCTGGATTTGAAGTGCAGTTCGAAGGTGCCAGAGATCCGCTGCATGGGAGCGGCCCGGACGAGCCACCCCTTGCCACCGGCCGCCACCTTCACATCGGTCGCCCGGGTGGTGGAGTCGCTGCTGCCCCAACGATGACCGTACGTGACTGCGAACTCCGTCTTGAACGCCCCCAGGAGGCCGGCGAACTCACCCTCCGTCGCGTTCACGAAGGAAACCCCGATGCTGTTGCTCTCCGAACTGGAGTCCGTCCAGGACACCGACTTCAAGGCCGTACCCGGACCGCAGTTGAAGACTGTGCTACCGATCTGATGCGCATCCCCCGCGAAGAGGGTCGGGCTACCCGAGGGGTGAAATTGGCAGAAGTCCGTGCCCTTGTTGCACAGTCGCACCAGTTCCAGAGATGTCGGGGTGTCGTCGCCGGCTCGGGCAACGGTCACGTTGACGCAGAAGGCAGCCACCAGCCCGACCCCCAGGCTCGCCCCCAGGCCGGCGACCCGCTTCTTGCGACGCATAGCCGTCCTCCGTCGGATTCGGTGCCCCGGTCAGCTGAGCGCCATCAGGACCGCGCGGCCCTTCCAGTCGCCCAGATCGGAGGTATCTTCCTTGAACGGGCCCTGACGCGGGCTGTCCCAGGTATCCCCGGAGTGCAGCCAGACCCAGCAGTTCGCCCACGGCTCCACGGATTCGGCCGCCCGGCCGATGGTCCCGAGCTCGAACCCGTAGTCGTACTTCCCGTCCTTGACGCACGGACGCGGAATCATGAGCGTCTCACTCTGGCCACTGAAACCCGTGCCGGTGTAGAGAGTCGCTCCGATCACGCCGGCGGCCTCGCGCTGCGACGGCGACCCCGACCTGGGGGCAACCTTTTCTCCTGCCGCGAGCGAAACGGCGTCGATCTGCGCACGGAACCGCTGATCGGTTACCGCCTCCCGCGCGCTCAACGGCGCGTCCGTGACAGCGCCGCCCGTGGCGAACCGCATGGCCGCCCTGAAGTCGCCAAAGCATTGCTGGGCACCGGTGGAGACGTCGAGGATGCAGTCCTTCGAGGGCGGCTGGGCGGCCGGGGCGGGCAGAACGACCGACATCGATGCAGCGGCCCCCACAGCGAGGGTCGAGAGGGCGAGGACGAGGCGCGATCTCTTGATCATGACTGGCACCCTTTCCGGAACGGGACGGGAGGATCTGACCTCCCATCAGGAGACTGCTGGGAAGTCCACCGCCCCACCAGCAAGGGCCCCGGTCCATTCCGCGACATGGCCATTCTCGGTCCCGAATCTCAAGCGGTGGTCTCGGCCCGTTCGGACAATATCAAGGGTCAGTTCACCGTCCATTTCACCGGCCCGACGGCAGCTCGTGAATGACCGAGTCCGATGGTTTCTCACGGACCGCCATGAACACGAGCGCTCCGTCGGGCGGGGCGAAGGCTGCCGAGCACCCCTCGGGGGGCAGATCCCGTCGGTGAGCGCCGCCCGGTGATGCCTTCGTTCGGCACACGGTGACGGGGGTCCGATCGCTTGCCCCGTGGATGAATGATCACGGCTAGTGGTGGACCCAGAGTCCCTGGTCCCCGATAGGCTGAATGACGTCAAGCTGGAAACCGTCCCACCCCAAGAACTGTTGCCGAGGGGACAGGACGAGACGAGGGGCCAGGATCAGACCAATGGCGGCCATCCACTCAACATCCGGGTCCGGAGACTCACCGTCCGGGTCCGGAGACATCGGCCCAGTCCCCCATGGGACGAAAGGGTCTCCCTCGCAGTACGCCTGCGTCGAGGCCCTGCACACGGACGGCGTCACCACCCTGTTCCGCGCTCGGGACGAGACCACGGGGCAGTCGGTCCTGCTGAAGGTCGTCGATCCGAGGCGCAGCAGCCGAGCCGATCTTGAACGGCTGGACCGCGAGTACGAGATGGCGACCTCGCTGCACCTCGAGACGGTCGCTCGAGCGCTCGGGATCGAGACGCGCGAGGGAGCACCCGCCCTCGTCCTGCAGGACACAGGAGGTGAACCACTCGACCGCGCATTCGCACAACCGTTGCCGCTTGACCGGTTCCTCGACCTCGCGGTCCGCATCGTCGGTGCGGTGGCCGACCTCCACAAGGAGGGCGTGGTGCACAAGGACATCAAGCCGCAGAACATCCTCGTGCATCCCACCACGCATGAAGTGAAGCTCGTGGGCCTCGGGCTCGCGACCCGACTGCCGCGTGAGCGGCCTCCAGCTCGACCGGCCCATCTCGTCGAGGGCTCGCTGCCCTACATGTCGCCGGAGCAGACCGGTCGTACCAACTCCGCCCTCGACAGCAGGAGCGACCTCTACTCGTTGGGAGCCACCCTCTATCAGCTGCTCACCGGTCGCCTGCTGTGCGAGGCCCGCGATCCGCTCGAGTGGCTCCACTTCCACGCCGCCCGGACGCCCGCGCCCGCCTCGCAGTTCATCGCGGGCTTGCCCGACGTGGTCTCGCGAATCATCCTGCGACTTCTCGCCAAGGCGGCCGAGGACCGGTACCAGACGGCTCGGGGACTTGAGCACGATCTGAACCGATGCCGCGAGTCGTGGCGGGAGTCCGGACGGATCGACCCCTTCCCGTTGGGGGAGCAGGACATTCCTCATCGACTGCAGTTCCCGCACAAGATCTACGGGCGCCGGGCGGAGACCGCCGAACTCGTGGGCACCCTCAAGCGGGTCGTGGACACCGGAGCCTCCGAGCTGATCGTCATTTCGGGCTACTCCGGGGTCGGGAAGTCGACGCTGGCCAGTCAACTCGCCGGTCCCTCGCCGATCGGGGACGTCCAGTTCGTCACGGGCAAGGCAAACCCCTATCAGCGAGACCTTCCCTACTCCACGCTCGCCCAAGCGTTCGGCGAGCTCGTGCTCAGGTTGATCGCCGAGGGTGAGGAGAAGTCGGCGCTGTGGAGACGCAGAGTGCAGGAGGCGCTCGGGACGAACGGGCAGCTCGTGATCGCTGCCATCCCCCAGGTCGAACTGCTCGTGGGGGCGCAGCCACCGATCCCCGAATTCGCACCGGCAGAGGCGCAGATCCGCTTCCGAACGGTCTTCCGCCGCTTCGTCTCCGTTCTCGCCCGCGCGGAGCACCCGCTGGTGCTCTTCCTCGACGATCTGCAGTGGGCCGATTCGGACAGCCTGCCCCTACTGCAAGACCTGGTGACGGATCCGGAGGTCCGCTTCCTGCTGGTCGTCGGTGCTTACCGCGACAACCAGGTGACGCCTGACCATCCGCTCTCGGTGGCGCTCGACGCAACCGAGGCCGCCGGCGGGCGCGTCAGCCGAATCGTGCTCGGTCCGCTGTCCGACACGGCCCTCACGGAGTTCGTGGGCGATACCCTGCGCTGCCCGCCGCCGGAGGCAGCGCTCCTGGCCAAGGCCGTCCAAGACAAGACAGCGGGCAATCCATTCTTCTTCATCCAGTTTCTGAGCGAGCTGCAAAGTGACGGGCTGCTGCACCTCGACGAAGATGCCGGAGTGTGGCGCTGGGATATCGACGGACTGCAACGCCGAGGCTTCGCCGACAACGTCGCCGAACTGATGGTCGCGCAACTGAAGCGGCTGCCCACCACCTCCCAGGAGGCGCTTGAGCACCTCGCCTGCTTTGCTGACGACGTAGAGAGCAAGGCCCTGTCCTGGCTGATCGGCCGGTCGGAGGGACAGGTGCGGGCGGCCCTCTGGCAGGCCGTGGCGGAAGGATTCGTCGTCACGGAGAACGACAGATACCGCTTCACCCACGACTCGTTCCGCGAGGCGGCCTATTCGCAGATCCCGGAGGAAGCGCGGCCGGAGGCACATCTGCGCATCGGCCGGCTTCTGCTGGCCCACCTGCCCGAGGACACCATCGAGGAGCATGCGTTCGAGGTCGCCAACCACCTCGACCGCGGTCTGGAGCTGATTCACGATCCCTCGGAACGCGACGTCGTCAGACGCTGGAACACCGTAGCGGGGCGCAGGGCGAAGCAGGCCGTCGCCTACGCGTCGGCAGCTACGTACCTCAAACACGCTGCCGAGTTGCTGCCATCGGACGCGTGGCACAACCGATACGACGAAACGTTCGCTCTGCACGTCGAGCTCTGCGAGTGTGAATACCTCAGCGGTCACTTCACCGCCGGGGAGGCGCTCTGCGCCCGAATCCTCGAGCAGGTCCGGTCCGACCGCGATCGTGCCCGAGTCCACCGGCTGCGCATCAGAATGTACGAGCTCGCCGGCTGGAACGATGAGGCGATGACCGTCGCTGCGGACGCGCTTCGCCCGTTCGGTCTGAATGTGCCTGAAACGCACGAGGACATCGAAGCGGCCACGCAGTTGCAGGAGCGACTGGTCGCCGAGTTCGTGCGCGGCCGTCCTATCGCCGGCCTGGCAGACATGACCCCGGCGAGCGACCCCGACATGCAGGCCGCCCTGGGGGTCATCGCCGATTCCCTTTCTCCGGCCTACATGGCGCAGCGCGCACATTTCCCGTTGTTCGCGGCCATGGGGGTCAACATCTGCCTGCGGAACGGTCACTCCGCCGAGTCCAGCAGCATCTACAACAGCTACGCCCTGGGCCGGGCCGGCGTCGGCGACTACCAGCGCGCGTTCGACTTCTCCGACCTGGCGATTCGGCTGCTCTCCCAGGTCGAGAGCCTCGCGGCCCGCGGCATCGTGCTCTTCCGGCACGGGTTCTTCATCCATCCCTGGCGTCAGCACCTCTCGACGAGCCTTCCGTACCTCCACCAGAGCGAGTCCGCCTGCAGAGAGGGTGGAAACCTGCTCTATGCCGGCTATGCACGCTTCGCCGCCATCGAGACGGCCATCGAGCTGGGCACGTCCCTGGACGAGATCGATCAGGCGACCCGGGACGCCGCCGAACTCACGCGGCAGGCCCGGAGCGATGCGGTGCGTGACACGTTGCTCGTGCAGCACCAGTTCGCCGCCTGTCTGAAAGGCATGACGCGAGAACCGGGCAGCCTCGAGGACGCGGCCTTCAGCGAGGCGAACGGCGTGGTCGGCTTCGCCCAATGGCGACACCTGGTCCTCAAGCAGGTGGTCTCGTACATCTTCGGCCGGTACGACGTCGCCGTCGAGGCGGGTGAGCTCGCCTCGACGGCGCTTCGCGGCGTGGTCTCCTTGATGCTCGTCGCCACCCACCACTTCTTCCGCGCCCTGAGCCTGGCGGCGTTGTCGCCGGACTCCGGCGATGCTCGCAGAGCGACGCTGCGGAGCGCGCTCGAGGAGGAATTGCGCCTGCACAAGCAGTGGGCCGACCACTGCCCGCCCACCTTCGAGAGCCGCCATGCGCTGGTGGCGGCGGAGGTGGCCCGCATCGACGGACGCGAGCTCGAGGCCGAGCGCCGGTACGAGGAGGCGATCCGGTCGGCGCGCGAGCACGGGTTCGTCAACAACGAGGCGGTGGCGTACGAGCTGGCCGCCCGCTTCCACCGAGCGCGCGGGCTCGACCTCGTCGCCGACACCTACCTCCGCGAGGCACGGGCCTGCTACCTGCGATGGGGCGCCGCGGGAAAGGTGCGGCAGCTCGAGGAACTCCACCCGCAACTCGCCGGCGCAACGACCCCTGTGGCCGACCCCATCGGGAGCACCTTCGCGGCGGGAGCCGACCGTCTCGACCTGCTGTCCGTCGTCAAGGCCTCGCAGACCATCTCCCGCGAGATCGAGATCGACAGGCTCGTCGGGACGCTGTTCACGATCGTGATACAGCACAGCGGCGCACGACGCGGCTGCCTGCTGCTGGCGCGCGACGGCGCCCTCACCGCCCTGGCCGAGGCAACCCTCGATGACACCGGAGTGGTGACCCGTATCCTGTCCTCGCAGTCATCGGACCCGTCGCTGCTGATGCCACGTTCGGTCATGCGGCGCGCCCAGGCGACGCGTCAGCCGATCGTCCTCGACGAGGCCGCCCTGCGGGCGGGCGGGAGCGGCGACGATCCGTACCTCGCACGTCGCAGGCCCCGTTCGGCCCTCACCCTGCCGATCCTCCGGGGAGACGATCTCCTCGGCCTCCTCTACCTGGAGAACGATCTGGTGTCAGGGGCCTTCGTGGAGCCGGGTCTGGTCACCACACTCTCTCTGCTGGCGTCGCAGGTCGCGATCTCGATGGAGAATGCCCTGTACCTCGCCCAGATCCGTGAGCTCAATCAGGATCTCGAGCTCCGCGTGGCGAGACGCACGGCAGAGCTCGCTGAGGCGAACCGGGAGCTGGAAGCGTTCGCCTGCACGGTCTCGCACGACCTGCGCGCACCCCTTCGGGCGATCGACGGATACCGTGGCGTGCTGGAACGGCAACTGGCGGGCGCGATCGACGGCCCAGCGCGCCACCAGCTCGATCACATCGCCCAGGGCGTCTCCCGCATGCGCTGCCTCATCGACGACCTCCTGTCCTTCGCACGCCTGGCCCGGGTCGAGATGTCCAGCAGGCCGGTGAACCTGGGCGCCCTCACCCGCGACGTGGTCCAGGAACTGGCCCGGGACGCCGCCGACCGGGACGTCACGTGGATCGTCGCGGAACTTCCTGTCGTGACGGGCGACCCGGCCATGCTGCGTGTCGTCCTCATGAACCTGCTGTCGAACGCTCTGAAGTTCACCGGCCGCGAGGCGCATGCCGTGATCGAGGTCGGCACGCACCGGGAAGAGGACGGCACGACCGTCGTGTTCGTACGCGACAACGGGGCAGGCTTCGACATGACGCAGGCCGACAAGCTCTTCGGTGCCTTTCAGCGCCTGCACAGCGTCCGTGACTTCCCCGGCACGGGGATCGGGCTGGCCAGCGTTCGCCGGGTGATCGCACGCCTCGGTGGCCGCACCTGGGCCGAGGGAGCGGCCGGCGAGGGCGCGACCTTCTACTTCTCCGTGCCGGGCGCGCGGTGACCGAAGGACGTCCTCGCTCAGCTGGGCCCGGAGCGCGTCGGTCGGCTGGCTGCCTCGGCCAGGTCCTGGCGCAGCGTGAGCCAGACCGTCTTGCCGCCTGCCGGGTGGTAGTCGACCCCCCAGGCGGCGGCCACCTGGTCGACGATCGCCAGGCCGCGGCCCGAGATGTCGTCGTCCGCGGCCTGGTGCACCGCCGGCATTCGGTCGCTCTCGTCGGTGACGCCGACCCAGAGCTGGTCCTTGCCGAACCAACGCAGGTTCAGCCGCACCTCACCAGCGGTGTGCAGCACAGCGTTGGTGACCAGTTCGGAGACGGCCAACGCCGCCACGTCCTTGAGGTCGTCCACGCGCCAGGCGTCGAGCACGTCGAGCAAGAACCGCCGCGCAGTCGGCGTGGCCGCGGGGGTGGACGGGAATGACCGGGAGGCCGACCGGCCCGGGTCGCGGCCGTCGAGGGGGAGCAGTTCGACGACGAGCAGTGCGGCGTCGTCGGCCAGCGGGGGTGCCGAGGTGGGGCGGGCCACGAGCGCGTCGGCCAACGCCTGGGGTTCGTCGTCCACGTGCTGGGTCAGCAACTCGAGGAAGGCGTCGGTGCAGGGGTGCACGGCGCGTTCGCCGTCGGTCAGCCCGTCGGTGAAGAGGACCAGCCGGGCGCTCGGCGGCAGCACGTGCGTGTGCTCCGTGTAGCGGGTGTCGGCGTCGACACCGAGCGGCAGATCGGCCGGAGTGGTCAACTGGTAGGCCCGGCCGGCGGGGTCGAG
>DATDMG010000320.1:0-54177 GCA_036518955.1 Kineosporiaceae bacterium | reverse complement strand
GGCGCGGCGGCCGGCGTCGAGCGAAAGGTCCGCGACGCCGTCCGACCCTCCGCGACGTTCGGCACCGCGGCACCGGTGAGCTCCACCACCAGCAGCGCCGCGTCGTCCGGCAGCGGCGGGGCGTCGGCGGGCCGGGCCACGAGAGCGTCGGCCAGGGCGTCCGGCTCGTCACCGGCGTGTTCGCGCAGACACTGCATGAACGCGTCGATCCCGTCATGGACCGCCCGATCGCTGTCCACCAGCCCGTCGGTGAACATCACCAGCCGGCCGCCGAGCGGCAGCACGCTGGTGTGCTCGGCGTAGTGAGCGGACACCTGCAGCCCCAGCGGCAGGCCCACCTCGACGGGAAGCTGCACGACGCCGCCGGAGCGGTCCATCACCACCGGTAGGGGGTGGCCGGCGCTCACGGTGGTGACCATGTACGCCTCGGGATCGATCTCCGCGTAGCAGCACGTGATCAGGACGTCGACATGGCTCGTCATGAACTCGTTGACCCTACGCATGATCTCGGCCGCGTTGTGCCCCTCGGCGAGGTACGCGCGCAGCACGTTGCGCACCTGACCCATGATCGCCGATGCGGCGGGGCTGTGGCCCTCGACGTCGCCCATCACCATCGCCACCCGCCCGTCAGGCAGGGTGAGCAGGTCGTACCAGTCCCCGCCGACCGCATCTCCGTGCGCGGGCAGGTATCGCGCCACCGACCGCAGCCACGGCAGGGCCGGCAGATCCGACGGCAGCAACGCTCGCTGCAGGGCATGGGCCACGGTCGCCTGGCTCTCGATCAGGCGCGCCCGCTCCAGCGCCTGGCGGCACTGGGCCGCGATGGTCTCCAGGAACGCCCGTTCGGCGTCCGGGAATGATCGGCGGCCCGGCCACGACAACGCGAGCACCCCGACCGGACGCGCGCCCCCCAGTGGCAGGACGGCGCACGCCTCGCCCGGTGAGCACGACCGCCAGCCAGGGACGGCTTGGCACACCTCCGCGGCGTCCGACAGGTACCGCGCCCTGCCGTCGTCGACCAGCTGCCGCAGGCCCAGCGCCACCTGCTGCTCGTCGACGTGCCGCCATCCGGCGGCGCGGTGAGCCGGCGCGGCGACCTCGGCGGGCCCGGTCAGCCCGGCGGGCCCGGTCGGCTCGGCGGTGCTCGTCCAGCAGTGGACCTGCGGCGGCGTCCCGCCCGGATCCGTGAGGATCACCGCGCCGGCGACGAGGCCGAGCGCGGGGGCCGCGACGCGCCGCAGCACCTCGAGGACGTCGGGCAGCTGCAGCACCCCGGCGAAGGCCTCCGTCAACTCCTGCAACCCCTGCAGCTGCCCGAGCGCTGCCCGCAGCTGCCCGAGCGCTGCCCGCAGCCGCTCGTCGCTCTGCCTCAGCTCGGCCAACATGGCCTCGCGCTCGGCCTCCAGCCGGAGCCGGACCCGGCTCTGGGCCGCCTCCCTCAAGGCCCGGGTCACCGCCGGCCCCAGCTTGGCCATCCGGCTCTTCAGGACGTAGTCCCAGGCACCAGCCTTGAGCAGCTCGACCGCCCGGTCCTCCCCGAGGGTGCCGGTGAGGAAGATGAACGGCACGTCCGGACGCCGTTGACTGGCGAGGCGCAGGGCGTCCTCCCCGTTGAGGGAGGGCACGGTGTAATCCGAGAGAATCACGTGCGGCTGGAAGTCGTCCAGCGATCGCTCGAACGCCTCCCGGGTACTCGCCACGGATACCGCGCCCACCGGAACCCCCTGGTCGGCCAGGGTCCAGACGGCGAGCTCGGCATCGGCACTCTCGTCCTCGAGCACCAGCACCCGGACGTCGGACACCTCGGCGTCCTCTCCCACGGGCGTCCCCGCGGCCTCACCTCCACCGGACCTGCTCCCGGCATCGGCGCCGGCCCGACGGCTCGCCCACATGTCACCTCACCGCCTGGTCCCGGGCGCGGGCCGGCACCTGGTCGGCCGCGAGCACGCTCCCGCCGGCCTGCCCCGCGATGCGCGGCGGTGCCTGCCGGCTGGGGCTGGCGCCGCGGCGCCACCACGAGCTCCGACGGCGACCGAGCCTGACCGGCGCACGCGCTCGGCCAACCGCGGCATCAGACGTCTCCTCCTACGCCGGGTGAGCCGCGGACGCCGGGATCGGATCCGTCGCCGCGCCATGTCGATCCGGGACCGCGCTCACCCGCCACGAGCGAGGCTGGGCGCTCGAGTGGCGTGCCACCGCACTCCCTCCATGACAACGTAACGTAATGCGTTGATTACTCTGGCAGGGCGCACCCTACACCTCTCGTGCGGAGCGTCATAATATGCTCACGAAGAGTGGTCGGAGTGGTGTCTCCCAAGGCTCCCGAGCGCCCCCGCCGTACGGGTGCGCCTGGGCACGCGCGCAGGCGTCAGCCGGCCTGCTCCGCCACCTGGACGACCGCCGCGATCCAGCGGCCGAGCTCCAGCCGGCCCCGGTACGCCACCAGCCACCCCCACACGGGCGGCGCCTCGGCCTTGACGAGCCAGACCAGCCGGGTGCCGCCGTCCTCGGACGCGGACAGCGTGCCCTCGTGCACCGCCAGCAGGCGACCGGCCCGACGGACCTCGAGCCGCAGAGCAGCACCCGGTTCGGACTGCGTCACGGTGTGCTCGAGCCGCAGCCCACGCGGCCACGCCGGGACCTCGAGCACGTACCCGGACCCTGCGGCCCCAGCCGTTCCGGTGGTGGCGACGAGCGAGCGACCAGGGGGCAGGACAGGAATCACCCTGGCCGGATCCACGAGGATCTCCCAGACCCGCTCGCGCGTCGCACGGACGGTGGCTTCCCTCGCAAAGATCACCTGCGGCACGCTCGTCGAGACTAGCCGACTTCGAGCAAGGTCGGCAGGCCCACGGGCGGCGTAGCGATCACCGCGAGGCGGCGGGTGCACCCGGACAGACCGTGGTGACCTCGGCTGACGCGGGCGAGGGATGATCGTCCAGCCGGACTGGCGGACGACGCAGGCCGTGCCCAATCTTGGGGCATGCCCGATATGTTCCTCGACCCGACCCTCGACCCGACGGTCGACCCACCCCCGCGCGCTGACGAGCGGAGCACGCTGCTGGCCTTCCTGCACCGGCAGCGCGCCACGTTCGAGCTGAGGTGCTCCGGCCTGGACGCCGCGGCGATGGCCCGGCGAGCGATCGAGCCGTCGCCCCTGTCGCTGCTCGGCCTGGTCCGACATCTGGCGGACGTGGAGCGCGGCTGGTTCCGGCAGAGGATGGCCCGCCAGGACGCGCCGGCGCACTACCGCACCGAAGGCAATCACGACGCGGCGTTCGACGGCGCCGTTCCGGTACCCACGGTGGTGGCCGACGCGTGGCAGGTGTGGAGGTCGGAGGTCGCCTTCGCCGAGCAGTACATCGCGGCGGCACCAAGCCTGGACCTGACCGGCGAGGATCCTCGGCGGGGGACGATTTCGCTCCGCTGGGTCCTGATTCACCTGATCGAGGAGTACGCCCGGCACAACGGCCACGTCGATCTGCTGCGGGAGCGGATCGACGGTGCCGTGGGGTAGTGAGAACCCGCAGCGAGCTCTGTCGGAGTGGTGCAGGCCCGGGAGACCCCAGGGGCGCACTCCACGGCGCACGGCCCGCCTCACACCCCGATGGCGGGCTCTTCGCACAGTCACGTACCGGGCCTGCACGACCGACCCTACCGCCGAGGTTCGCTCACCCAAAGCAGGTAGCAGCCGCGACCAGGCAGCCGAACGGCGGGGCGTCGGCCTCGTCGGCCGGCAGCATTAGCAAGCGATCAAAACAGTACTAAGCGGACAGGCATGGACGCCATGACGGGCCGCGACGGGTCGCGCCACAGCAAGGGATTCCTCCGACACGCCTTGTGACCTCATGACCGAACGCACAGGCGCGCACGGCCTATTGCCAAGCAGCCGGGCACAAAGCAACGAAGACCAACGCACGTGCTGGCCACCCAGCGATACCGCCGCTGCCTCAAGCCCGACGCGCCCCGGGCCGGGCACGGAACGGCACCACCCGCCGACGCTGAGGTCCACGTCACATCCGCGCCGACGGCCGACCAGTCCCGCGGCGGCCGCGGCCGGGGGCTCGTCAGGCCGAGCTCAGGCCGGTACGCGGCAGACGATCTCACCGTGCGGGACGAGGAACACGGCGTCCGCATCGGCGGCCCACCGACGCCAGGCAGCAGAGATCTCGCCGAGTTCCGCCGCGCTCGCCAGTCCGGACCGGACGAGTTGCCCGGCGAGCGCCGAGTGCAGGATCCGGTCCGCCCACATCGCGCCCCACCAGCCTCGATCCGCGGGAGTGGCGAAGCACCAGACCGAGGCGGTCGCGCTGACATCCGTCAGTCCGGCGGCCCGGGCCCACCCCAGCAGGCGCGGCCCGGCGTCCGGCTCACCTCCGTTGGCCCGGGCCGCGGCCCGGTAGAGCTCGAGCCATCGGTCCAACTCCTCGAGCCGGGGGAACCAGGTCATGCCCGAGTAGTCGCCGTCCCGGGCCGCCACCAGCCCGCCGGGCACGCAGCGCCGCGCCATCGCCCGGAGCACGGCCACCGGGTCGCCGACGTGCTGCAGCACCTGGTGGGCGTGGACGACGTCGAAGCCCACCTCGTCCGCGGCCTCGTCCCGCCAGGTGAGGACGTCGCCGACCTCGATCCGCGCCGCTCCCGGACCGGTGCCGGCGACGGCACGAGCCTGGTCGACGGCGTCCTGGGCGGCATCGATTCCGACCACGCGCCCGGGCGCGAGCCTCGACGCGAGGTCGGCGGTGATCGTGCCCGGACCGCAACCGACGTCCAGCAGGGACAGCCCCGGCCGCAGGTGCCCGAGCAGGTACCCGGCGGAGTTCTCCGCGGTGCGCCACCGGTGCGAGCGCAGGACGGACTCGTGGTGACCGTGGGTGTAGGCAGCGGACGGCGGCACAGAACCTCCCCGGTAGGCGGCGATCATCGGAAGGCTAACCCGAGATATCCAGATTCCGGGACGGTCTGCTCACATCCCGAGACAACCGCACACCGATCCCGTGCTCCGTCAGGTAGGGGGTCAGCACGGCCAGCACGGGCCGGATGCCGGGCGGCGGCACGCCCGGCGACCACCCGGCGGCGAGCGCACCGGCGGGTGCGAATCGATGGATCAGCCCCGGGTGGCGAAGGTCGTCCCGGCGTCCGGCGGATCCCACCACACGGTCACCATCTGGCGGGGCCCGGTCGGACCTTGCGCACGCAGAGCGGCCGCCACCTCCGGGTCGCGCTCGGAGGGGAGGCAGAGCCGGATCCGGGTGATCTCCACCTCGCGCTCGAACGAGACGCCGGCCAGCCGGGAGGCGCCCGGTGGCTCCGACCAGGTCACCTGCCGCGCCGGCAACCCGGCCTCGCGGAAGACCGCGACGACGTCGGCGGCGGTCGGGCCGGCGGGTCGTTCCAGGCCCCAGAACTGGCGCCAGAGCGGTACCAGCGGCACCATCGGATGCTCCTGCCGCAGTTCCAGGACGACCCGGCTCCGAGCGCGCTCGTGCAGGGCACGCCCGAAAGCCGCCAGATCGGAGATGGTGTAGACGACGTGGTGACAGACCACGACGTCCGCGGGCGGCACCTGGGAAGCGATGGCCGGCCACTCGCCGAGGACGGCGACGGACCGGACCCGACGCTCGTCCGCGGCGGCGCGGAACTGCTCCAGCATCGCGGCATCCCGGTCGACCCCGATGACCAGCTCGGCCGGGGGCGCCAGCGCCAGCCCGGCCCGGCCTCCGCCGCAACCCACGTCGATCACCGTGCTGCCCCGGGCGGGCAGCGCGGCGCGGGCGAGGCCTCGGGAGAGGGTGTCCGGGGTGGAGGCGCACTGAGCCTGGACCAGGTCCGGCGGGTAGTACCAGGGCGGCCTGGGCGCACCGACCAGGATGTCGCGCGGGATGGCCCAGGCCGACAACCGGGCAGCCCACCGGCGGGCGGCGCCCGTCAGCTGCGGCGGGCGGGCTCCCGCGGACGCGTCGGGACCCGACGAGGCCTCAGGCGGGATCACGCCAGGGAGAGGAAGAGCTTCTCCAGTTCGTCCGTCGAGATCTCCTGATCCGCTCCGTCCGCCGTCAGGCACTGCCGCAGCCCGGTGGCGACAATCTTGAACCCGGCGCGGTCGAGGGCGCGGGACGCCGCAGCGAGCTGCGTCACGACGTCCCGGCACGGCCGGCCCGCCTCGATCATCCCGATCACCCCGTCGATCTGACCTCGAGCCCGGCGCAGCCGGTTGGTGATCTCCTTGGTGACCTGCTCGTCGAGCTCCATCCTCGCCTCCCACCACCGGCGCTGGCGCGCACCGACCCGAGCGCCTCCGGCCGCCTGGATACCCCGCCTGGTACAGGCTACCTCCCCCGGGCCCCTCCGCCATCGGGGGCGGCCGTCCGGAGCAGCCGCGCAGCGGGTACCCGCTGCGGCCGGTTCACGTCGAGCGGGTAGGGCTCGTTCGGCACCGTCAGAGGTGGTACAGCCGGGTGAGCGGCACCCGCTGGGCCGGCTCGGCCCGCACCGGTTCGCCGTCCAGCGTGACCTGCACCGCGCCGTCCGGGCCCGCCGGGTCGCGTTCCACGCGCACGCTCCCCTGCCGGCCGTTGCCGCCGCGCATCGCCGCCAGGCCGATCTGCCGGGTGCCGCGGACGGCGACCCGGCGGCGGCGGGTGGGGATCCGGTCGTCGCCGGCCGTCCGGGCACCGCCGTTGACGAACACGACGGACACGTCCGCGGGCGCCGCGCCCGACCCGGCGAACTGCGGCCCGAGCACCAGCGGCTCGGCGGCGTCGATCGAGGCGTT
The DNA here is from genome assembly GCA_036518955.1 of Kineosporiaceae bacterium. GTDB lineage: Bacteria > Actinomycetota > Actinomycetes > Actinomycetales > Kineosporiaceae > DATDMG01. Next base: position 47,402 of record DATDMG010000320.1, on the reverse strand, counting down.
CGGGTCACCGACCGCGCCCCACGCCGGCAGCCCGGCCTTGAGCACCAGCGAGGGCTTCGCCCCGAAGAGCGCGGGTCGCCACAGCACGACGTCGGCCAGCCGGCCCACCTGCAGGGAGCCCACCTCGTGGGCGATCCCGTGCGCGATGGCCGGGTTGATCGTCAGCTTCGCCAGATAGCGCAGCACCCGGGCGTTGTCGTGGCCGCTGCCGTCGTCCGGGCCGCGGGTCGCCCGGTTGACCGAGGCCAGCGCGAAGGTCCGCCGGATCGTCTCACCCACCCGGCCCATCCCCTGGGCGTCGGACGAGGTGATCGGGATCACGCCGAGGTCGTGCAGCACGGTCTCCGCCGCCATGGTGGCGCCGCGGACGCGATCGCGGGCGAGCCGCACCTCCCCCGGCGACTCCGGGCGCAGCCCATGCACCGCCACGATCATGGCCTCGTGCTCGGCGACGGCGTCCCTGGCGTAGGGCAGGGTCGGGTTGGTGGAGGAGCCGATCACGTTCGCGACCCCGGCCAGTTCCAGCACGTTCGGCACGTGGCCGCCGCCACACCCCTCCACGTGGTAGGCGTGCACGGTGCGGCCACCGATGACCGCCAGGGTGTCGGCGAGCGCCAGGTTCTCGTTCAACCCGTCGGTGTGCAGACACACCTGGACGTCGTGCGCGTCGGCCACCGTCAGCGCGGTGTCGAGGGTGCGCCGGTGGGCGCCGAAATCCTCGTGCACCTTGAACGCGCAGACGCCGGCCTCGAGCGCCTCCTCCAGCGGCGCCGGCCGGGCCGCCGACCCGCGGCCGAGGAACCCCACGTTCACCGGCCAGGCGTCGAACGCCCGGTACGCCGTCCGGAGCCCCCACCGGGAGTTGACGCCGGGACCCCAGAACGGCCCGAACTCCTGGCCGAGCAGGGTGGTCACACCACTCGCCAGCGCCGCCTCGCAGATCCGTGGCGACAGCAGGTGGACGTGCGTGTCCACCACCCCGGCCGTCGCGATCAGCCCCTCGCCCGGGATCACGATCGTCGAACCACCGACGACGACGTCCACGGCGTCGGTGGTGTCGGGGTTGCCGGCGCGGCCGATCCCGCTGATCCTGCCCGCTCGGACGCCGATGCTCACGGTCCGGACGCCGAGCGCGGGATCGAGGACCAGCACGTTACTGATCACGACGTCGCAGGACTCCTCGGTGCGCACCGCGCGGAGCGCGATCCCGTCGCGAGCGGTCTTGCCGAAGCCGGCGAGCAGCGCGTACCCGTCGCGTGGCTCGCCGGACGGCTCGACCTGCACGACGAGCCCCGTGTCGCCCAGCCGAACCCGGTCACCCGGCTGCGGCACGCCGGCCACCCGCGCCTCCGGACGCCCGGTCACGCCTCGGCGTCCAGGTAGCCGAAGGCCCGGGCCCGCTCCAGCGCGGCAGCGAGCGCACCGGGAGCGTCGAGCGGGCCGTCGACGAGGCCGGAGAACCCGATGACGACGCGGGCGCCCCCGATCGGGACGAGCGCCACCTCGGTCGGGATCCCGGGCTCGAAACGCACGGTGGTGCCGGCAGCCACGGCCAGGCGCCGCCCGTACCCCGCCACCCGGTCGTACGCCAGGCGCGGGTTCGCCTCGAAGAAGTGGAAGTGGCTGCTCACCGAGACCGGCACCCCCGCCGTGTTGGTCACCGTCACCCGGACGACGTCCCCCGGCGGCACCGCGTCCGGGCGGCCCGGCAGCAGCGCGCCGGGGGCGGCGTCCCCCAGGCTCGCGGCGCCGGGCGGGTGCCCCGCGCCCACCGGGTCCGGGACGACCACGAGGCGCGTCCCGTCGTCGAAGACCGCCTCGACCTTCACCTCGGCGACCACGTCGGCAACCCCCGGCAGGACGTCGTCCGGGCCGAGGACGGCCTGGCCGGCCGCGATCGCCTCCGCATGCCGGGCACCGTCCCGGGCTGCCTCGCACACCGCGTCCGCGACGAGCGCCACCGCCTCCGGCACGTTGAGGCGCAGCCCACGGGCCCGGCGGGACCGGGCGAGCTGGGCCGCCGTGAAGATCAACAACCGGTCCCGTTCGGTAGGGGTGAGGAGCATCCCGCCATTGTCCCCACGGTATTGTCCTAGGGCGACCGCCAGAGCAGGACCAGTGCCCGGTCGTCCGCCTCGCCGACGCGGGTGCCGTCCAGGACCCGGGCGGCACCGCCGGCGAACCGGTGGGTCACCACGTGTTCGGCCGATCCGAGCAGCCGGTCGATGCCCAGCCCGATGTCTGCGCCGCGCCGCTCCACCAGGCCATCGGTGTACAGCAGCAGGGCGTCCCCCGGGGTGAGCACCCCGGTGTGCCGCGGGAAGACGGGGTCGTCGAGAACGCCGAGGAGCGGACCGTTGCCGTCGGTCACCACCTCCCAGGCCCCTGACCCGCTGTGGTAGTGCACGAGTGGCGGGTGACCCGCCGCGCAGGCCTGGTAGACACCCGTCCGCTGGTCGAGCGCGACGTGCAGGGCGGTGGCGAACCCTTCGTCCCAGCCCTGGCGCAGCAGGTAGCGGTTGGCCGCGGGCAGGAACTCCTGGGGGGGCATCGCGCCGAGCAGTCCGCCGAACGCGCCGGACAGCATCAGCGCGCGGGTGCCCGCCGACTGCCCCTTGCCGGACACGTCCACCAGGACGAGTTCGAGCAGGTGCGCCTCCCCCGGGTCGGCCGGGTGGTCCGGGCCGTGGCCGGGCCGGGCCACGGCCGGGCCCAGCGAGTGCCCGGAGCGGGCGGCCACCAGGAAGTCCCCGGAGAAGCTGTCCCCGTACGCGGCCCGGAGCACGGAGTCGACCCGCCATCCCGGGTCGAGCGCCGGAACCTGGCCCTGGGCCAGCAGCCGGTCCCGCAGGTCGACCAGCATCGACTCGCCGAGGGAGCCCTGGATCCCGATCCGCTCCCGGCTCCGGGCGTAGATCAGCACGAGCACGGCGGCGAGCGCGAGGGTGACCAGGACGCCCGGCATGGGGGCGGCGGCGTTCCGCAGGGTGATCCCCACCGATACCGCGGCGGCGACCACCAGGTCATACGCCAGCAGGTAGCGCACTCGCAGCACGAAGCCGCCGAGCATCAGCCAGAGCGTGGCCGTGGCGACCGGGAACCAGTTCGGCGCCTCCACCGCACCGACGGTGTACGACGCCGCTACCAGCGTGAGCGTGACGAGCAGGCCCGGTTGCCCGAAGGCGAACCGCCCCGGTCCCAGGCGGTGGGGCCACCACCTCGTCAGCGTCGCGGCGGCACTCCGCGGCCGCGGGCGCCGCGCGGAGGCCGCACGCCGCTCCCCGGCGCGGGTTGCCGGGACACCCGTAGCCGTCATTTGGCGACCCTATCGAGACGCAGCGCTACCGAGACACTGCGGAGAGGAAGATTCGGGGCGAGAAGATGCAGGCTTCGGTGAAAATATAGAGCGAGCCGGCGACGTCGGGCTGGAAGGCTGGCGACATGGTCCCCGAGCCGCCCGTCGCTGTCCCCGCGCCGTCCTCGCCAGCCGGGACGCACCCGCCGCAGATCGACGTCGTCGCCGTCACCCGGGACGACGCGCCGGCCGTCCTCGACGTCGACCGCTGGGCCTTCGGCCTGGACGGCGACGTCCTGCTCCCCGACGACCTGCGCGCCGTCGTCGACTCGCTGGTGTGGGAGCGCACCTTCGGGGCCCGGCTCGGCGGCGCCGAGCGGCTGGCCGGCGTCTACTCCGTGGTCCCCGGGCAGCTGACCGTGCCCGGCAACCGCTCCGTGCCGTGTGCAGGTCTGAGCTGGGTGGGCGTTCACCCCCGGGACCGACGCCGCGGCGTCCTGACGGCGATGATGCGCCACCATCTCGACGACGTCGCCGGGCACGGTGAGGTGGTCAGCCTGCTGCACGCCGCCGAGACCATGATCTACGGTCGGTTCGGGTACGGCGCCGCCACCCAGGCCGTCAACCTGCGGCTGCCCCGCGCGGCCGCGTTGCGCGACGTCCCGGGAGCCGCCGACCTCTGGGTGGACTTCCACCGGGCGGATGCCGACGCGCACGCCCCGCTCGTCGCGCGATGCTTCGACGCCGCCCAGGCGGCCCGACCCGGGTGGCTGAGCCGCAGCCACCATGGCCTGCGCCGGGAGGCGTTCCTCGATCCCCGCCGGCGCCGGTCGGGGGCGGAGAGCCTGAAGCTGGCGACCGTGACCGACCCGGACGGCGCCTTGCGTGCCTACGCGCTGTTCCGCCGCCGAGGCAGGTGGGAGAACCACGCCCCGGCCGGTGTCGTCGAGGTCACCGAGGCGGTGGCCCTGGACGGCGCCGCGGCGCACGCGCTCTGGAGCCGGCTGGCGGACCTGGACCTGACGGTCACGGTGGACACGCCGTTGCTCGCCGTCGACGACCCGCTGCTGCACCTCCTGGCGGATCCGCGGGCCGCCGGCCCGACGGTGACGGACGGCGTCTGGGCCCGACTCGTCGACGTCCCGGCAGCACTGGCCGCACGCGGGTACGCCGGCCCCCTCGACGTCGTCCTCGGGGTGACCGACCCGCTGCGGCCGGCGAACACCGGCCGTTGGCACCTCGTCGCGGGACCCGGCGACGCCACCTGTACCCGGACGGACGCGCCCGCCCAGCTCGAGCTGGGCGTGCGCGAGCTCGCAACCGCCTACCTCGGCGGCCCGACGCTGGCCGCGCTCGCGCACGCGGGCCTCGTCCGGGTGCACGACGCCACCGCACTGGCCCAGGCCTCGGTCGCGTTCGCCTCCTCGATGGCGCCGCACTGCGGCTGGCTCTTCTGAGGCGCGTTCCCGGCCGCCGCCGTCCGCCGCCGCCCGCCCCGGCCCGCTCAGCCGCGCTGGCAGGTCACGCACCGGTACAGCGTGCGGCCCGCCATCGGCTCGGCGACGACCGGCGCACCGCAGACGCGACACCCCAGGCCGGTGCGCCGGTACACGTAGTGGGCATCCTCGGCGAGCAGCGCGCCGCCCCGTCGGGAGCGGTGCTCCCGACGGGTGGTGACGATGCGGCCACGCCGGACGCCGTCGCGCAGGAGCGCGACGAGGTCCGCCCACAGCGCGGCCCAGCGGTCGCCGTCCAGCTCCCGGCCGGGCCGCCACGGGTCGAGCCCGGCCCGGAACAGGGACTCGGCGCGGAACACGTTCCCCACTCCGGCCACGATGTCCTGCTGCATGAGCAGCGCCCCGAGGGGCAGCCGGGACCGCTGGATCCGGTCCCCTGCGGCAGCGGGGTCGGCGTCCCGGCGCAGCGGGTCCGCACCGAGCCTGGCGCGGACGGCGGCGACCTGGCCGCCCGCCAGGACGGCGCACACCGTTGGTCCGCGCAGGTCGGCCCAGCCGGCGTCACCGGCAAGCCGAACCCGGACGGAGCCGCGCGGGGGCGGCGGGTCACCCTCGCCGAAGACCCAGCTGCCGCCGAGGCCGAGGTGGACGTGCAGCCAACGGTCGCCCTCGAAGTGCAGGAACTCATGCTTGCCGTGCGCCTGGCCACCGAGCAGCAGCTGCCCGTCGAGCAGCGCCGCCCCCGCCTCGAACCGGCCTTGCGGACTGCTCACCCGCACCGGACGGGCGCCGAAGATGGTGAGGTGCTGGCGGGCGAGTCGGTGGATGGTGTGTCCCTCAGGCATGCTGGCGGGTCACTCCGCGGCGCCGTCCCGGGCGGATGCCGGGGCCGGGTCGGCGGGCAGCGGCGGCAACTCTCCGGTCGTCTCGTACCGGGTCAGCATGTCGATCCGGCGTTGGTGCCGGGGATCGTTGCTGAACGGCTCCGTGAGGAAGGCCTCGACGAACGACGTCGCCTGTTCGCGCGGGTGCTGCCGAGCGCCGATCGCGACGACGTTCGCGTCGTTGTGCTGGCGGCCGAGGCGGGCCGTCTCGGCGCTCCAGGCGAGCGCGCACCGGATACCGCGCACCTTGTTCGCCGCCATCTGCTCGCCGTTGCCGGACCCTCCGATGACGACGCCGAGGCTGCCCGGGTCGGCCGGCACCGCCGCCGCTGCGCGAAGGCAGTACGGGGGATAGTCGTCCTGCGGGTCGAACGTCCGCGGACCGTGATCCACGACATCGTGCCCGGCCGCCCCCAGCACGGCGACCAGGTGCTGCTTCAGCTCGAATCCGGCGTGATCGGATCCCACGTGGACGCGCATGGCCGCAGTCTGCCAGGTACCCGTCCGCCCCCGCTGCCACCGAGCGGCGCGGCGGCCGGCCCTCCCGCTGACCGGCCTGGACAGGGTGCACCTCCGATCTGATCCACCCGAGAAAGATCAGGACGCGCAGATCATCTTCCTTCACGCACACATTCCGACCGGTGAACCAGCCCTCGCTTCCCGGTCACGAAAGATTCGAATACGCCAAGCGTGACGCCGGCGCGCAGCACCCGGATGTCCCGTGGCGGACAGGGCAGAACCACGACACGCCACCCCTACGGCCCTACAACCGAATGGATATCGTGAATCGCACAATCAATGCCGATGGGTCCTTCAACCTGACCATCAGGTGCTTCAACGAGTGATTACCGCTTCATGGCCTTGGCCCCCCGCCCCGCGGCACAAGAACGTCTGCGTCCGGCCCGGACGGGTGTGCCCGGCATGCTCGGCCAGCATCCGGCCGTTCTTCTTCCGTAACGGAGACAACAGACCGATCGGCATCTGCTCCAGCAGTCCCGGGGCTCCGGACGGGAGAACACCCCGGCCACCTTGTGGCGAGTGGCAGCAGCGGGGTGGGCGACGTTCGGTGCGGCGCCGAGCGTGGACAAGACGCTCGGGTCGTTGCCGGTGAAGGCGGGTGGCACGACGCGTCTCGTGGGCCGTGGCCGGGCCGTCCTCGCGGCCGCTCGGATCGCGGTGCCGCGGCCGGGCGTGGTCCACTCCTGCCGGGTCGCGCAGATCCGCTTCCCGCAAGGGCTCGACCGTGCGCATGAGTTCGGCTAGTCGAAGATGGGGCCCTGGGTGCGGGTTCGCTTGAGTTCGAAGAAGCCCGGCGTCCCCGCCACGAGCACCGCACCGTCCCACAGCCGGCCTGCGGCCTCACCCTTCGGTGCGGGCGTCACCACCGGGCCGAAGAACGCGACGCCGTTCACCGCGACGACCGGGGTGCCGACGTCCTGGCCGACGCGGCCGATGCCCTCGGCATGGCTGGCCCGCAGCTGTGCGTCGAAGGTGTCCTTGCCGGCGTACCCGGCCAGATCGGCGGGCAGGCCGACCTCACCGAGCGCCTCGGCGATCACCACCGAGTGGTCGGAGTTGCCGCCGGGATGGATCCGGGTGCCCATCGCGTCGTACAGCGGCTTGACATACTGCTCGCCGTGCAGCTCCTGGGCCGCGATGATCACCCGGACCGGGCCCCAGGCGCGGTCCATCAGGTCGCGGTACTCCGGGCTCACCTCGCGGCCCTCGTTCAGCACCGCCAGGCTCATCACGTGCCAGCGGACGTCGACGGCCCGGACCTTCTGCACCTCCATCATCCAGCGTGAGGTCATCCAGGCCCACGGGCAGACCGGGTCGAACCAGAAGTCGGCGATGTCACGCTCGCTCACGGCGTTCCTTTCCGATGGCCTGGACGGGAGGGTCGTTGCTGAGCCAACAGTGCACCAGGTTGCCCCCTTCCCGCACCGGGGCCGGAGCGACCCGCCGACGGCGGCCATGACAGGATGCTGTGTCCCACGACCTCCCGCGAACGACCGCCGACGCTGACGAGGAGCCGCAGTGCCAGGCATCAACCTCACCCGCGAGGAGGCCGCCGCGCGCGCGGCCCTCCTGGACGTCACCAGCTACCAGATCGGCATCGACGTGACGGCGGGTCCGGAGACGTTCCGGTCGACCACCACGGTCCGGTTCGGCGCCCGTACGCCGGGAGCAACGACGTTCGTCGACCTGATCGCGCCCACCGTCCACGAGGTGGTCCTGAACGGGCAGGCCCTGGACGTCGGCACGGTCGTCTCCCCGGGTCGGATCGAGCTCCCCGGGCTGGCGGCGGAGAACGAGCTCACCGTGGTGGCGGACGGCGAGTACATGCACACCGGCGAGGGCCTGCACCGGTTCGTCGACCCGGTCGACGACCAGACCTACCTCTACTCCCAGCTCGAGGTGGCGGACGCCCGCCGGGTGTTCGCCTGCTTCGACCAGCCTGATCTCAAGGCGACCCACGCGCTGAGCGTGACCACGCCGTCCGGGTGGCAGGTGGTGTCGGTGTCACCCACGCCGCGCGCCGTCCCCGGGCCGGCCGAGGGGACGTCGGTCTGGCGATTCGCGCCGACGCCGCGCCTGTCGACCTACCTGATGGCCCTGGTCGCGGGCCCGTACCACGCCGTCCGTGGCGAGGTGACCAGCCGGGACGGCCGGACGATCCCGCTCGGGGTGTTCTGCCGTGCGTCCCTGGCGGAGTTCCTGGACGCCGACGAGATCTTCGACCTCACCCGCGCCGGCTTCGCCCACTTCGAGGACCGGTTCGACCACGCCTACCCCTTCGAGAAGTACGACCAGCTCTTCGTGCCGGAGTTCAACGCCGGCGCGATGGAGAACGCCGGCGCGGTGACGATCACGGATACCTACGTGTTCCGGTCCAAGGTGACCCAGGCGCTGGTCGAGCGGCGCGCGCTGACGATCCTGCACGAGCTGGCGCACATGTGGTTCGGCGACCTGGTCACCATGCGCTGGTGGGACGACCTGTGGCTCAACGAGTCCTTCGCCGAGTACGCGAGCACCCGCTGTCAGGCCATCGCCACCCGGTGGCCCACGGCCTGGACGACGTTCCTGTCCGCGGAGAAGGCCTGGGCCTACCGGCAGGACCAGCTCGCCTCGACCCACCCGATCGTCGCCGACATCCGTGACCTGGAGGACGTCGAGGTCAACTTCGACGGAATCACCTACGCCAAGGGCGCCTCCGTCCTGAAGCAGCTGGTGAGCTGGGTCGGGGAGGCGGCGTTCGACGAGGGGCTGCGAGCCTACTTCCGCCGCTACGCCTGGCAGAACACCACCCTCGCCGACCTGCTCGCCGAACTGGAGGCGACCAGTGGCCGCGACCTCGACGCCTGGGCCAAGGTGTGGTTGCGGGAGGCCGGGGTCACCACCCTGCGTCCGCGGGTGGAGGTGGACGAGAACGGTCTGATCACCGACGTGACCATCGTGCAGGAGGCACCGCAGGAGCACCCCGTGCTGCGCCCGCACCGCCTCGCGGTCGGCGCCTACGATCTCGTGGACGGCGTCCTGGTCCGCCGGCAGCGGGTCGAACTGGACGTCGCCGGATCGGCCACTCCCGTCCCTGACCTGGCCGGCACCCGCCGTCCGGACCTGCTGCTCGTCAACGACGACGACCTGGCCTACGCCAAGATCCGGCTGGATCCGCACTCGATGGCCACCGCGATCGCCCATCTCTCCGACTTCGTCGACCCGCTGCCACGCACGCTGGTGTGGGCCGCCGCCTGGGACATGACCCGGGACGCCGAGCTCGGCGCGCGGGCCTTCATCGACCTGGTGCTGACGAACCTGACCTCGGTCGACGACCCCAGCGTGGCCGCCACCCTGCTGCGGCAGCTCGCCTCGGCGCTGTACTTCTACGTGGCGCCGGAGCATCGCGCAGTCGCCCGCCGGACGGCGGCCGACCGGCTCCTCGCCCTGCTCATCGCGGCCGAGGCGGGCAGCGACCGGCAGCTGCTGCTGGCCCGGGCGTTCAGCGGCCAGGCGGTGACGCCGGAGCAGCTCGACGTCGTCCGGGCCGTGCTGGACGGCCGGCGGGAGATCTCCGGTCTCGCCGTCGACACCGAGATGCGCTGGTCGCTCCTCGACGCCCTCGTCGCCGCGGGCGTGGCCGGGGAGTCCGAGATCGTGGCGGAGCTGGCACGGGACGACACGTCGTCCGGGCGGGTCCACGCCGCGACGGCGCGGGCCGCCGTGCCGACCCCGGAGGCCAAGGCGGACGCGTGGCGCCAGGTCGTCGTCGAGGGATCGCTGCCCAACGCCGTCCAGGCCGGGGTCATCGCGGGCTTCAGCCGCGTCGACGACCCCCGGTTGCTCGAGCCGTTCGTGGAACCCTACTTCGAGGCTCTCGTGCCGCTGATGGCGGCGCGAACCAACGAGATGGCCCAGCAGATCACGGTCGGCATGTACCCGGCCGCCCTCGCCTCCTCCGCGCTGGTCGCACGCACCGAGCGGTGGCTGGCGGACACCGAGGCGCCCGCCGCCCTGGCCCGGATGGTCACCGAGAACCGGGACGGCGTCACCCGGGCCCTGCGCGCCCAGGAGCGCGACCGCGCCGACGCCCCACTCCAGCCGTAGCAGTCCGGCGCCCGGGGGTGAGCGGTGCTGGAACGTCCTCCTGCTGGCGGTCGGCGGCCTGGGGTGTCCCAGTACCGACCGGACGGCGTCCGTGGGCTGGGGGTTGATGGGTCAGCGGCCGTTCACCGTCCTGGCCAGGCTGGCGGCCCGGATGGAGCTCATCACCTCCGCCAGGAGCACCGGACGACCCGCACCGTCCGCGAGCGGGAGCCGCCAGTTCGGGTACTCGTTGTTGGTCCCCGGCTGGTTCATCGTCCGACGGTCGCCGGTCGCGTCGGAGAGCGCGACGCCGAGAAGCCGGGCCGGCGTCCAGGTGAGGAACCGGTGCAGCGCCTCCACCCGGTCCCGCTCGGTGGGGTTGGAGCCGAGCAGCCCCAGCGCCGACAGCTGGGCGAGCACGGCCTCCCGGTCGGCCTCGTCGATCGCGGTCTCCTCCTCGACGGGTCGGGTGAGCAGGCCGAGACGATGCCGCAGTTCGATGTGCTCGCCGGCGAGGTAACCGGACGTCGGCGGCAGGTCGTGCGTCGTGACCGTCGCCAGGCACAGCTCGCGCCAGGACTCCGGCGGCAACGGCTTGCCCGACGAGTCCCGCTCGAACCAGAGGATCGACGTCCCGAGCAGGCCGCGCTCCCGCAGGTAGTCACGCGCCCACGGCTCGACCGTGCCGAGGTCCTCGCCGACGACGAACGCGCCCGCCCGGTGCGCCTCCAGCGCCAGGATCCCGATCAGCGCCTCGTGGTCGTAGCGCACGTAGGTTCCCTCGGCGGGCCCGCAACCGTTCGGGACCCACCACAGCCGGAACAGCCCGATGATGTGGTCCACCCGCAGGCCGCCGGCATGCCGGAGGACGGTGCGCAGCATGTCGCGGTACGGCGCGTACCCCAGCCCGGCGAGCCGGTCCGGCCGCCACGGCGGCTGACTCCAGTCCTGGCCCTGCTGGTTGAACGCGTCCGGCGGCGCTCCCACCGTGACGTACCGGGCCAGCGCGTCCCCCAGGGCCCACCCGTCAGCGCCTTCCGGATGGACGCCGACCGCCAGGTCGTGGACGACGCCGAGGCGCATCCCGGCCTGCGTCGCCGTCCGCTGAGCGGCGGCGAGCTGCTCGTCCAGGCACCACTGCAGCCACATGTGGAACGACACCCGGTCGGCCAGCTCGCGGCGCAGCTGGCCCACCGTGTCGGAGCGCGGGTCGAGGACGTGCTTGGGCCACCGCGACATCGGCGTGCCGTAGCGCTCCGCCAGCGCGCACCAGGTGGCGAAGTCGATCAGCCCCTGGCCCTCCCGTTCGCAGAACGCCTCCAGCGCGGCCTGCCGTCCCGGCGTCCGCGGCTGCTCGTACACCGTCTCGAGCGCGGCCTTCTTCGCCTCCCAGACGGCGTCCCGGTCGAGCACGCCGGCGTCGGTGTTGAGACCACGCATCGCCTCTGCCGACCACTCGATGATGGCTCGGTCCGACGAGGGCATGTAGGCGACCTCGTGGACGTCCTCCACTCGCAGGTAGATCGGGTTGACGAAGCGACGCGTGACCGGCAGGTACGGCGAGGGCTGCATCGGCGGGACGGGCTCGGCGGCGTGCAACGGGTTCACCAGCACGAAGTCGGCGCCGTGCGCGCGGGCGCTCCAGGAGGCCAGCTCGGCCAGGTCGGCGAGGTCACCCAGACCCCAGGAGAGCTCCGAGCGCACCGAGTACAGCTGGGTCATGAAGCCCCAGGCGCGACGTTCCCCGAGCCCGGCCGGCAGCTCCAGCCGAGCCGGCGTCACGACCAGCGGCCGCTCCGCCTGGCCGTCCACGTGCAGCGCGAACAGCCGGTGCCAGCCGAGCGGCAGGTCGGCCGGGACGACGAAGGTGGCCTCCCCGACGAGCCGGCCGTCGACGGTGCGGGGCTCGACCCAGCGGTCCTCCTGCGCCAGCGGCCGGCGGCCGCCGCCCTCCAGCTCGACGAACACCTCCACCGGTGTGCCGTCGGCCACGTGGACGGGGATCCTCGGCGCCGTCCCCCGCCGCGCGACGACGACGTCCGGCAGGACCTGCCGCCACGGCCGGTCGCGGACCTCCGCGAGCGAGCGCTCGACGGCGGCAGGATCCCCGGCGTGCACGTCCAGGGCGGCCAGCACGGCGACGATCGTCCGCCTCGGCACCACGGTGTGCTGGCCCCGCCAGTCCCAGTACTCCGTGGCGACGCCGTACGCGTGGGCCAGCTCGACCAGCTGAGCGGGCAGCCCGTCCTCCGGCGACGGGAGGAACACCGGCTGCGACGCCCCCGGCGCCACGGGCCCCCTCGGCACCCCCGATCCCGGGGGCACGCCGAGCTGCGGCTGGGCTCCCGGACCCGCGATCGGAGCACTCTCGCCGGGCAGGTCCGAGGCCGGGACACCCGGGACCCGCCCGACGGCGGGAGCCCGCCCGGCCTCCGCCTCGGCCCCGAACGGCGCCGGCGACAGCGTGGGCGTGAACAGCGAGAAACCCGCCTCCTCGGGCCCTCCGGCGGAGTGTGGGTGCGGGTCGGCGGTGGGCGCCTCCGCACTCGCGGCGGTACTCGCAGCGGTATCGGCGTCGGCGGGCTCGCGCGCAGGTCTCACGCCGGGAAATCCTGCCAGAAGGGCCCCCCGACGCAGGCCGTTGTGACGGCGTGCATCGTAGGCTCATCGCCCATGACCTCCACCACCTCCCGAGCCGACCATCCGGCCGCCCCCCGCCTGGACGTGGTCGACGTCCTGCACGGCCGGCCGGTCCCCGATCCCTACCGGTGGCTCGAGGATCCGGCGGACGAGCGTACGGTGGCCTGGTCGCGGGCGCAGCACGCGCTGTTCCAGGAGCGGGCGGCCACCTGGCCCGGCCAGGAGGCCGCCGAGCGCCGGATCCGCGAGCTGCTGAGCGGCGGCTACGTCGGGGTGCCGATCTGGCGCGGTGACCGCAGGTTCGTGATGCGCCGGGAGGGATCTGCGGAGCACAGCGTCCTGACCGTGGTCGATCCGCTGCCGGGCGGGGACCCGGCCGAACGAGTGCTGATCGACCCGATGGCCCTCGATCCGACCGGCCTGACGACGCTGGACGCATGGCAGCCGACGACCGAGGGAGATCTGATCGCGTACCAGCTCTCCCAGGGCGGCACCGAGGAGAGTGTGCTGCGGGTGCTCGACGTCGCCACCGGCGAGGACGTCGACGGCCCGATCGACCGGGCCCGGTACTCCCCGGTGGCGTGGCTGCCGGGCGGCCGGGCGTTCTACTACGTGCGCCGGCTCGACCCCGAGCTCGTGCCGGACGACGAGCGCCAGTACCACCGCCGGGTCCGGCTGCACCGGCTCGGCTCCGACCCGGCGGACGACGTCGAGATCTTCGGCGCAGGGATGGACGTACGCAGCTACTACGGGGTGCGCGTCTCCCGCAACGGCCGGTGGCTGGTCGTCACCGCGGCCACCGGGACGGCGCCGCGCAACGACGCCTGGATCGCCGACCTGGGCGACCCCGAGGCGCCGGACCGGGACGCCGTCCTCGCCGCTCCCCCGCTGCGCCCGGTGGCGGTCGGACTGGACGCCAAGACCGACCCGTTCGTGGCCCGCGACGGCCGCCTCTACATCACCACCGACCTGGACGCACCGCGCGGACGGCTGGCCGTCACCTCGCCCGAGCACCCGGAACCGGAGCACTGGCGCGACCTCATCCCGCAGGACGACGAGGCGGTGCTGGAGGACTTCACCGTCCTGGACGGCGCCCCGCTCGACACCGCGCCGCTGCTGCTGGCGAGCTGGACCCGGCATGCGGTCTCCGAGATCACGGCACACGCCCTCGCCGACGGCACCCCGCTGGACGACGACCGGTGGCCGGTACGGCTGCCCGGCCTCGGCGCGGTCGGTGGCCTGGTCTCCCGGCCGGAAGGCGGACACGAGGCGTGGTTCAGCTACACCGACCACACCACCCCGCCGCACGTCTACCGGCTGGACGGCATCACCGGCGAGGTGACCCTGTGGGCCCGTCCTCCGGGCGCCGTCGAGGTTCCGGACGTCGTCACCCGGCAGGTGACCTACCGATCCACGGACGGGACCGCCGTCCGGATGTTCGTGATCGCGCGGGCCGACGCGGTCGACCCGGCGGGCGCGCCGACCGCGCCACGCCCGACCGTCCTGTACGGCTACGGCGGGTTCAACGTGTCGCTGACGCCGGGGTTCTCGGCGAGCATCCTCGCCTGGGTGGAGGCGGGCGGGGTGTACGCCGTCGCCAACCTGCGCGGCGGGTCCGAGGAGGGCGAGGCCTGGCACCGGGCCGGCATGTTGGGGAACAAGCAGAACGTGTTCGACGACTTCCTCGCCGCGGCGGAGCGGCTGATCGCCGACGGCTGGACGACGCCCGGGCAGTTGGCCGCCAGCGGCGGTTCGAACGGCGGCCTGCTGGTCGGAGCCGCGCTGACCCAGCGGCCGGACCTCTTCGCCGCCGTCGTCTGCTCCGCCCCCCTGCTGGACATGATCCGCTACGAGAAGTTCGGCCTCGGCGCGACCTGGAACGTCGAGTACGGCAGCGCGGCGGTCGCGCGGGAGTTCGAGTGGCTGGCGGCGTACTCGCCGTACCACCACGTCCGGGAGGGCGCCGACTATCCCGCCACGTTGTTCACCGTGTTCGAGGGCGACTCCCGGGTCGACCCGCTGCACGCCCGCAAGATGTGCGCGGCCCTGCAGCACGCCACGAGCTCGGACCGGCCGATCCTGATCCGCGCCGAGGGCGACGTCGGGCACGGGGCACGGGCGCTGTCCCGCTCGGTGGCCCTGGCCGCCGACACGATGACCTTCACCGCCGCCTGGACCGGGCTCCCCCTGGCGGACGACGCCTGATGCAGGACCTCTTCGACACCGTCGTCGCGGCCGCGGGCGATGCCACCCGCCCGGCGTGGTGGAAGGCCCTGCTGGACGTCCCGCTGAAGGTCGCGATCATCCTGGTGACCGCGTTCGCCGTCCGGCTGCTGGCGCACCGGTTCATCGATCGGATCGCCGAGGGCATCGCGACCGGCCGCGGCGGCCTGGCCCTGCTCGACGACAAGCTGCCCACCGCGACGGCGATGCTCGTCTCGCCGCTGGTGTCGGCGCGCCGGCAGGCACGCGCTCGCACCACCGCGTCGGTGCTCCGCAGCGCCACCACGGCGGTCGTCGGGATCATGGCGGTGCTGTCCGTCCTGCAGCTGTTCAACGTCGGGTACGTCCAGGCGCTGGCGAGTGTCAGCGTCGTCGGCATCGCGGTCGGCCTCGGCGCCCAGGCTGTGATCAAGGACTTGATCGCCGGCATCTTCCTGATCATGGAGGACCAGTACGGCGTCGGCGACGTGGTCGACCTGGTCGACGTGACCGGCACGGTCGAGAGCGTCGGCCTCCGGGTGACCCGCCTGCGGGACGCGGAGGGGACCGTCTGGTACCTCCGCAACGGCGAGGTGCTGCGCGTCGGCAACCGATCCCAGGGGACGGCCCGCGCCGTGCTGGACGTCGGGCTGGCCCCGGGCGAGGACGTCGCCCGCGCCCAGGCCGTGCTGCTCGACGTCACCCGCGAGCTGGCCAAGGACGAGGACCTCGCCCCGATGCTCCTCGACGAGCCGCAGGTCTGGGGCATCGAGTCGGTCACGGCGGACGCCGTCGCCGTCCGGATCGTCGTCCGCACCCAGCCGCTGCGGCAGTGGACGGTCGCGCGGGAGCTGCGCCGCCGGATCCTGGACCGGTTCGTCGCCGAGAAGCTGCCCCGACCGACCGGCCTGGGGTCCCCGGCGGAGAGCTTCGGGCCGAAGGCACAGCAGTGACCGGTGCGGGAGAATGGGTCCGTGGAGCAGACCGAGACCTTCTACGAGCGGGTCGGCGGGCATCAGACCTTCGCCCGGCTCGTGGACGCCTTCTACGCCGGGGTCGCCCAGGATCCGGTCCTGCGCCCGATGTACCCGGACGACCTCGAGCCGGCGAAGGACCGGCTGCGAGGCTTCCTGGAGCAGTACTGGGGCGGTCCGACGACGTACAGCGAGCAGCGCGGCCATCCCCGGCTGCGGATGCGGCACGCACCGTTCCGGGTCGACGCGGACGCCCGGGACCGCTGGCTCGGCCACATGCGGGAGGCGGTCACCTCGCTGCGGCTCCCGCCGCCGCTGGAGTCGATGCTGTGGGACTACCTCGAGCGCGCCGCCTGGAGCATGGTCAACACCCTGGGTTAGCTGTTCGGCCTGACGTCGCTCGGGGCGGTGCCGTCGCTCAGGGCAACAGGGGGCGGCGGGCCAGCACGTGCCCCCCGGACGTCGTCACCCGCCACCACGGCCCGGCGCGGTACACCGCGGCCGGCGCCGCGGCGTCCAGGTACCCCAGGGCCACCACCGCGAACGCCACCCCGGCGGGGACCTCCGGCAGCGCCTGGGTCAGCGGCCGCCCCCAGACCCGCGCCCGCAGCGCGGTGACCGCGGCGGCGCCCGAGCCGGCCGGGGCGCCGGCCGCCACGTCGGAGATCCCGACCTGAGCCCGCTCCTGGATCACCTGCGGCTCGACGGCACCGACCGGCTGCCAGCCGCGGCGGGGCGGGCTGGTGCCCGCCCACGTCGCCTCCCCGGCCCGCTCCAGGGGGACGACGACGGCCGCCGGGCCGCGGGCCGGTTCCGCCCCCCGGGCCAGCTCCGCGAGCAGCGCCGCCAGCGGGGTCGTGGCGTCGACCGCGCTGGGGGCGCCCAGCTGAAGCGTGCGCAGGCCGAGAACGACCGGCCCGCCCCCGCCGTGCACCGGCGAGACGTAGACGGCGAGGACGTCGCCGTGCCCGACCAGGCGCGCCGCGCCGCCGGGATCGACCCGCCGCGCCCGCTCGAGGAACGTGGTCAGGTCGGCGGCGACGAGCGCGTCGGGGAAGCGCAACGTCTCCGGCACGGCCGACCCACCACTCATTCCGGCCTCCGGTACCGCCAGGCAACCGGGCCGTCGCGCCAGGCCTCGAGCCGTTTCCGCTCGGACTCGTCGAGCCGGCGCGGCCGGTCCCGGGCCAGATCGTAGGTGACCAGTGTGGTCGACGCCCGGGCGTAGACGACCCAGTCCCCGCCGTCCCGACCGCGCTCGTCGCACACCTCGTAGCCCATCTCGAAGCTCGCACCCGCGACCCGGGTGACCCACATGTCGATGGCGACCGGCTCGGGCCGGTACACTAGTTGCGCCAGGTATTCGATCTCGGAGCGGGCGACCACCAGGCCGGTGTCCACCACCGACCCACCGTCGTCCGTTCCCGTCGCCGCGAACGCGATCACCCGGGCGTCCTCCAGCAGGCGCAAGAACTGAACGTTGTTGACATGACCATAGGCGTCCATGTCGGACCAGCGCAGCGGCGTCAGCACCCGGTGTCGTGGCATGCTCTCATGCTGCCGCATGGCCACCGGGGTCCGGCGCTACCGGCGCCCGCGTGCCGCCCCGGGCGCGTCTACCACCGGCCCCGACCACGGGAGCGCCGAGCCGGTGAACCACTCGACCCACCGAGCTCGGCCGGTCGCCGTGGTCCGCCGCCGACGCCGGCGCCGGCGGCCCGAACCGGGGCAGGCCATCAGCGTCGGGCACGGGTACGGCGCCAGCGGTTAGCGTGGGCACCATGGGGACCGATGACGCACTTCCGGGACTGGACCTGCCGGCCGTCATCGCCTGGTTGGACGCGACCAGGCCCGGCACGCTCCGCGACCAGGTGACCGCGCAGCTCATCTCCGGGGGGAGGTCGAACCTCACCTATCTGCTGGACGACGGCATCCGCAGGCTGGTGCTCCGGCGGCCACCGCTGGGTCACGTCCTCGCCACCGCACATGACATGGGTCGCGAGCACCGGATGATCTCCGCGCTCGCCCCGACGCCGGTCCCGGTCCCGGTCCCGGTCGCGCTGTGCCAGGACGACCGTGTCACCGGCGCTCCGTTCTACCTGATGTCCCACGTGGACGGGCGCGTGCTCCGGCAGGACGGGGACCTGGCCGATCTGGACGGCGCGGCGCGCGACCGGCTCGCCCAGGCCATGATCGACGTCCTCGCCGACCTGCACACCCTCGACCCGGCATCCGTCGGGCTGGCAGGATTCGGCCGCCCGGAGGGGTTCATGGCGAGGCAGGTACGCCGCTGGTCGGCCCAGCTCGACGCCTCCCGCCGCCGCGACCTCCCGGGCATCGACACCCTGCGGGACGACCTCGCCGCCACCGTGCCGCCGCCGTCCGCAGGACCCGCGGGCGGCATCGTGCACGGTGACTACCGGCTCGACAACCTGGTCGTGGCGGGGCCGGCGGACCTCGACGCGGACACCGTCCGCGCCGTCCTGGACTGGGAGATGGCGACCGTCGGGGAACCGCTGGCCGACCTCGGGCTCCTGATCGCCTACTGGGACGGCCTCGGCGGCCGGGACGACGGCGTGGTCGCTTCGCTCGGACCGGCAGCCGGATTCCCGCCCGGCGAGACGCTGCTGCGGTGGTACGGCGACCGGACCGGCGCGGACCTGACGCCGTTACCCTGGTACACGGCGTTCGGCTTCTTCAAGATCGCGGTGATCCTGGAGGGCATCCACTACCGGTTCACGCTCGGCCAGACCGTCGGCGCGGGGTTCGACCGGATCGGCGCCCTGGTTCCGGAGCTGGTCGATCTGGGCCGGTCCACGCTGGCCGGGACCGTACCGGCGCCCTGACCTCATCTGGGCGGCGGCGGGCGGCGGCGATCACGGCGGGGTGGGGAGGTTCGCCAGGAGGCGGCGTGTCGCCGCCTGCCAGCCGTCGGGGTCGGCGGCCCGGTCGGCGTAGAACCGGGCGACCTGCGGGTGCGGGAGGATCAGGAAGGGGCCGCCGGCCAGGCTCTCCACCACCCGGTGGGCGACCTGCTCGGCGCTGATCGCGTCGCGACCGAGGACGGCCTCCCCGTACGCGCCGGCGGCCGCCAGCATCGGCGTGCGGACCCCGAGCGGACACACCGCCTGCACCGTGACGCCGCGGTCCGCGTAACTGATCGCGAGCCATTCGGCGAAGGCGAGCGCACCGTGCTTGGTGACCGCGTAGGGGGCCGCGCCCGGCATCGTGAGCAGCCCCGCCGCGGACACGGTCGCGACGAAGTGGCCGCGCCCGCGGGCGACCCAGGCGGGGACCAGCGCGCGGGCGGCCCGAACGTGCGCCATCACGTTGACCTGCCAGGCCGACTCCCAGGCATCCTCCGGACAGTCGAGGCCGAGGTCGCCGCCGACGCCGGCGTTCGCGAAGAAGATGTCGATCTCGCCGAGGTGGTGCCGGGCGGCGGCCACGAGGTGAACGACGCCGTCCACCGACGCCGCGTCCCCCGGGACGGCGAGGCCGCCGACCTCGGCGGCCACCCGCTGCGCGCCCTCGGCGGCCCGGTCGTTCACCACGACCCGAGCGCCTTCGACCGCCAACCGGCGGGCCAGGGCGGCCCCGATCCCGGAAGCCGCGCCGGTGACGACGACCCCGAGCCCTGCGACGCCCTCACTGTTCATGCCGACCCCTTCCTGGACGCGTGTAGTGATGCAGGTCACGCTCGATCGGCTCAACCTGGTCACCGACTGCACCGAAGGTTGACGTGGGCGCGCTGGTGCGGGCGAAGGGGTCCGCACCAGCAGCCCCTCCAACCGGCCCCCTGACGCCCCCGTCGACGCCGGAGCCGCCCGTCAGGTCGGCGGGAGCACGGTGATGCGACCGACGGTCTCGCCCTTCCCGAGGCGGGCCAGACCCTGTCCCGCCTCCTCGAAAGGCAGCCGCTCCGATACCAGCGGCCGGACGCCACCGGCCTCCACCAGGTTGCAGAGGTCGTCGTGGGCCCGTCGGACGACCCGGGGGTCCTTGCTCCGGTAGAGCCCCCAGTGCAAGCCGATGATGGTGTAGTTCTTCAGCAGCACGTGATTGAGCGTCACCTCGGTGATCGTGCCACCGGCGAAGCCCACCACCACGATCCGACCCTCGAAGGCGACGACGCGAGCAGCCATGCCGTAGGCGTCGCCGCCGACCGGGTCGTAGACCACGTCGACGCCGCGGCCACCCGTGGCGGATCGGACCGCCTCCACGACGTCCTGGGTGGTGCGGTCGATCACGATGTCCGCGCCGAGCATCCGGGCCACGTCGGCCTTCGCCCCGCCGCCGACCACGCCGATGACCCGTGCCCCCGCCGCCTTGGCGAGTTGGGTCGCCGCACTGCCGACGCCCCCGGCCGCCGCGTTGACCAGCAAGGTCTCCCCCACCCGCAGGGCTGCCCGGCGGTAGAGGCCGAACCAGCCGGTCTGGTACGCGATGTGCATGGCGGAGGCGGCCGCGTCGTCGAGGCCGGGCGGCGCGGTGTAGAGCTCGGCCTCCGCCGCCAGGGCGTACCGGGCGAGGGCGCCGTGCGGCAGGACCGGCGTCCCGATCACCCGCTCGCCGATCCGGCTGCGGTCGACCCCGGGTCCGACGGCCACCACCATCCCGCAGAACTCCAGGCCGGGGGTGAACGGCAACGCCGGTTGCTCCTGGTACTGGCCCCGGCTCAGCAGCACGTCGGGGAAGTTCAGCGCGGTGGACCACACCTCGACCAGCGCCTGGCCCGGCCCCGGGGACGGCACCGCGACCTCAGAGAGCATCATCACCTCGGAGGGCTCACCGAGCTGGGACACCTGCCAGGCGAGCATCATCTCCGGAACACTCACGCGAAAGCTCCCTGTAGCGTCAACCCACCATCAATGGTCACCGTATGCCCGGTGATCCACGAGGCGTCGCCACTGGCCAGGAATGCCACCGCCGCCGCCACGTCCTCCGGATCACCCAGACGTCCCAGAGGGTAGCCCTTGGCGACTTGTTCCTCACGTCCGGCATAGAGCATCTCCGCGAACTTCGTCCGGACGACGGCAGGGGCCACCGCGTTCACCCGCACCCGGGGCGCCAGTTCCAGGGCCAACTCCGCCGTGGCGTGGATGAGCGCCGCCTTGCTCGCGCCGTAGACCCCGATCGGAGGGGACGGGCGCAGCCCCGCCACGGAGGCCACGTTGACGACGGCGGCGCCCGGGTGCGCGCCGAGCCCGGCGGTGAGGGCATGCCTGGTCCAGGCGATCGCCGCCCCCACGTTGACGGCGAACGTCTTCACGATCGCCTCGACCGGCGCCTCGGTGACCGGGCCGGCCACCGGATTGATCCCGCTGTTGTTCACCAGGACGTCGAGGCGGCCGAACGTGGCCAGCGCCGCCTCGACCGCCCGCTGCTGGTGCTCCGTGTCGTCGGCGCGGCCCGCCACGGCGACGGCCACCCCGGGCCCACCGAGCGCTTCCGCCGCGGCCTGCAGCGGTTCCGGCGTGCGGGCGGTGACGACGACGCGCGCGCCCTCCCGGACGAGCCACGCCGCGATCGCGTAGCCGATCCCGCGGCTGGCCCCGGTGACGACCGCGACCCGCCCCACGAACCGCCCGGCACCCCCGCCGTGTTCCACCGTCACAGACCCAGGTCCCGACCGATGAGCTCCTTCATGATCTCATTGGACCCTGCCCAGATCTTGGTGACCCGGGCGTCCCGCCAGGCCCTGGCCACCCGGTACTCGTTCATGTACCCGTAGCCGCCGTGCAGCTGCACGCACGCGTCGAGGACCTCGTTCTGCACCTGCGCAGTCCACCACTTGGCCTTCGCCGCGTCCACCGCCGTGAGCGTACCGGCACAGTGCGCCAGCACTGCCTGGTCGACGAAGGCCTGGGTGACCTCCACCTTGGTGAAGAGCTCGGCGAGCAGGAACTTGTTGGCCTGGAAGGTGCCGATGGACTGGCCGAAGGCCTTGCGCTCCTTGGTGTACTCAAGCGTCTCGGTGAGGATCGCCCGGGCGTGCGCGATGTTGGACACGGCGCCCCCGAGCCGTTCCTGCGGCAGCTCCTGCATCATGTGGATGAAGCCGTGGTCCGGCTCGCCGATGAGGTTCGCGGCCGGCACCCGGACGTTCTCGAAGAACAGCTCGGCGGTGTCCGACTCCTCCTGGCCGACCTTGTCCAGCTTGCGGCCGCGGGTGAAGCCGGCCATGCCGGCCTGGACCCCGAACAGGGAGATCCCCTTGGCTCCCTTCTCCGGGTCGGTCCGCGCCGCCACGATGACCAGGTCGGCGCTGTAGCCGTTGGTGATGAAGGTCTTGGACCCGTTGAGGAGGTAGACGTCGCCGTCCCGGACGGCTGTCGTCCGCAGCGCGGCCAGGTCCGAGCCGCCGCCCGGCTCCGTCATCCCGATCGCGGTGACGATCTCGCCGGTGCAGTACCCGGGCAGCCAGCGGGCCTTCTGCTCCGGCGTCGTCAGCTTGGTCAGGTAGGGCAGACAGACCCCGCTGTGGATGCCGAAACACGACGACAGGGCGGCGCTGACCCCGGCCAGTTCCTCGTCGACCACCACGCTGAACCGGAAGTCTCCGGCAGCCCCGCCGCCGTACTCCTGGGGCACCTGCAACCCCAGGAAGCCCTGTTTGCCGGCCTCCAGCCAGAGATCACGCGGGAACGCCTTGGCCTCGATGAACTCGTCGTACCTGGGGAGGACGTGTCGCGCCAGGAACTCGCGCACGCTCTCACGCAGTGACTCGTGCTCGGGCTCGAAGAGGGTGCGCCGCATGGTGACCTCCGGCGATGTCGGTATCCGGGCGATCCCGCCCTTCCGGACTGATTGACTAAGCGCTTGCTTAGCGCGATGCTCGACCAGGGTCGCCCGATTCCGGCCCGAAGTCAACGGGTACGGTCCGCACACACCGTGGCCCGACAGCGACCGTCGGGGCCGGAGGAGCAGCGTTCGATGCCCCGACCGAGGATCGAGCCCGAGATCAGCACCGAGCCGGAGACGTCGCAGCGGATGATCGCTGCCGCCGTCGAGGCCTTCGGGGAGCGGGGTTACCACGCCACGACCACCCGGGACATCGCCGCGCGCGCAGGCCTGTCCCCCGCCGCGCTGTACGTGCACTACCCCTCGAAGGCGGCTCTCCTCGCGCTGATCAGTCGGCAGGGCCACGCGTCGGCGCTGGACCTGGTGACCCGGGCCGCCGCCCCCGGCCAGGACGCCGCCGCCGCGCTGGCCCGCGTGGTCACCGAGTTCGCCAGCTGGCACGCCCGGCACCACCGGGTGGCGCGCGTCGTCCAGTACGAGTTCGGAGCGCTGCCGGAGGCCGACCGGGCGGAGATCGTGGGGATGCGCCGTCGGATCGAGCAGGTCGTGGAGGACCTGATCCGGGGCGGGATCGCCGAGGGCACCATGGACGTCGCGCACCCGCGGCGGGTCGCCCGCGCCATCCTCTCGCTCTGCGTGGACGTCTCGCGCTGGTACGACCCGGGCGGCCGCGACGGTCCCGACGACCTGGGCGCGCTGTACTCGGAGCTCGCCCTGCGAATGGTCGGGACGCTGCCCGGGCACCCGCGGCCCGCCGCTCCGGGTGGGAGGATCGCCGGGTGTTGCTCGACCTCACCCACCCGATCCGGACCGCCATGCCCGTCTACCCAGGAGACCCCGAGGTCGCCCTCACCCCCGCCCTGACCGTGGCGCAGGACGGCGTCAACGTGCTACGCCTGCACCTGGGATCCCAGTCCGGTACCCACGTGGACGCACCCTTCCACGTCCGCGACGACCTGCTCCGCCTGGACGACGTGCCGCTCGACCGGTTCACCGGCCCGGCGGTCGCGATCGACGCGCGGGACCTACCGCCGCGCGCCCGGATCGGCCCGGACCACCTCGACCCGGTCCGGGACCGACTTGCCCCGGGCGTCGTCGTCCTCGTCGTCACCGGCTGGTCGCGGCACTGGGAGACCGAGCGCTACCGGGATCACCCCTGGCCGGCGCCCGAGCTCGCCGGGCAGCTCGTGGACGCCGGGGTCCGGACGGTCGCCCTGGACGTGCTCAGCGCGGACGCCACCCCGCTCCCGGGCGAACCGCCCGTCGGGTTGCCGACCCACCTGCTGCTGGCCACCGCCGGATGCGTCATCGCCGAGAACCTGACCGGCCTGGAACCGCTGCTGTACGCCCAGGCCGCGGGCGCCCGGGTCGACGTCAGCCTGCTGCCGATGCATCTGGCCGGCGCGGACGGCGCGCCCGTCCGCGCGGTCGCCCGCGTCGACGGCGGTTGAGGGCCGTCAGGCGCGCAGGGCGGCGCCTCGGTACCGGTTCAACAGGGCGGCCAGGTCGGTCGCGGACAGACCGCCGAACTGGGCCACCAGCCCGGTGTCGGCGTCGGCCCGCCGGCGCCAGGTGGCGGCGCTGCGCGGGTGCCGCGCCGCCTCCGGCGCCGCCGTCCACACCACGACGTCGCCCCGCCAGGTACGGAACTCGCCGCAGTCGGACCAGCGCTGCCTCCACCGCTCCCCCAGCGGGGTGCGCAGGGCGAGGCCGTCGGCGTCCACGACGAGCGTCGGCGGCCGGACCAGGGCGACCCCGGCGGCGGCCAGCGCGATCAGCCCGACGGCCGCCAGCAGGGCTCGGGCGCCGTGCAGCCCACCGGCCACGCCCAGGGCCAGGGCGAGAGCCCCGGCGAGGACGACGGGCAGCCAGCCGGCGAGGGACGTGCGCGGGCGAACGGGTAGCTCACGGCGCGGTAGCTCGACCATGTCATACATCATCCTGGTCGGCCGCCACCAGCCGACGGTGGGCCCGTCCGGATCGGGTCCGGTCCCACCCGATCGGCCGGCGGCGGGTCAGTCCCGGGTCAGCTTGCGATAGGTCACGCGGTGCGGCCGGGCGGCGTCCGCCCCGAGCCGGGCGACCTTGTTCTCCTCGTAGGAGGCGAAGTTACCCTCGAACCAGAACCAGGTGGCCGGGTTCTCCTCGTTGCCCTCGTAGGCGAGGATGTGCGTCGCGACCCGGTCCAGGAACCACCGGTCGTGAGAGATCACGACGGCGCACCCCGGGAACTCCAGCAACGCGTTCTCCAGCGAGCCGAGCGTCTCCACGTCGAGGTCGTTCGTCGGCTCGTCGAGCAGCAGCAGGTTGCCACCCTGCTTGAGGGTGAGCGCGAGGTTGAGCCGGTTGCGCTCGCCGCCCGAGAGGACCCCGGCGGGCTTCTGCTGATCCGGACCCTTGAACCCGAAGGCCGACACGTACGCCCGGGAGGGCATCTCGACCTGGCCGACCTTGATGTGGTCCAGGCCGTCGGAGACGACCTCCCACAGCGACTTCTTCGGGTCGATACCGGCGCGGGCCTGGTCGACGTACGAGATCTTGACGGTCTCACCGATCTTGAGGTCGCCGGAGTCTATCCGTTCCTGCCCCACGATCGTCTTGAACAGCGTCGTCTTGCCGACGCCGTTCGGACCGATAACGCCGACGATCCCGTTGCGGGGAAGCGAGAAGGACAGGTCGTCGACGAGCTGGCGATCCCCGAAACCCTTGGAGATGTCCTTGGCCTCGATGACGATGCTGCCCAGGCGAGGACCTGGCGGAATCTGGATCTCCTCGAAGTCCAGCTTCCGCGTCCGCTCGGCCTCGGCGGCCATCTCCTCGTAGCGCTGCAGGCGGGCGCGACTCTTGGTCTGCCGGCCCTTGGCGTTCTGCCGCACCCACTCCAGCTCGTCCTTGAGGCGCTTGGCAAGTTTGGCGTCCTTCTTGCCCTGGACCTGCAGACGCTCCTGCTTCTTCTCCAGATAGGTGGAGTAGTTGCCCTCGTACGGGTACAGGCGACCTCGGTCGACCTCCGCGATCCACTGCGCCACGTTGTCGAGGAAGTACCGGTCGTGAGTCACCGCGATGACGGCGCCCGCATAGGCGGCCAGGTGCTGCTCGAGCCACTGCACGCTCTCGGCGTCCAGATGGTTGGTGGGCTCGTCGAGCAGGAGCAGGTCCGGCTTGCTCAGCAGGAGCTTGCACAGCGCGACCCGGCGGCGCTCACCACCGGAGAGGATCGTGACGTCGGAGTCCGGGGGCGGGCAGCGCAGAGCATCCATCGCCTGCTCGAGCTGGGAGTCCAGGTCCCACGCGTCGGCGTGGTCGATGTCCTCCCACAGCCGGCCCATCTCCGCCATCAGCTCGTCGCTGCAGTCGACCGCCATCTTCTCGGCGATCTCGTTGTAGCGATCGAGCTTGACCTTGATCTCACCGAGGCCCTCCTCGACATTGCCGAGCACCGTCTTCTCCTCGTTGAGCGGCGGCTCCTGGAGGAGGATCCCGACGGAGTACCCAGGGGTGAGCCGAGCCTCACCGTTGGACGGTTGGTCGAGCCCAGCCATGATCTTGAGGATGGTGGACTTCCCGGCACCGTTCGGCCCCACCATCCCAATCTTGGCGGAGGGGTAGAACGCCATGGTGACGTCGTCGAGGATGACCTTGTCGCCGTGCGCCTTGCGCGCCTTCGACATCGTGTAGATGAACTCCGCCATGCCACCAACGCTAGCCGATGTGGCGGTCAGCGCCGCCTCCATTTATCTTGATGTCAAGGTACGTTGTCTTCCGGGTGCCCCGCCACCCCGGAGGCGACGATGCACGGGGATCCCGCACAGTACGGCCGCCATGCCCACGAGCGGGGTCGTCCGTTGCGCCGACCTCCTCGCCCGGGTCCGCCGCGAGACCGCGCCGGTCGACGTCCTCAGCGCGACAGGGTGCCAGGTCGACGCCTGGGAGACCACCTACCTGCACGTGCTGGCGGGGCACGACCCGGTGCTGGGTGGATGCCCCCGGCGGCGGGGCACCGTCATCCTGGCCGGGACGAGGATCTCCACCGGGAGGGTAGGTTCACAGGGTGACCATGGACATCACTCCCGCCCCGCAGGGCGCGCAGGTCGCCGGACCGGGCCACTGGTGGCGCTCCGCCGTGACCTACCAGCTCTACATCCGCAGCTTCGCGGACGGCAACGGCGACGGGCTCGGCGACATCGCCGGCATCCGGAGCAGGCTGGGCTATCTCGCGACGCTCGGGGTCGATGCGATCTGGGTCAACCCCTGGTACCCCTCGCCGCAGGCGGACGGTGGCTACGACGTCGCCGACTACCGGGACATCGACCCGGTCTTCGGGACCCTCCGCGACGCCCAGGTGCTGCTCGACGAGGCCCACGCGCTGGGCCTGAAGGTCCTGCTGGACATCGTGCCCAACCACACGTCCGACGAGCACGCCTGGTTCCGGGCGGCGCTCGCGGCCGGCCCGGGGTCGCCCGAACGCGCCCGGTACATCTTCCGCCCGGGCCGCGGTCCGGACGGCGCATTGCCGCCCAACGACTGGCGAGCGGTGTTCGGAGGGTCGGCCTGGCAGCGGGTCAGCGAAGCCGACGGGTCGCCCGGCGAGTGGTACCTGCACCTCTTCGACATCAAGCAGCCGGACCTCAACTGGGACAACCCCGTGGTGCGCGCGGAGTTCCTGGACATCCTGCGGTTCTGGTTCGACCGCGGCGCCGACGGCTTTCGGATCGACGTGGCCCACGGTCTCCTCAAGGACCCCGCCCTGCCGGACCTCGGGGAGGACGAGGAGCACATCCTGGGCGCGACCTCCCGCGAGGACCACCCGCACTGGGACCTGCCGGGCGTCCACGAGATCTACCGGGAATGGCGCGCCCTGGCCGACACCTACGACCCGCCCAAGGTGTTCGTGGCCGAGGCCTGGGTCGCCAGCCCGGCCCGGTTGGCCGCCTACCTTCGGCCCGGGCTGCTGCACACCGCATTCGACTTCGACTTCGTCCGCGCCCCCTGGGACGCGGACCTGCTCCGGGCGACGGCGGCGTCCAGCCTGGCGGCTCACGACGCGGTCGGCGCACCGGTCATGTGGGTGCTGTCCAACCACGACATCACCCGACACGTCACCAGGCTCGGCCGCCCCCCGCAGCCGGCCGGCAACCCGGGGCTCCGCGGCGTGCGCGGCAGGGTGGACGTCGAGCTGGGCCGCCGCCGGGCGCGGGCGGCCCTGCTCCTGGAGCTTGCCCTGCCCGGCGGGGTCTACCTGTACCAGGGCGAGGAACTCGGCCTGGAAGAGGTCGAGGACCTCCCCGACGAGCTCCGGCAGGACCCCACCTGGACGCGCAGCGAGCACACCGAACGAGGCCGGGACGGCTGCCGGGTGCCGCTGCCCTGGACGAGGTCGGGCCCGTCGCTCGGCTTCGGCTCCGGGGCCGGCTGGCTGCCCCAACCCGCCGGATGGGCCCAGCTGTCGGTCGAGGCCCAGGGGCAGGACGACGCATCGATGCTGACCTTCTACCGGCGGGCGCTGCGCCTGCGGCGCGAGGTCCCTGGCCTCGGCAGTGGCGACGCCTCGTCCGTGCGGTGGCTCGACCTGGGCGAGCACGTCGTCGCCTTCCGCCGCGAGCCCGGCTTCGCCTGCGTCGTCAACACCGGGACGACGCCCGTCGCGCTGCCCGAGGGCGAGATCTTGCTGGCCAGCGACCCGACCCGACCCGACCCTCGAGGCCCGGCGGGCAGCGAGAACCGGCGGCTCGGCCCCGACGTCGCGGTCTGGTTGCGCCTGGTCTGACGGCTGGTTGCGCCTGGCCTGGCGGCTGGTTGCGCCTGGTCTGACGGCTGGTTGCGCCTGGTCTGACGGGCCCTTTCCGGCCGCGAGGCCGCCGGAAGGGCCGGCCGAACCGGGCGCCGTCACGGCATGGGAGCCGACGCCCGAGCCGGTCGCGCCCACCGGTGCGCCACCACCTCACCGACCACGACGAGCGCCGGCGCACGCACCTCCTCGCGCGTCACAGTGGCGGCCACCTCCTCGAGAGTGGTGATGAGCAGCCGCTCCCCGGGGAGCGTCCCGTTCTCCACGATGGCCACCGGGGTGTGCGCGGCACGGCCCTGGGCCACCAGCGTCGCCGCGATCGCCGGCAGGTGCTCCACAGCCATCAGCAGCACGAGCGTGCCGCGGAGCCGACCCAGCGCGGCCCAGTCGACCCCTGACGACGGGTGCCCGGGCGGCAGGTGGCCGGACACGACGGCGACCTCGTGCACGACGCCGCGATGCGTGAGCGGGATCCCGGCCAGGCCGGGGACCGCCACCGCACTGGTGATCCCCGGGACGACGGTGACCGGCACCCCGGCCTCCAGACAGGCGACCACCTCTTCCGCACCGCGGCCGAACACGAACGGGTCACCACCCTTGAGCCTGACCACGAAGCGCCCCTGCAACGCCCGGTCCACCAGGATCTGATGGATCGCTTCCTGCGCCATGGATCTGCCGCGGGGCAGCTTCGCGGCGTCCACGATCTCCACCCCCGCGCCCAGCTCCGCGAGCAGGGCCTGCGGCGCCAGCCGGTCGGCCACGACGACATCCGCCCGGGCCAGGAGCCGGCGCCCCCGCACCGAGATCAGATCAGGATCGCCGGGACCGCCACCCACGATCGCGACCCCCGGAAGCGCGGCCGGGCTCTTGGGCCCGGGACGCCGGGGCGAGGTGTCGAGCCGGCCGGAGTGCAATGCCTCCAGCACCCCGTCGCGCACCCTGACCGCTCGCCCCGGATCCCCGCCTCCGAGAACACCCACCGTGACCGGGCCCTCAGCGGCGGTCGAGGGCGTGACGGCGCTGCCCCCGGACGCATCGTCGCCCCGGACGCAGAACACCCGGGACGCCTCGGCATCCGCCGCCACCTGGGCGTTGATCCGCGGATCGTCCGTCAAGGCGAGCACGTACCACGCACCGTCGAGATCTGCGGCCCGGTACGGGCGCCGCTCCCAACGCAGCCTCCCGGACGCCAGGAGCCCCTCAACGGTCGGAGTGACCACCGGTGCGACCAGCAGCACGTCGGCGCCCGCCTGCAACAGGGCCGGCAGGCGGCGCTGAGCCACCGTGCCACCCCCCACGACGACCACCCGACGCCCGCCCAGCCGCAGGCCGGCCAGATAGGGCTGAGTCACGCCGCGCCCGTGGGATCGGCCGCGCCGACCGGGTCCGTCGGGCCGGCGGGATCGGCCGCGCCCGCCACCTGGCCGGACCCGGCGGTCTTGTCGGTCACCCCGGCGGCGTCGAACGTCGCCATCTCGCGGACAGCCGCGACGGCGCACCGCACGATGGGCAGCGCAAGCACGGCGCCGGTCCCCTCACCCAGCCGCAGATCAAGATCGACGAGTGGTCTCAACCCGAGGGCCTGGAGCGCCACCACGTGCCCCGGTTCCGCCGAGCGGTGGCCTGCCACGCACGCGGTCAGCGCGTCGGGGGCGATCGCCTGTACCGCCAGGGCGGCGGCACCGGCGATCACGCCGTCGAGCACGACCGGCACCCGCAGCGCGGCAGCCCCGATCACGAAACCGGCGATCGCCGCATGCTCCAGGCCGCCGACCGCGGCCAGAACGGCGAGCGGATCGTCGCGCCGCTGGGCGATCACGTCGGCGTGGAGCTGCAGAGCCCGCGAGACGACCTCGATCTTGCGCCGCAACGTCGCGTCGTCGACCCCGGTGCCGCGGCCGGTCACCTGCTGCGCGGAGGTGCCGGTGAACGCCGCGATCAGCGCTGCGGACGCCGTCGTGTTGGCGATGCCCATGTCACCGGTCAGCAGGCACCGGAAGCCTTCGCCGACGAGTTGGGCGGCCACCTGGACGCCGACCTCCAGGGCGGCGCGGACCTCGGCGGCCGACATCGCCGGTCCGACGGACAGATCCCGTGACCCGGGCCGGACCCGGCGCCCGATCAGGCGGGGCCCGGCCGGCGCGACGTCCGGGACGTCCGGTGCGGGCGCCGGAAGCGGGGATGCCACGCCGACGTCCACGACCACCACCTCGGCGCCGACCTGCCTCGCGAGGGCGTTCACCGCCGCACCGCCGGTCAGGAAGTTGGCCACCATCTGCGCCGTGACCTCCTGCGGCCACGGCGTCACCCGCTGCGCGTGCACCCCATGGTCGGCCGCGAAGACGGCCACCGCCGCAGGCGCCGGCAGCGGCGGCGGACAGGCCCCGGCGAGCCCGGCCAACCGGACGGACACCTCCTCGAGGACGCCGAGAGCCCCCAGCGGCTTCGTCAGCCGGGCCTGCAGGGTGCGGGCGTCGGCCATCGCGACCTCGTCCAGCGGGCGCACCTTCGTCAGCGCTTCGTCGAATGTTCGGGGCATGCCCGCCGGCTCCGGCACTGTCATGGTTCGGTCCTCTCTCCATCGATTGATGCCCTGAGATCCACGAACAGGCGGTCACGGTGCCCGCCCCCAGGGGCGACCGGTCCGGTCGCCGCGCTGCGCCACGCGCGCCAGGCCCGAGGCCAGGGCCACCGCGATCGCGGTAGCGGCCAGGGTCACCGCGCGGCCGAGGGTGACAGCCCGCCGGACGTCGGCCACCTGGGGCGGCCTGCCGTCGCCGAGCGAGGGCCGCTCCTCGACATGACCGGCGTAGACGTTGCGCCCTCCCAACGAGAGGCCCAGAGCACCGGCGACGGCCGCTTCGGGACGACCGGCGTTCGGGCTGGGATGCCTGGCCCCGTCCCGCAGCATGGTTCGCCAGGCACCGGCGGCCGATCCGCCCGTCGCGGGAGCGGCCAGCGCCACCAACGCTCCGGTCAGCCGGGCCGGCAGCAGGTTCGCCGCGTCGTCGACCCGAGCCGCGGTGCGGCCGAACCGCAGGTAGCGAGGAGACCGGTAACCGATCATCGCGTCCAGCGTGTTCACCGCCCGGTACCCGACCAACCCGGGGACGCCGGCGACGGCGCCCCAGAGCAGGGGGGCGACGACCGCATCGGACGCGTTCTCCGCCAGCGACTCCACCGTCGCCCGCGCCAGGTCGCGGGCCGCCATGCCGCCCGGGTCACGAGCGCACAGGTGTGACAGCCTGCGCCGGGCCGTCTCCAGGTCGCCGCCCTCCAACAGCGCAGCCATCACCAGGCCCTCCCGGGCCAGGCTCGCGCCACCCAGAGCGGACCAGGTCACGGCGGCCGTCGCCACGGTGCGCCAGATCGGATGTCGGGCGGTGGCCCGTTCGACCAGCGCCGCCAGGGCGACCGGGGCCCCGACCAGGACGGCCGTGAAGACCGCGCCCCGCCGGACATCGTCCGCGTACCAGCGTCGCTCGAACCCGACGGCGGCGCGGCCGAACCCGGCCACGGGGTGATACCGCCGTGGATCGCCCAGGACGGCGTCGGCCAGAACCCCCAGGGCGAGCCCTGCGGGCCGGGCGGCAGCGGCGGACAGCACGAACCGATCCTGGCGCACTGCCACGGCAGCCGGGACAGCCGGGGTCGGCGCGTCGCCAAGGACAGCCCTTCCGGGCGCGTGATCCGAGGCGTCCCGCCGACCCGGCGGCGCGGCGACCAGCGCCCTCGCAGCGCTCGACCTCCTGCCCTGCGCCGTCACGCCGTCTGCGCCGTGGCCGGCGACCAGGCTGCCGGCGACACCGACAGCTGCCTGATCGAGATCGTCCCTGAACCCGTCAACGTGGTCGAGCCCGTCGTCGTCCAGCCCGTCGTCCAGCCCGTCGTCCAGACCCTCGTCGTCCGGGCCCTCGTCGAACTCGTCGTCGTCATCGAACGCCTCGTCATCGGCCTCGTCATCGAACTCCTCGCCATCGTCGACCTCGTCGTCGATGGCGAGGCCGTCGACCTCGTCGTCGCGCTGCACCTCGTCGATCATGCCCTGCCCAGTGACGAAGACGCCGTTCATGCAGTCCCTCCTCGGCTGGCCCGGCCCCTGCCGGGACGTGAGGAAGCCTGCCGGGGAACGCCGGGCGCCCGCCCGGGCCGCGGGCGGGCCTGTGGACGGTGGGACAGCGCACCCGAACTGTGGACGAGTCGAGAACCCGAGGCGACGGCGCCGGCAGGGACGAGAGCGCCGGTGAGATCAGCGCGTCCCGGCGAGCGCCGACCGGGCCGCACGATGATCGACGAGGACGGCGGCGATCGGCGCCACCACCTTCTCCCTCGCGACGTCGGTCACCGCCCGGCGCAACGCGCCCTCGATCCGGGACCGGTGGTGCGACACCCCCAGCTGCACGAACCAGCGTGAGGCGATCGCCAGGAACGCCCCCAACCCCACGGCATCCACCAGCACCAGGGAGGCCAGAGACACCCCGCCGACGGCCGGGGACCCGACCGCCCCCGCGAGGTGCAGCAGCCACCACACCAGCCCGCCGCCGGCGGCCGCCACCAGCAGGCTCTGGACCCCGCGGAGCAGCGGCCACCAGAGCGGGCGGTGCAGCGAGAGGTCAACGCCCCGGACCGCGAGGTCCAGCACGGTCCGCAGCTCGTCGGTGGAGGCGACGGCCGCGGCCCGCACGGCGTCCGCCCACGGGTGCGGCAGGCCCTCCGCGGCGGCGGCGGTGACGTCCCGCACCGCCAGCTCCACGCGCTCGCGCTGCGCGGGTGAGGCGCCGGGCGCCGGGCCGAGGGTCAGCCGACGGATCTCCGCCTCCATTCCCGGATCCAGACCGACCCGGCTCAACCCGTCCCGGTGGAGCAACCGGTACCAGGTGAGCGGTGGCCAGTCCGTCTCCACCGCCGCGCGCTGCCGGTACTCGGCCGTCACCGCGTCGAGCAGGACCGGGAGGCCGGCTGCGTCCGAGAGCGCGTCGACGAGTTGGTCAGAGCGCGGCAGCCGGTCCGGGTCGGCCTCGGACGGCGCCAGGCCCGACCGCAGCTGGGCCGCCGCCGCCTCCAGGTCGGCCAAGGCCCGGCCGGCGAACGCCCCACGCCGGGCGACCAGATCGGCGAGCACCTGACGCAACTGCGCGATCCCGGCGCCGGTGCGCGCCGACGTCCCGATCATGGCCACCGAGCCGAGGCCGTCGGAGTCCAGCAGCCGGCGCAGATCGGTCGCGCAGGTCTGCGCCTCGGACGGGCTCAGCCGGTCCATCTGGTTCAGGACGACGAACATCACGCCGGCGTGCCCGGACAGGTTGCGCAGGTAAGCGTGCAGGACCTCGTCCGCGTACTTCTGCGGGTCGACCACCCAGACCAGCAGATCGACCAGTTCGACGAGCCGCTCGACCTCCAGCCGGTGCGCGACCTGGGTGGAGTCGTGATCGGGCAGGTCGAGCAGCACCAAGCCGTGCAGGTCGTTCTGCCGGGTGCCGTCGAGCACAGACTCCCGGTTGGTGCGCAGCTGGCGCGGCACCTCCAGCCAGTCCAGCAACGGGTCAGCGCCCTCCGCCGCCCAGATGCAGGCACTCGGGTATCCCGTCGTCGGGCGGCGAACGCCCACCTCGGCCAGCTCGATGCCGGCCAGCGCGTTGAACAGGCTCGACTTGCCGCTGCCGGTCGCCCCGACGAGCGCGACGACGGTGCGCTCGGAACCGAGGCGGAGCCGCTCGCCGATCCGCTCGATGAGCTCGCGGGCCGTCTTCACCGGGGTGTCGTCGAGCTTGCCGTCACCGGCGACGAGGGCCGCGGCCACGTCGTCGAGACGTCGCAGGACGAGTTCCTGCACATCCGGTCCGGGCATCGTCAGCGAGCTCCCTCGATCGCGCGCAGGTGGCTGCGGAGCGCCGCGGGCAGCTCGCCGCGAACCCCAGCTGCCTCCGCCGTCGCCTCGAACCGGGCACGCTCGGTGGCCAGCAGGTCGCTGAGCCTGATCTGCAGCGCCTCACGGGCGGATACCGCGAACGCCGGCGCGTCGCCGCCGAGCACAGCGCGCAGGAGCCGGTCCGCCACCACCGCCATCGCGCCGTCCGCGGCCACCGTCGGAGTGGCCAGGGCGTTCAGGTCGCTGAACGCGAGCACCACCAGCAGCCCGGCGAGCCCCTCGACGCCGAAGGCTGCGGCACGCGGGTTGGGCCGGCCGCCGTGCGTCTCGGCGCGGATCACGTCCTGGACGCCCGCGTACCAGTCCCGCACCAGCTGCTCCGCCCGGGCGGGGAAGCTCGCCGGCAGGGCCGGACCGCCGGCGACCTCGCGGAGCAGGCCCTGACCGGCAGCCTCGGCGCGCCAGCGCCGGACCAGAGTCTCGACCGCGGACCCGGCCGTCGTCACGGCCAGCGCGACAGCCGCCTTGCGAAGCGCCTCGGCCAGCGGGGCGGACGGCGCGGACCGGCCTCGCACGGCCGCCGCGACCCGCTCACGCAGCCGGCCGATGACGCCGTCGAAGCCGCGGAACGCCTCGCCCGAGCCGACGTACTCCTG
Source organism: Kineosporiaceae bacterium (assembly GCA_036518955.1). Classification (GTDB taxonomy): domain Bacteria; phylum Actinomycetota; class Actinomycetes; order Actinomycetales; family Kineosporiaceae; genus DATDMG01. The sequence continues at coordinate 12,249 of DATDMG010000320.1, read as the reverse complement.
CCACCGGGCCTGCACCTCGCCCTGCAGCAGACCCGCGTCACGAAGACCGGCGCGCAACTGGGTGTCCGCGTCGTCGTACACGTCGCCGATCGCCGCGCGCAGCACGCCGTCGGTGACGACCTGCGCCTGGGCCGCTGCTGTGATCAACCGGACCCGTTCGTTCAGGCTGTCCAGAGCCCCCACCAGGGTGCGCCGGACGACGATGTCCCGGGAGCGGGAGTCGCGGGCGAGCCGGCTGAGCCAGCCGTGCAGAGGCCGGACGACCTCCTCCGGGAGGAACCCGTCGGCCTCCTTGGTCGTCTCCGGGATGGTGAAGAGCGGCGCGGTCGACAGGCCCCGGTCCCGGAGCATGGTCGCCAGGTGCACCCGCACCTCGGCCATCGCCTCCGCCGGCACCCGGTCGAGGACGACGGCCACCGAGACCCCGCGGTCGACCGCCTTCCGGAGGGTGTCCCACGGCACCGCGTCCGAGTAGCGGGCCGCCGTCGTCACGAAGATCCACAGGTCGGCCGCGGCGAGAAGCTGCAGGGCCAGGTCGCGGTTGGTCTCCACCAGGGAGTCGATGTCCGGAGCATCGATGATCGCCAACCCGGGAGCGAGCCCCTCGTCCGGGACCAGGCGCAGCGCCGTCACCCGCGGGGCGTTGACGTCGATGGGCTGCAACGGTTCCGGCGCCTCGGACGTCACCCGGGCGAACCCGGGCAGGATGCGCTGGGTGAGGAAGGCACCCGAGTCGTAGGGATGGTGGATCAGCACCGGAGAGCGGGTGGTCGGCCGGAGGATGCCGGACCGCGTCACGAACCGACGCACCAACGAGTTGACCAGCGTGGACTTCCCGGCACCGGTCGAGCCACCGACGACCGCCAGCAACGGCGCATCGATCCGGCGCAGGCGCGGCAGCAGGTAGTCGTCGAGCTGGGCGAGCAGGGCGGCGAGCTCCTGCCGGGCGCCCTCCGCACCCGGCACGTCGAGCGGCAGGTGCAGGGCCGCGACATCCTCCCGGAGCCGCTCGCAGGCCCGGCGCAGCTCGGTGGGAGCCCCCAGGTGGACGCCGTCCGGGACGCGGACGACGTCCGGACCGCCGCCGGGCCGCCGGGGAGCGTCGGCCAGCAGCCCGACCGTCCCCTGCAGCTGGTGGAGCGGCGTGGCCGGCCCCGGTGCGGACGGCGGCTTGGCACCGAGGCCGGACCTTCCCGAACCGTGCACGGCTGCCGTCCACGGAGCGCTCGCCCGAGATCCGACCGGCAGCGACCCGCTCACCGGCGGGACCGGCAGCGACCCGCTCACCGGCGGGGCCGACTTGCGACCGGGAGCGGCCAGCCCGGTGGCGGACGACGCAGCGCCGGGACGCGCCGCGGTGGCCGCCCGGATCGAGAACGAACCCGACGTCGGGCTGGTGGCCAGCGGCGGTGCGGAGGATGGCGCGCCCGGCCCGTGCACTCCGGAAGCGGGTGCCGCCGCTGCAGCAGGGGGGACGGGCGGCGCGGCGGAGGACGGCGTGGCCGACCGCGGCGCGGCCGAGGCGGACGTGGTCCGGCGGCGGGTTGCCCGGGGACGGCGTCCGCGGACACCCGACGAGGGCGTGGCGGCGGGCCGAGCGTCACCCTGCCTCTCGGCGTCCACCTTCGCCTCCTTTCGCGGCACGCTGCCACCCGGCCAGTGAAGGCACCCTTCGCCCGGCGTCACCGCAGTGTTGTTCGCTGACCGATGTTGCGCCCTCACCCGCAGTGCGCTCACATCTTGCCAGTCTCACCCCCCCGTGTGGCCCATGTCTCGTATCGCTCTGTAAATGCGTTACCCATCGCCGTGGATCGAACGCGGCCAACTGGTTACTCAACGTACCAGCACACCGACAGTACGGAGCCGATCGATCGGACGACTCCCATCGATCCCCGCATGTCTGCCAAACTTGCAGTGCGCTGCCACGCTGGCAACAGCGGGCGGCGGCACAGTGACGCATCCGACCCAGAAGGGTGCGTCGAGCCCCCGTAGCTCAGCGGACAGAGCAGCGGACTTCTAATCCGATGGTCGCAGGTTCGATCCCTGCCGGGGGCGCCGCATCCAGTGAGATCACCGGGAGGAATGCGTCGGGGAGCACCGGCGCAGCCACGCGGGAAAAGAGATTGCTGCACGCCAGCGGCCAAGGTGACCCTTGCGCAAGAATTGTCATGTTCCGCAAGGCAACTGGCAGCTCGGGACACGACGACCATTGATCAGCCGCACTGATCGGAGCCTATCCGTCCGGCTGCCGCCCCTCGTCCGCCCGACCTGGATCACGGCGAATCGGCAGCGCCCTCGCCGACGGCCGCGCGTCGTCCGGCCGCCGCGAGCTTCCGGGGTCAAGGCCACCCAGACAGCCCGTTAACGCTCTCACCTGACCGAACCGTCAGACTCCCCGCCTGTGACCTGGCAACGGACCCCCCCTAGCCTATCTTCAGGATAATTCTACGATTTTGTCGGGATTCTCCCTTGACGTGCTGGGATGTCGCCAGCAGAGTGACGCTCTGGCGTCAAGGAGAGCGGCCGGCCGAGACACCTGTCCGCCTGGAGGGAACTGTGCGCCGCCACGGCATGCTCCTAGCGTTAGCGCTAGCGTTAACATCCCTGCTCGGCGCTCTCCTCGTCCGCCTGGGCACGGCGCCGACGCCGCCCCCCACCCCCATCCCCACCCGCACCTTGACCGTCCGGGTGGACAAGGCCGCCGCCAGCACGAATGCGACCCAGTGGGGGCACCTCGTCGAGGACATCAACCACTCGGTCGAGGGCGGTCTCAACGCCAACATCATTCGAAACTCGACCCTGAAGGACGGCGCCGCGAACCCGCCGCCGTCGTGGTCCCTGGTCACGGCAGGCACCGGCAGGGGATCCCTGACCGAGGACACCAGGACACCGCTGAGCGCCGCCAACCCCAGCGCGCTCAAGCTCACGATCAGGACGAACGGCGGCACCCACTCGGTGGGCGTCGCCAACAGCGGGTTCGACGGAGTCGCGATCAAACCGTCGAGCACGTACACCGCCTCGTTCTTCGCCCGCTCCGGAGGCGGCTTCACCGGTGCGGTCGAGGTGCGGCTCGAGTCGTTGTCCGGCACCAGCTACGCCCACGCCACGACCTCCGCCCTCACCTCCACCTGGACCAGGTACACGCTCACCCTCGCCACACCGGCGAGCACCCCGAGCGGGACCAGCAACCGCGTGGTGTTCTACCCCGACGGCAACGGCACCGGCGACGTCTTGCTGGACGTCGTCCGGGTGCTGCCGCCCACGTACCGATCCACCGGGCTGCTGCGCACCGACCTGATGACCAAGCTGGCGGCGACCCGGCCGGGTTTCTGGCGCATCCCGGGCGGGAACTACCTGGAGGGCAAGACCCTCGCCACCCGGTTCGCCTGGAAGAACACGATCGGCCCGGTGGAGAACCGGCCCGGGCACCAGAACGACGCATGGGGCTACTGGTCCACCGACCAGGCCGGACTGAAGGCCTACCTCGACATGGCGGAATCCAGCGGCGCCGAGCCCCTCCTCGCCGTCTTCGCCGGCTACGTCCTCAACGGGACCGTGGTCGCCCAGGCCGACCTGGCGTCGTACGTCCAGGACGCGCTCGACGAGATCGAGTACGTGACCGGCACCCCGAGCACCACCTGGGGAGCCCGGCGCGCGGCCGACGGCCACCGCGACCCCTATCCGCTGCACTACGTCGAGATCGGTAACGAGGACCTCCTCGACGGCTCCGGCAGCTACTCCGCCTACCGCTTCCCGATGTTCTACGACGCGATCAAGGCCAAGTACCCCGACCTCAAGATCATCGCTTCGGCGTCGGTGACGTCGCGCGCGCCCGACGTCATCGACGACCACTACTACAGCGACAACCCCGCCACGCTCACCGGCATGGCGCACCAGTACGACCGCACCGACCGGAACGGCCCCAAGCACCTGGTCGGCGAGTACGCCGCCACCAACGGCACGGCGGGCAACCCCACCGGAACGCTCGCCGGCGCACTGGGCGAAGCCGGGTTCATGACCGGGCTGCTGCGCAATGCGGACGTCGTCGTCGGGGCCTCGTACGCGCCTGCGCTGTCACGGGTGAGCAGCTTCCAGTGGCCGACCAACCTGATCGCGTTCGACGCCGCCCAGTCCTACGGCTCTCCCTCATACTACGTGCAACAGATGTTCGGCGCGAACAAAGGCACCTACGTGGTGCCCACCTCGTTCAGCGGGGTCGGCGGGCTGGTCAGTCACGTGGCCACCAGGGCGGCCAACGGCACCGTGTACGTGCACGTGGTGAACCCGACCTCTGACGCGGTGCGCGCGACGGTGGACGTCGCTGGCGCCGCCACGATCGAGCGGACCGGGACGGCGACCGTGCTGACCGGGGATCCCGCTGCCCGCAACACCCTGGCCGCCCCCACCGCGGTCGCGCCGAAGACGTCCACGTTCGCCGCGTCGCCCAGGACGACCTTCACGTTCCCCGCGAATTCCCTCACCCTGCTGACGTTCACGGTGACCGGCCCGGTGACGCCGTACCTGGCCACCGACCGGGGGACGGCGTTGCGGGTGACCTCGCCGGGAGCCGCCACCGGACGGTCGGTGTCCGGGAGCCCGGGCGTCGGCGCCACCGCCGTCGTCAGCGCCAACAGTTCGGCGGCGGACCGGAAGTCCGCGACGTTCTTCGTCCGGACCGGACTCTCCGACGCCAACTGCTACTCGTTCGAGTCCCGGGCGAACGCCGGCCAGTACCTGCGGGCGACCGCGGCCGACGAGGTGGTGCTGGCCGCTCCCGACGCGTCGGCGTCGTTCGCCGCCGATGCCACGTTCTGCGCCACGGCGGGCCACAGCGGTACCGGCGTCTCGTTCGCGTCGGCCAGCCATAGCCACCGCTACCTACGGCATTACCAGAACGTGCTGTACGTGGCGGCCGACGGCGGCTCGGCCGCCCACGACAGCGCGACGGACTGGGCGGCCGACACCACGTTCACGGTGAGTTCCGGCTGGTGGCACAGCGACGTGGACGTCGCGATGGGGCGGCACTCCTTCCAGGCGACCACTGCGGGCTACCGGGCCCACTCGCTGCGGCACTCCAGATTCCTCGCGCGGATCGCCCAGATCACGGCCAGCAGCCCGAGCACCGATCTGCAGGACGCGACGTTCACGATCGTGCCCGGTCTGGCGGACTCGTCGTGCTACTCGTTCGTCTCGGTGAACTATCCGAATCGGTACCTGCGGCACTACAGCTACCGGCTGCGGCTGGACGTGAAGGACTCGAGCGCGCTGTTCGCCGCGGACTCCACGTTCTGCGCCCAGCCCGGCAACGGCGGGACCGGGACGTCCTGGCAGTCCTACAACTTCCCGAACCGCTACTGGCGGCACTACAACGAGGAGGTCTGGGTCGCCGGCACCGGCGGCGGGCTCGCCGCGGACACCACCACCAACTGGGCCGAGGACACCAGCTGGACGACGATCGCCCCCTGGGCCGGCTGACGGTCGGGCGTCCGGTCAGGGTCCGGTGCCGGTCCGGCGACGCGCCCGGATCGCCAGGACGAGACCGGCGACGAGGACCGCGAGCACCACCGCGGACCCGGCGGCGGATTCTCCCTGGAGCTCGTAGACCACGGTTTGGATGAGCGCCATCACGGCGAAGAACCCCAGGACGCCGATGAGCACCTCGAGCCGTTGGGCGCGGGCCCGCGGGTGGCCGGCCGACCCGCGGGCCCACCTCCGGGAATTCCTGGCCACCGGCACGCTCTCAGCCCTTGATGCTTCCGGCGGTGAGACCGGAGACGATCGCCCGCTGGAAGATCAGGACTACGATGATCAACGGTACGGTCACGATGGTCCCGGCCGCCATCACGGCCGTGTAGGGATCCTGATGGGGTTGCGAGCCGGTGAAGAAGGCGATCGCCACGGTGACGGGTTGGGTGTTCGCGGTGGAGAACTGGGAGGCCAGGAGGAACTCGTTCCAGCTGCTGATGAACGCCAGGATCGCCGTGGTGAACAGCCCGGGGGCCGCCAGCGGGAGCATGATCCTGCGGAAGGCCTGGCCCATGGTGCAACCGTCGATGCGGGCCGACTCCTCCAGCTCCCAAGGCATTTCGCCGAAGAATGCGGTCAGCGTGTAGACCGTCAGCGGCAGGGCGAACGAGATGTCCGGGATGATCAGCGCCTGGTAGTTGTAGCCGTTCAGCCACCCGACGGACGAGAACAGCTGGAACAACGGCGACACCAGCGCCACCCCGGGGAACATCGACGCCCCCAGGACGAACCCCAGCACCAGGTACTTGCCGGGAAACTCCAGCCGCGAGAGTGCGTACGCAGCAAAGACGCCGACGAGCATGGCAACAGCAGTCGTCACCACCCCGATGATCACACTGTTGACGAGCGCCCGCCCGAAGTGGTTGCCCCGGTCGGTCGAGAACGCCGTCCGGAAGTTGTCCAGCGTGACGTGGGTGGGCCACGGTGTGGTGTCGAAGGTGAAGCCCACGTCACGGAAGGCCGTCACGATCATCCAGTAGAACGGGGCGAGGCCCCAGATCACGATGACGGCGAGGCCGAGGTACATCCGGGTCGTCCGCCATTGCGTGCCCGGCTGGCGGACCGCGGGGACGTCGAGGTGCCGCCGACCCGCCGGAGCGGTCCCTCCCTGCGAGGTCATGGCGTCACCCTCCCGCGCCCACGGTGGTGGCGGTGGCGTCGGCCGGGGCGGCCTCGGTCGGCGCCGCGGTCCCGTCGACCCGCGCCCGGCGCCGGAAGACCCGCCGGCCCCCGGGCCGTCTCGCGGTCGGCGGTCGCTGGACGACGTCCGCACCGCCGAACCTGATGAACAGGAAGGCCACGAACGCGATGATCAGGAACACGATCGTGGACAGCGCGGACGCGGCGTTGAACCCTGCGCGGATCTGGTTGATGACCAGGATCGACAAGGTCGTCGTCGCGTGGCCGCTGCCCCCACCGCCCTGGGTGAGGATGTACGGAAGGTCGAAGATGCGCAGCACGTCGAGGGTGCGGAAGAGGATCGCGACCATCAACGGGACCTTGATCATCGGAAGGGTGATCCGCAGGAAGGTCTGCCACCGGTTGGCGCCGTCGATGGCGGCAGCCTCGTAGACCTCGTGGCTGATGACCTGGAGCCCGGCCAGGATCAGCAGGGCCATGAACGGGGTCGTCTTCCAGACGTCGGCGATGATGACGGCGAAACGCGCCGGCCAGGCGTCCCCGGTCCAGAGGACGTGGGGCATGCCGACCACGCTGAGCGTGCGGTTGGCGATGCCCTCGTAGGCGAAGATGTAGAGCCACAACTTCGCCGTGACGGCGGTGGGGATCGCCCACGGGACGAGGATCGCCGCACGGACGAGCCCCCTGCCCCGGAAGTCCCGGTTCATGATGGTCGCGAACCACAGGCCGAGGACGACCTCGACACAGACCGTGACGACGGTGAAGAACACCGTCACCCAGAGCGCGTCGTAGAACTGCGACCCCAGGTTGCCGGGCGGGCAGTCGACGGTCCCGCCACCCGGCGTGGCGCACTGCTCGAGCAGCCAGTGCTTGTAGTTGCTCAGCCCTGCCGCGCCGCCCTGCACGAACAGGCCGGTCGTCGGGTCCAGGCCGCTGTCCTTCTGGAAGGACATCACCACGGCCTTCACCAGCGGGTACACGATGACGACCCCCAGGAGCAGGATCGTCGGCGCGACGAGCCAGGCCGCAGCGTGACCCTGACCCGCGTTCAGCCCCCTGCCGGGCTTGGGCGGTGCGCCGCGCTGTGCACCGCCGGTCTCCACACCGGAAACCACGGTGGACATGCTGCCCTCCTCACTCAGCCGGCGGACGCCGCCGTGATCGCCGCGTTCATGTCCTTGACGGCCTGGTCGACGCTCTTGTCACCCTTGATCGCGGCGTAGGAGTTGTCCTGGATCGCTTTCGTCACCGCCGGATAGAAGGGCGTGACCGGCCGCGGGACGGCGTTCTGGATCGACGTCAGCAGCGTCGGCAGGTACGGGTACTTGGCGACGAGTGCCGGGTCGTTGTACGTGGCCGCGACCACGGGCGCCAGGGAGCCCTTGTCCATGATGAACTTCTGCTGCGCGTCTCCTTCGAGGAACTTCACGAAGTCGAACGCGGTGGCCTTGTGCGTGCTGTAGACGCTCACCGCCCCGCTGTGGCCGCCAAGGCTCGAGGCGCCCGGTCCGCTCACTCCGGGCAGGGGCGCCACCTTGAACTTGTCCTTCACCACCGAGGAGCCGTCGGTCTTGGCGAGGTTGTACACGTACGTCCAGTTGCGCAGAAACAGCAGCTTGCCCGCTTCGAACGCACTCCGGCTGGGTTCTTCCGTGTAGGTGATCGCTTCCTTGGGGATGTCGCCGTTCTGGTAGTGATCGGCGAGCATCTGCAAGCCCTTGCGCGCCTGGGGGCTGTCGACCGCCGACTTGCCCTTGTCATCGACGACCTTGCCGCCCATCGTGTTGATCGCCTCAGAAGCGTTCACGGTGAGGCCCTCGTACTTGAAGAACTGACCCGTGTAGCAGCCCATGTTGTTCTTCTTGGCGATGGCGCAGTCGGCCCACATCTCGTCGAGGGTCTTCGGCGGTGTCGGAACGAGGTCGCTGCGGTAGAACAACAGCCCGCCGTCACTGGCGAACGGAGCGGCGTACAGCGTGCCGTGGTAGGTCGCGGCCGAGACCGTGGGCGCCAGGAGCTTGGAGGTGTCGAGCGCGAACTGGTCCTTCAACGGGACGAGCCAGCCCTTGGCGGCGAACTCCGCCGTCCAGATCACGTCGACCGTGACGACGTCGTAGCTGGCGTCCTTGGCCTGCATGTGCTGAACGATGTCGTCGTGCTGCTGGTCGGCCTGGTCCGACTGCTCCTTCAGCGTCACCTTCTCGTTGGGGTGCGCCGCGTTCCACATCGCCACCAGTTGCGACTGGATGCCGGTGTTGTCCTTGCCGGTCACATAGGTGATGGGCCCGCGCGCCGACGCGCCGACGCTCGACTGGCCGCCGCCCCCGCCACCACCACCACCACCGCAGGCTGTCAGCGCCGTCAGAACCGCGGCACCCAGGCCGGCGGGGACCAGTCCGCGGCGCAACCTCTGCAGGGCCATGTGCTGTCTCCGTTCACGATGGCCGAGGGCAGGCGGCCCTCAGCACCGAAGGCTTGGCCGGCCGGCACGAGCACGTGCCCACCGGACCCCGCCCCCATCCGGACCGCGAGCCGAAGAGCGGCGAGGAGAGCTCCTCGGCCGAGAATCGGAAGCGTTTCCATCGAAACTCTGACCACCTCGGACAGCGATGTCAAGGTGTTGTTACCGCTTTGATACTTTCGCCCCTTGTACTCTGCTATAATCGCTTCCGCGCCATTCAAAATCTAGACAATAGTCCTAGATGGCGGTCTTGGCATGTCGAGAACGAACTGTGCGCTGAGCTGTCTTCGCCCGGCGTCGAGGGCATCGCGGCACTCCGGCGCTCGACGAGCGCCGCCCCCAGAGGCTGTGATAAAAACGCTTCCATCCGCTCTATCATGACGTCGTGTCGAGTCCTCCGGGCAGACTCACCCTGGCCGACATCGCGCGACTCGCCGGCGTCGGGTTGGGCACGGCGTCGCGGTCCCTCAACAACGCTCCCGGGGTTTCACCGGCGACCCGCCAGCGCGTCCTCGAGGTGGCCGAGCGGCACTCGTACGTGGTGTCGCCCGAGGCGTCGAAGCTGGCCGGAGGCCGCACCGGGCGGGTGGCGATCGTGGTTCCGCACCTGTCCCGGTGGTTCGTCGGCACCATCGTGGAGGCGCTCGCTTCGGGGTTCCGCGCGGCCGACCTCGACGTCCTGCTCTATCAGGTCGGCGAGCTACCGGACCGCAACCAGTTCTTCGAGCGCCTCCCGGCCCGGCGCAAGGTGGACGCCGTGGTCGTGGTCGGGTTCGGGGTGGAGGAGACCGAGCGCGCCCGGTTGGAGCTCCTCGGCGTCCCGGTGGTGGCTGCCGGCGGGCGGCGCCGGGTCTACCCGCACGTCGGCATCGACGACGAGGTGGCCGGGCGGGCGGCGGTCGACCACCTCATCTCGCTGGGGCACACCGCGATCGCCATGATCACTGCTGCGGACGGCGACCGGCCGGCACCGGCCGATCGGACACTCGCCTACCATCGAGCGCTCTGTGCGGCCGGGATCGGGGTGGATGAGCGGCTGGCCGTCACCGCCGGCGGCCAGGGCGGCGAGCAGGGGGCGGCCGCGATGGCGCACCTGCTGAGCCTCCCCCGACGGCCCACCGCCGTCTACGCTCACTCCGACGAGGTGGCGCTCGGCGCCGTCCGGACCATCCACCGCTCCGGCCTGCGTGTGCCTGACGACGTCTCCGTGGTCGGCATCGACGACCATCCGCTGGCCGGGCTCACCGACCTCACCACGGTCGCCCAGCCGGTGGCCGAGCAGGGGCGACGTGCCGCCGAACTGACGCTGGCGCTGCTCCGGGGCGTTCAGCCCGAGCGAGAGTCGATCATCCTGCCGACGTGGCTCGTGATCCGACGGAGCACGGCCCCGCCGGGTCGGGCGACGGCACCGCCGGCCACGCCGGGCTGACCCCCCGCGCCGCCAGCGCTCCCGGCGCCAGAGCTCCGGTGGGCACCGTTCCCCACCCGGATGGTCCCCGCGCCGGGGACGGCAACGCCCTGACGGCCTTCACCTGGGGCAACGGTACGGCGCCGCCGGCGTACCTGTACCTCACCCGGTTCATCGCCGGGGTCCGGGATCGGCGGCCAGTACGCCGCGATCAACTCGGCGATCGACGAGCTGATGCGGCCAGGTACCGAGTCAGGCATCTCCAGCTGCCGACGACGGTTCAGCCGGATCCGGCGCGGCCGCCGCGCGCGGCGACCCTCAGCGCGACCCGGAGCCGTTCACGGTGCCAGACGCGTCCGGCCGGTCGGACGACGTGCCGTCCCGCTGAGCGGCCCACGCCGACAGAGCCACGTGCCGTGTCCACTCCTGCGGGTTCTCCAACGTCGCCCATTCCCGGTACGCCTCCGACATCGCGTCCTGGGCGACCTGGGCCGCCGCGGCCGGCCGTGCACCCTCGACCATCAGGAGGGCGAGCAGGCTCGGCAGGTAATCACGGTAGAAGCTGCCGAAGCCCCCTTCGCGCGGACGCTTCGCCGCCGACGGCTGGCCGAAATCGGAGGCGACCGGCAGGCCGAGGGGGCCCGTCGTCGCGTCGTGCTCCGGGGACTGCGACGCGGGAGCGGCGGGCTCAGGCGACCCGACCGGCGTCGGCGCGCTCGGGGCCGGCGTCGCCTGGACCGGCGGCTCCGCGGCCCCCGGCTCCGCGACCCCCTGGTCGGAAAGCTGGTCGCGCAGCTGGCGCGCCGTCTGCACACCCTGCTGGAAGCTGTCCAGGCGGTTGCGGACCCGGCCGGCGTCGGTGCGCGGGGCCTCCCGGCTGAGTGAACGTCCCATCCCCAGCACCGCCTCGGCCATCGACGGCACCATGTTGGCCCCGGGTGACCGCACCGGTAGACCCGCGCCCGTGCTGCCCGCGACCCGTGGGCTGGCGGCCGCCCGGGCACTCGCCTCCCGCCAGCTGGCGTCCTGCAGGGACGCCCAGTGACTGGCCGTCGAGCGAGAGCGACCATTGGTCCCCTCCGACAGCGTCGGGCGGGAGAACCAGGCGGACACTGAGTCATAGATCGGGGTACCGACGCTGGGATCGACATCGCCGTAACTCATGCCGGGAGCGTCGAGCGGAGTGGGCCCGGGACGCAGCCCGCCGCTGCCGGCGAAGTCGTCAGGATACGTGCCGCCGTTGTAGGTGCCACCGCCGGCGGACCCGTTGTAGGTGTACCCGGTCCCGTTGTTGTACCCGGTCCCGTTGGTGTACCCGGTCCCGTTGGTGTACCCGGTCCCGTTGGTGTACCCGGTCCCGTTGTTGTACCCGGTTCCGTTCGACCCGGGGCTGCCGTTGAACCCGCCACCTGCCGATGCGGCTGCCGAGGGCATTCCGCCCGCCACCATGGGTGAGAACGAGAGCTGGGCCGCAGGAAGACCCGGCTGCGGACCCGCCGGCATCGGGCCGGGCGCGCCCGGCAGGACGCCCGCCGTCAGCGGGATCCCGCCCGTCAACGGGTACGTGCTGACGGTCGGCGGGGGCGGGGTACGACGCGCGCCGAAGCCACCCATCCACCCGGCCGCGGTGCCGGGATCGCTCACCGGGACGGGGGCAGGGCCGGACGACGCGAACAAGGCCTCGCCGGCGGGACTCGCACCACGGATCGCCATC
>DATDMG010000319.1:0-47963 GCA_036518955.1 Kineosporiaceae bacterium | reverse complement strand
TCGGCAGGCGACCTGCTCAGACTCGACGACACCGAGGATCCCCGCGCCTACCACCGCAGCGCGCTCACCGTGCACTCACTCACCGGCCAGCCCCACCCCGGCACACACGTCTACTTCGCCACCCCGGACTGCGACGACGGCGCACCTGATGCCCAGTACCTCGACCTGCTCATCACCGCCGGCCGCGCCGCGGGACTGCCTCCCGAGTACCTCCAGGAACTCACCGCCCGGCGCGCCACCCCTGGGTGACCGGCGGGGGGGCGACCCGGCAGGCCCCGGCCGCCCGGTGGACCGCCGGCGTCACGTCGACCGGGGCCCGGCAGGCGGCACCGCGAGCCCGGTCCCGGACTAGGCGGTCGCGCCGGACCGGACTCGCTCGCGGCCGCGGGAAACCACCCGTTCGGCCCAGTGACCATGGAAGAGCAGGGGCAGCAGGGCGACAGTGCCGGTCCAGCCCGTCTGGTGACTGGCGCCGATCCCGGCTCCGTTGTCGCCATGGAAGTACTCGTAGAACAGCACGAGGTCGCGCCAGTAGGGGTCGTTCTGCAGGATCGGCTGACCGCCGTGCACGGGACGGCGGCCATCGGCGTCCCTGAGGAACGTACCGACCAGCCGATCGCTGAGCTCCCGGGCCACCTCGAACAGGTTCAACTGCCGTCCCGAGCGGGTAGGGCACTCGACGGTGAACTGCTCACCGTAGAAGACGTAGAGGTGCAACAGCGCCCGGATGAGCATCACGTTGATCGGGAACCACACCGGTCCCCGCCAGTTGGAATTTCCGCCGAACATGCCGGTGTCGGACTCCGCGGGGCGGTATCCGACGCTGTATTCCTGCCCACCGACGTCGAACACGTACGGGTGCTCGGCGTGCCAGCGGGAGATGGCGCGTATGCCGTGCGGCCCGAGGAACTCGTCCTCGTCCAGCATGCGGGCGAGGATCCGGCGCAGCCGCGACTCGTCGAACAGCGAGAACAGGATCGGTCCGGTCGCCTCCACCTGCCGCCCATGACCCCACATGGCTGCCCTGACAGCGGGGTGGCGGGTGAAGAACTCGGCGGTGCCTTCGACCAGTTCGGGGAATCGGGTGCGCACCGAGGGGTCGAGCACAGTCGCGGCCACGAGCGGCATCAGGCCGACGATAGAACGCACCTTCAGCGGGACAGAGCTTCCGTCGGGACGGCGCAGCACGTCGTAGAAGAACCCGTCCTGCTCGTCCCAGAGGCTGATCCCGTCGGGGCCGACGTGGTTCGTCGAGGCCGCTATCCAGGCGAAGTTCTCCATCAACGCCTGCGCCTGCTCCCGATAGATGGGGTTTTCGGAGGCTAGTTCGAGCGCGATCTGCATCATGTTCTGGCAGTACAGGGCCATCCATGCCGTGCCGTCCGCCTGGTCGATCCAGCCGCCCGTGGGCAGCGGCGCACTGCGGTCGAACACGCCGATGTTGTCAAGGCCGAGAAATCCGCCCTGGAAGATGTTACGGTTGTCGGCGTCCTTGCGGTTGAGCCACCACCCGAAGTTCCTCATCAGCTTGTGGAAGGAACTCTCCAGAAACGCACTGTCACCCTTGCCCGTCCTGACCTTCTCGAGCTCATGGACGAACCGTACCGCCCAGGCGTGCACGGGCGGGTTGACGTCGCTGAAGTTCCACTCGTAGGCAGGTAGTTGACCGTTGGGATGCAGGTACCACCGATTCAGCAGCAGCTCGAGCTGTTGCTTGGCGAAGGAGACATCGACCAGAGCCAGCGCGATCGTGTGGAACGCGAGGTCCCATGCCGCGAACCATGGGTATTCCCACTTGTCCGGCATCGAGATGACGTCCTCGGCGATCAGGTGCCGCCAGTCGTGGTTGCGCAGCCAGGTCGGGCTCCCGAGCGGATCAGCACCCTGTTCCGCCAGCCAGCTCTCCATGTTGAGCGCGTAGTACTGCTTCGACCACAGCATGCCCGCGAGCGCCTGGCGGGTCACGAGCCGCTCGTCGTCGGTGAGTTCGCCGGCCAGGACGTCGTCCCAGAACTCGTCAGCCTCACGGCGCCGGGTGCTCATCAGCTCGTCGAAGTCGCGGAACGGTCCGGTCGCGCCTCCCGATCCCGGCGGCACGTGCTCGGTGTCGGTCAGCCGCATCCTCAGCACGGCGCTGGCACCGGCTGCCACGAGCAGGGTGTGGTGCAGGGATGCCTTGGTGCCGGTGCCGCTCGGGTCGACCGCCCCGACGTCGCCGTGCACCACGGCCCGATCGATACCGTCCTTCACGTAGGGCGTGTCGTTCGCCGACCCGAACACGCGCTCGTTGTTGGTCTCGTTGCCGGTCACCAGGACCGGCACCGACCGATCGGCGTAGAACCAGCGACGCCCGAGGAGGCTGTGCTCGGCGCGCACGGCAGCGACGCCGTCAGGACCCGTGAAAGCCTGTAGCACCGGTTGCGGCTCATCGCCCGCCCATGACCACGTGTGCCGGAACCACACCGTGGGCAGGACATGCAGTTCGGCGTCGTCCGGCCCACGGTTGTGCACGGTAACCTGCATGAGAAGGTCCTCCGGCGTGGCCTTGGCGTACTCCACGACGACGTCGAAGTACCGGTTGTCGTCGAAGACCCCCGTGTCGATGAGTTCGTATTCCGGGTCCAGCTTCCCCCGCTGCTGGTTGGTCGCCACGAGATCGGCGTACGGGAACTGAGCCTGCGGGTACTTGTAGAGCATCTTCGCATACGAGGACGTCGGCGTCGCATCAAGGTAGAAGTAACACTCCTTGACGTCTTCGCCGTGGTTTCCCTCAGAATTCGTGAGACCGAACATGCGCTCTTTCAGTACCGGATCGCGGCCATTCCACAAGGCCAGCGACAGGCAGAGGCGCTGTTTGTCGTCGCTGATCCCGGCCAACCCGTCCTCACCCCAGCGGTAGGCTCGCGAGCGGGCCTGGTCGTGACTGAACGACGACCAGGCGTCGCCACCCCCGTAGTTCTCGCGCACCGAGCCCCACTGCCGCTCGCTCAGGTATGGGCCCCACCGTCGCCAGGCGACGCCGAACGTGTCGGCCTCGTCCAGTCGCTGCTGCTCAGCGCTGCTCATGGATGCCGTCCTTCCGCTGCCTTCGGCGCCAACTCTCTGGAACTCGATCGAAACACGCTCTCCGGAACTCGATCGAAACGCGATGGAACGGCCGTCACGAGGTCGTCCACGGCTCGCGCCAGCCGTCGTACCCGACCATCGCGGAGAGCCCCCTCGTGGACCGTTTCCGGATCGGCCGCGTCGTGGTTTCCGGATCGGCCGCGTCGTCGGGTCCTGGCTGTGGCCTCGCGCCCATCATCGGCGATCTTTCCTGTCGACCATCCTCGACCCCCTCCACACCGCCGCTCGGGATGGTCGCACCGTCCGTCAGGCAACCGGCAACAGGCTCCTCACCATGCGTCACGATCCTCTGCATCGGCACCACAGCACCTCATCCGCGGCAGATGAACCGACGACCGGACGGCGACGCGAGGAGTCTTCCGCCGTAGCGCCGACGGCGAGGTCGTGCGAGGCGGTCCGCGGCTGATTCACCCCCGGCTCGGGCACCGGATTCATCCGGGCCGGAGGATGGCCCCCCGTGGAGGGCGTCCGACGGTGGAGCCGGAAGTCACCTCCGGCCGGCGAGGCGAAGGATGCGTTGCGCCTGGGCGAACACCGGTCCGTCGACCATCCGGCCTTCGAAGCTGGCCACCCCTCCCTCGGCGTCGACGGTCGCCAGCAGCCGCGCCGCCCAGTCGACACGGTCCGGCGCGGGGGTGAACGCCTCCCGCAGGACGGGCACCTGCCGCGGATGGATGGCCACCTTGGCGTCGAAGCCGACCGCGAGCGCGTCCTCGGTCTCGGCACGAAGGCCGTCCTCGTCGGGGATCTCCATGAAGACGGCGTCGACGGCCAGCCTGCCGTGAGCCTTCGCCGCCACCAGCACGCGGGAGCGCGCGTACCGGGCGACGTCCCGGTAGAGCCCGTCACGTCCTCGGCTGGCGAAGCCGCCCAGCCCGGCCACGAGGTCGTCGGCTCCCCACATCACCGCGCTCACGGAGCCGGCGGCAGCGATGAGCCCGGCGTTCTCGACGCCCAGCGGGGTCTCGATGAGCGGGACGACCCGGTCGACGGCCAGCGCCTCGACGTCCTGCGCGGACTCGCACTTGGCGAGCATGACGGCGGCCGCCTCGACCCCGGCAAGCAGTTCGAGGGCCGGCCCGTGGTCGGGAGTGCCGACGCCGTTGATACGCACCACGGTGCGGGCGGCGTCCCAGCGTCCGTCGCGGGCCAGGTCACGCACGTGCTCGCGGGCCAGGGCCCTGCGGTCCGGGGCTACGGCATCCTCGAGGTCCAGGACGACGATGTCCGCCAGCGCCAGAGCCTTGACGTAGCGGTCGGGGCGGTCGGCAGGGCAGAACAACCAGGCGACGCCCGGCTGCCACTCAGGCCGGTGATCGTCACGACTGCTCATCGGGCCTCATCCGGACCAGACTCTTGCGGACGGCGCGGGCCACGATCTCGCCGCGCTGGTTGACGGCGATGTGCTCGAACGTCACGACACCTTCGCCGGGCCGGCTGTTCGACGGACGCTTGTCCCGCACGAGAGTCTCCGCATAGAGCGTGTCGCCGTGACGCACCGGGACCGGGAACGAGACCTCGGAGAAGCCCAGGTTGGCCACGATAGTGCCCTGGGTCAGCTGCCCCACCGACAGTCCGACCAGCGTCGAGAGTGTGAACATCGAGTTGACGAGTCGGTCGTGGAAGGGCGCCGTCCGCTCGCTTTCGGCCTGGTCCAGGTGCAAGGGCTGAGTGTTCATCGTCAGGGTGGTGAACAGGACGTTGTCCGCCTCCGTGACGGTACGTCCGGGCCGGTGCACGTAGACCGTGCCGACGTCCATCTCCTCGAACCACAGCCCACGCTGGACGACGCGGCGCTGCGTCGTCATGCCGTCACCTCCCATCCGGCCGTCTCCTTCGTGACGGCATCCGTGTCGAGCGCATCCGGAGCGGCGGTGTCCCTCCGTCGGCCCCGTGGGCGGCTCCAGACAGCCGGACGGACGTCGGGATCCGACGTGGTGCGCGCCCGCATGCTCCGCTCGGCGGAGCTGCGCAGCTTCACTCACGGTAGCTCGTCAGCTTCCCTCGCGCCGGTTCGCGGCATCGCGCTGCCGCCCCGGGCGAGCGTACTCCGAGGCCGTTACGCCGACCGTCACGGAGAGCGGCAATAGCGCGCGGAGGCGCCTCACACGGCTGTGGCAATCGCTACCAGGAGGTGACGTGGCGGACAGGCTGACCGGTCACCGAGCAGACCGTCTCATCGTCCCGGTCATCGCACAGGGTGATCAGCCCTGAGCGTCCCGCACCAAGCCGCTGCGCCGAAACTCGCAGAGCCTCCCCGGATCGGCACCGCCACGTGGCACTGTACGTCCATTTCCGGCCTCCGGTCCGAGGTCGAGCGCCGCCGGCTCGGTGGACCCATGGCGCGATACCTAGTAGTATTAGGTATCCGAGTGCTAGGGGTGGTGCCGCGATGCATGTGCCGAAGGACCTGGTGGCAGCGTCCGCGACGCCGCTCGTGCTGGGCATCCTGGCCCGGGGCGAGAGCTACGGATACGCGATCCTCAAGCAGATCGACGAGGTGTCCGGCGGCGAGCTGGCCTGGACCGACGGTCTGCTCTACCCGCTGCTGCACCGGCTGGAGCGACTCGGGCACATCGAGTCGCGCTGGCGAGCGGGGCCGAACGGCCGCCGGCGCAAGTACTACGAAATCACCGATCGAGGGCGCGCCGAACTCGCCGTCCAACACCGCCAGTGGGTGACCGTGGTCAACGCACTGAAGAGCACCTGGTCCGGTGGTGCGCTGCCGGCGTTGTCGCTGGGGGTGTGACGTGACCGTCAACAGTGGAGAGGAACTGGCGGCGCAGTTCGCCGAGTGGCGGGCCTACCTGGGCAGTCGCCGGGCCGTGCACGGCGCGGACGTCGACGAGCTCGAGGACCATCTGCGGGACACGGTGGCGGAGCTGGTCCGCGTGGGGCTGAGGCCGGACGAGGCGTTCCTGGTCGCCGTGAAGCGGATGGGCAACCAGGACGAGTTGGCCAGGGAGTTCGCGCAGGTCCATTCCGAGCGGTTGTGGAAGCAGTTGGTGCTGACCGGGGCCGCCCAGGCGCCTGAACCGGTGGCCGCTCGCAGCGACGTGGCGGTAGCGCTGGGCTTCGCCGTGATCGCCGCGCTCGGGGTCAAGATGCCGGAGCTGTTCGGCCTGGGTTTCGACGATGGGGGCGACTTCTACCTACGCAACATCAGCTTCTTCGCCCTCGTGCCTCTGGCGGCATACCTCGCGACCCGCCGCCGCGTCACCGTCCGGGTCGCCGGCGTCCTGGTCACGGCGTTCGCCGTCGGCGTCGCGGGCGCAAACGCCTACCCGATGGCGCACAGCTCCCAGAGCATCGTGCTCACTGCGCTCCATCTGCCCCTGGCGCTGTGGTTCGTGGTGGGTGTGGCCTACGGGGGCGGCGAGTGGCGCTCCCACCGGAGGTGGATGGACTTCATCCGGTTCACCGGTGAATGGGCGATCTACTTCGTTCTGATCGCTTTGGGTGGCGGCGTGCTGACCGGCATGACGGTCGGTGTCTTCCGGGCCATCGGCCTGGACGCGACCCCTTTCGTCCAGTCCTGGCTGCTGCCGTGCGGTGCCGCGGGCGCGGTGGTGATCGCGGCCTGGCTGGTCGAGGCCAAGCAGAGCGTCATCGAGAACATGGCGCCGGTGCTGACGAAGGTGTTCACCCCGTTGTTCGCCACCGCCATGCTGGCGTTCCTGGTGGCCGTACTGTTGACCGGCAGCATCATCGACGTCGACCGCGAGGTACTGATCGTGTTCGACCTGCTACTGGTCGTGGTGCTCGGGCTGCTGCTGTACGCCATCTCCGCGCGAGACCCGGCCTCGGAGCCGGCCCTGTTCGACCGGCTCCAGTTGGCTCTTCCCGTCAGCGCGGTGCTCATCGACCTGTTGGTGCTGCTTGCCGTCGCCAGCCGCATCACGGAGTGGGGCGCGACGCCCAACAAGGCCGCCGCTCTGGGGGAGAACGTCGTCCTGCTCGCCAACCTGACGTGGACGGCGTTCCTGCTCACCCGCTTCCTCCGGCGACGGCGTCCTTTCCGGCACCTGGAGCAGTGGCAGACCCGATACCTCGCGGTGTACGCCGTCTGGGTCTGGTGCGTCGTTCTGGTGTTTCCGCCCGCGTTCAGATTCGCGTAGCGCCGGGGGCTGCGCCTTACCCAGCAGGCCACCGCCGGGCGACACCGCCGGCGCGGAGGCGATCGACGGCCTCGCCTACGCGGGCCTCGCAGCTGGATGATCTGGCGTCGGTCGGAGCGCGACTGATGCGCGCGGGTTACCCGTACCGTGGTGGTCATGGCCACATATGAGGACGTCGCGGCCCTGGCCTCGCAGCTCCCGGAAGTGACCGAGGGCACGAGCTGGCGGCGGCGCACCTGGAACGTTCGCGGCAAGGACTTCGCGTGGGAGCGGCCGTTCAGCAAGGCCGACCTGAAACGCTTCGGCGACGAGCCGCCACCAGACGGCCCCGTCCTGGGGCTGCGCACCGAGGACCTGCACGAGAAGGCGGCGCTGCTGGCCGAGGGACGGCCCGGGTTCTTCACCATCGCGCATCTCGACAACTATCCCGCGGTGCTGGTGCAGCTCAACGCCGTGACCGTCGATACGTTGCGCGAGGCCCTCGTCGAGGCCTGGCTGGCGTGCGCCCCACCGACACTCGCTGAGGGCTTCCTCCAGCACGAGGAGTGACCCGCCACCCCTCGGTCCGCGGCGATTCCGCGTGCTTGGCGCCGATCGGCCGCGGGACGAACGCAACCAGGCCGCCGAGTGCAGGCCCATAGCGGGGCGTCCTCGACGGCCGCCCGGTCCTCGGGACCAGCGAGGCGGATCACGATCTCGGGCGGGCTCACGAGTCCGGTCCGCCCGCTGCGGCTGGAAGCCGTCCCGGCGTTCGAGAACAGGGCGGGGCGGTCGTGCGGTCAGCTGTCGCAGCTGCGGGCGCGTTCCTGCTTCGGCAGCGTGGCCAGGACGAGTTCGTAGGAGTCCTCGAGCATGCCGAACAGCTCGTCGGGCTCAACGGAGCCGTCGAGCTCGACCGTGTTCCAGTGACGCTTGTTCATGTGGTACTCCGGAGGAAACCTGCCGGTCCGCCCGTCCTGGGCGCCGGGCTCCGTCTCCGCCGGGCCGGCTGTGGGTGCGCGGGTCATGGTGGCTCCTCCTGTCCCGCGCATCGACCGGGTACTGTCCGGGGGTGACCACCCTCGTCGGTGTCCTCGGCGCGCTCGCCGCCGCGGTGAGCTACGGGGTCGCCTCGGTGCTCCAGGCGGTGGCTGCCCGGCGCGCGGCGGGTGCCGGCGGCCTGGACCCCCGGCTCCTGGGCCGCCTGGCACAGCAGGTGCCCTACCTCGTTGGCCTGGCGCTGGACCTCGTCGGTTTCGTGGCGTCCGTCCTCGCACTACGTTCCCTGCCGCTGTTCTTCGTCCAGTCCGCGATTGCCGGAAGCGTCGGGGTGACCGCCGTGGTGGCCGTGCTCGCCCTGGGGGCACGCCTGTCCGGCCGTGAGACGGCAGCGCTGGCTGGGCTGGGTGTCGGGCTCGTGCTGCTGGCCGTCACCGCCCGGCCGGAACACGCCGTCCCCCTGCCGGCGGCGGGCCGCTGGGCCCTGCTGGCCGCGGTCTTCGTCCTGGTTGGCTATGGCGTGCTCGGCGCGCGGATGCCTGACCCGCTGGGGGCGGCGGCGCTGGCGATCGGCGCGGGGCTGGGGTTCGGCGGCGTAGGGGTGGCGGCACGGACGCTGGCGGTCCCGGATCAGCTGTGGCGGCTGGCGCTGGACCCTTCCGTTTGGGCGCTGTGCGGGTACGGCGCGACGGCGATCCTGCTGTTCGCGACCGCTTTGCAGCGCGGAGCGGTGACCGTGGTGTCGGCGCTGACATTCGCTGTGGAGACCGTGATGCCGTCGGCGCTCGGGGTGGCCTTTCTCGGGGACCGGCCGCGCCCGGGGATGGCACCTCTGGCCGCGGCCGGATTCGTCGTCACCCTGGCCGGGGCCGTCCTGCTCGCCCGCTACGCCGAACCCGATGCAGGTCCCGGCAGCGGCTCCGGGCACCCGCCCGGTCCCGAGCCGGCCAGTACGGGCTGACCTGGAGGGCCCGGCGATCCTGCGACGCCGGCGGCACTCGGAAGAATCGCCTCATGATTCGCCGGAAAGGAAGCCGGAGCCCGCCGGCTCTCCGTCCCGTCCCCTTCGCAACCCCACGCACAATGAAGCATGATGCTGCCCTGCTCTGCAGAAGTTCGCGCGCGTCTGATCGTCCCATGCTGGCTGAATCCCGAGTTCGAGCGATAACGTCGGCGAAGGAGGCGGACGTCGAAGGGGTCGAGGTATGCGGCTGACCATCCTCGGCGGAGGCGGCTTCCGCGTCCCGCTGATCTATCGCGCCCTGCTCGACGACCTGGCTCCCGGGCGCGTCACCCGGCTCACCCTGTACGACCTGGACCCCTCCCGGCTGGACGCGATCGCCGCGGTCCTCGACCAGCAGGCCGAGGGGGTGCGGGACGCTCCGGAGGTGGTCACGACCACCGACCTTGACGAGGCCCTGCGCGGCACGGACTTCGTGTTCGTGGCGGTCCGGGTGAACGGGCTGGAAGGGCGCGCCCTCGACGAACGGCTGGCCCTGGAGGAGGGCGTCCTCGGCCAGGAGACGGTCGGCGCCGGCGGGATATCCTACGGGCTGCGGACCATCCCGGTCGCCGTGCAGGTCGCCCGGCGGGTGGCCACGGTCGCCCCGGACGCCTGGGTCATCAACTTCACCAACCCCGCGGGGGCGGTCACCGAGGCGATG
Organism: Kineosporiaceae bacterium; assembly: GCA_036518955.1. Classification (GTDB taxonomy): domain Bacteria; phylum Actinomycetota; class Actinomycetes; order Actinomycetales; family Kineosporiaceae; genus DATDMG01. Next base: position 38,077 of record DATDMG010000319.1, on the reverse strand, counting down.
ACGCCCTGGCTCGGCGAGCGGGTGATCGGAATCTGCGACACCCCGGTCGGGCTCGGCCGCCGCGTCGTCCGGGCCCTGGGCGTCGACCCGGCCAGCGCCACCGTGGACTACGTCGGGCTGAACCATCTCGGCTGGCTGCGCGGCGTCCGGGTCGGCGGGCGGGACGTCCTGCCCCGCCTGTTCGACGACGCCGGGGCGCTGGAGTCGTTCGAGGAGGGCGTGCTGTTCGGCGCCGACTGGCTGCGGATCCTCGGCGCGGTCCCGAACGAGTACCTGCACTACTACTACTTCCACCGGGAGGCGGTGGCCGCCGCGCGGGCATCCGGGCAGACCCGCGGCGCCTTTCTCCTGCAGCAGCAGCAGCGGTTCTACGCCGAGACCCGCCGGGACACGCGCACCGCGCTGGCCTGGTGGGATCGCACCCGGCGGGAGCGTGAGGCCACGTACATGGCGGAGAACCGGCTCGCCGTCCGGGCCGGCGGCCGCGACGCCTGCGACCTGGAGTCCGGCGGCTACGAACAGGTGGCGTTGTCGCTGATGGGCGCGATCGCCCGGGACCGTCCGGCCCGGCTGATCCTCAACGTGCCCAACCGCGGCGTGCTGCACGAGCTGCCGGCCGACGCCGTCGTCGAGGTGCCCTGCGCGGTGGACGCCAACGGCGCCCGTCCGCTGGCCATCGACGCGCTCCCCGACTACGCCGTCGGACTCGTCTGCGCGGTCAAGGCGGTGGAGCGGAACGTGATCCACGCGGCCACGTCCGGGTCCCGGGCCGCGGCGGTGCGCGCGCTGGCCACCCATCCCCTGATCGACTCGGTGGCGGTGGCGGGTCGGTTGCTCGACGCCTACCAGCGGCACCTGCCCGCCCTCGCCTACCTGCGCTGAGCGCCTTCCCCGCGGACTCCCGGGAGCAGGCCGAGTTCGGCGCAGGAGATCGGCCAGGAGTGGATAGCTCTTTGCCAGAGCACCCATTCCGAGCATCCCCGTGGGTATCACTGGACCTTTCCGGCCGACCGGCGTCAACCACTCGGTCAGGTTGACTGCCCGGCCCCCGCGCTTCCGTATGGCACAGACCCAGGGCGATCCGTCCAGCGGTGGCTCCGGCGGTTGGACCCGGAGTGGCGCACATCGGACCTGTCCGCCTGCGGACATGCCAAGAATCCTCCATCGATTCGGTGAGTGCGTGAGGCTGGAGCAGCGGTCGCCGAAAACGGTCCACCTGCGGCCAAGGCCGCCTCTGTCCGGGTGCCGATGCACCGCGCAGTCCCCACGAAGCTCGTGGCGACACATTCAAGGGAATCATTTAGGAGAACTGGAGCGCAACATGGCCAAGAATTTCCGCCTTTCGAGAAGGACCATTGTTGCCGGGGTCCTGGCTGCGGCAACGGTGACCATCGGCGCGATCGGGCTGCCGTTCGCGAATGCGGCGCCGGCAAACCCCAGCACCGTCAGCGCTACGGGGCGCACACAGTCGGACGCAGCTGCCGCGGCCTACAAGATCTGTGAGTCGCAGGGCTACAACGCCGATCGCGTACAGAGTTCGGTCACGAACGCCGATGGATCCGTCACGGTGACCATGCTCTGCTACAGCGTCTGACGTCGTCCGCGCGGATCGGGGCTTCCCTGTCGGTGGCGCCGGGTCGCTTCGGCGAGCCGGCGCGCTCCGGGGGGCACGAGCGCCGACGCAGATCCCCCAAGAGATCGCTCAGGACACGCTCCTCCATCACCGCTCCTCCCCGCTGACCCAGCCGTGCAGCGGCCGGGTGTCACCACGGACGTCGACGACCTGCCACAGCGGCGCCCCGGGCCTGCCGGCGACGCTCGAGGCGTGCTGGGCGCGCCGGGCGTCGAGTCACCGGTGCGCCCGGCAGAATGCCGTCGTGACCGAGCTCGACGCGCTGCGCTCCTGGGGGCACGACCGGCTGGCCCAGCTCCTGCGGGAGCGACCCGAGCTCCTGGAACCGCGACCGCCGATCTCCTTGCGCGAGCTGCGGGGTCGGTTGCGGCATCCCGCCGTCACCCTTGCGGCGCTGCGGCGCCTGGACCTGCCGACGCTGCAGGTGCTCCAGGTGCTGTGCGCCCTGCGCGGTCGGGCCGGTCGGGCCGAGGCACTGGCGTTGCTCGGTGCCGAGCCAGGCTCCGACCGAGCCGAAGCCGTCGACCGGGCCGTCGAGACGCTGCGCGCCCGTGGCCTGATCGGCGACACGAGCGGCACCGCGTCCATGGATGTTCGCCCCGCACCCGTGGTGGCGGACCTGTGGCCGCTCCCGCTCGGCCTGGCCACCGATGTCGAGACGCTGGCGGCCCAGCGGCCGGTCGAGGCGTTGCGCCCAGTTCTCGGCCTCCTGGGCCGGCCCGAGGCGGGACGCAAGCCCGAGCTGGTCGCCCGGCTCGTCGAGACCCTGCGCGACGGCGCCTTCGTTCGCCGACTGGTGCACGACAGCACGCCACCCGAGTTCGCGGACCGGCTCACGGACGTCGCGTTCGGTCGGGCCGCGCTCGACCGGTACTCGTACGGCGCACCCACCTGGCACGGCACCCGAGGCCCGGCCGCTCGCGCCGACGACCCGCGGCAACGGCCGCTCGACTGGGCGATGGCACGGTTCCTCCTGGTTCCCCGTCCGGAGGGGTACGGCCTGATGATGCCCGCCGAGGTGGCGCTCGCCCTACGCGGCGAGGGCTGGACGGCTGCGTTCTCGCCGGACCCGCCGCCGCTGGCCTGGACGCCGCGACGCGCCGACTCGGTGGCCGACGGCGCGCTGGCGGCGGCGTCCTGCGCGGTGCGCGGGATGGACGCCGTCCTCAGCGTGGCCAGCCGCCGGCCCCTGACGGCGCTCAAGGCGGGCGGAATCGGAACCCGCGAGCTCCGCCGCCTGGCCGTCGAGACGGGTCTGACCACCGGCGAGGCGAAGGTGTGCCTGGAACTGGCCCACCACCTGCACCTCCTGGACCTCGACGAGCCCGGGTACGCCCCGACGCCGGCGTTCGACGGCTGGCGTCGCCGCCCCGTCGCGGACAGGTACGCAGCAATGCTGCGCAGCTGGACCGAGCTGGCCGTGTCGCCCGCACTCGCGGCTGACGCCGCCTGGGACCCGAGGGCACGCGTCAACCGCTCCCGCGCCGCTCGGCAAGCGGTCCTCGCCGTGCTGGGCGACCACCCGGGCCAGGCACCCGCCTCGGTCCCGGACCTGGAGGAGCAGTTGCGGTGGCATCTGCCGCTCCTGACCAGCACGACGATGCACAGCGACACCGGGGACGACGCCGGGGCTGCCGCGGAAGACGCCGAACAGCACCGGCGACTCATCCGCGCGGTGCTCACCGAGGCGGCGTGGCTGGGCGTCACCGCAGCAGACGCCCTCTCCCCCGCCGGCACCGCCCTGGCGACCGGTGGCGACGTCCGAGCGACGGTCAGCGACCACCTGGCCGCCGTCCGCACGTCGGCCCGGCTGCAGGCCGACCTGACGGCGACCGTGCTCGGCGAGCCGGACGCCGAGCTGGCCACGACGCTGGACCTGGCCGCGGATCGGGAGGGCCGCTCGACCGCGTCGGTGTGGCGCTTCTCGCCGGCGACCGTACGCCGCGCCCTGGACGCCGGGCACGGCGCCGACGACCTGCTGGCCCTGCTCACGAACCTCGCCGACGGCGGCGTCCCGCAGCCGCTGGAGTACCTGATCCGCGACGTCGCCCGCACGCACGGCGCCGCCCGCGGCCGGGCGGTGGCCTGTTACCTGCGCAGCGACGACGAGGCCCTGCTCTCCGAGATCGTCGCCGACCGCCGGCTGCGCGCTCTCGGCCTGCGCCGCATCGCACCCACTGCCGTGGTCGGCTCCCGGCCATGGCCGAACACCGTCGAGGCCCTGCGCGCAGCCGGCTACGCTCCGGTCGAGGAGGACGCCGACGGCGGCACCGTCGCCGCCGTCGTCCCGGAGCATCGCGCCCTCGGCCCGGACGACGGATTCCACCCGGTGGCGCCACCCGGGACGGACCGCGGGTTCGCAGCGGACGGGGACACCGATGCCGGCCCTCCCGACCCCGATGCACTCGCCGACGCCCTGCTCACGGCGGAGAACACCCCTGGCGGCATGCTCCTGGACACCGGCACCACCATCCTGGAGATCCGGGACAGGGCCGATCTCTTCTCCTTCGCCCGCTGATCCTTCGCCCGCTGATCCTTCGCCCACTGACGCTCCCGGTGAAGAGCACCGCCCACGTTCGCCACCTACCAGTGCGGCCGCACCTGTTCACCGCGGCGGTCCGTGTGCGGATACTCGAACCGTCCCGATCAACGGTGGGTGTGGGGGAGCAACCGTGGGTTTCGAGTCAACGGTGGGGGCGGAGCCGGTGCGCGCAGGGTCATCCGGCGCCGGCGAGGCGTCCCGCGGTGCGGGGGCCTCCGCGCTCGGGGCGGCGGTGCAACTCGGCCTGGACATCGACGGCGTGCTGCGGCAGCTCGACAGCCTGGGCCGGGTACTGCGGGAACTGCTCGACGCCCAGACCCGGTTCAGGGTAGGAGCGGCCGGTGAGCAGCACGTCGCCCAGGTACTGGTCGATCTGGCCGGCACCCAGTGGAGTGTGCTGCCCGACCGCCGCTGGCCCGGCACGCGCCGGGCGAACATCGACCTTCTGCTCGCCGGCCCGGGCGGGGTCTTCGTCATCGACGTCAAGCGGTGGGCCGACGTCCACCTGCACGACGGGCGGCTCTGGCGCGGTGACGACCCGGCCGACCCCGCCCTGGACACCGTCGCCGCCCAGGCCGGCGCCGTCCAGGTGCTGCTCGCCGACGAAGGTCTGGCGCCCGGTGAGGTGGTGCCGCTGCTCGTGCTCGACCGCTCCGACCTCCCGCCCACCCGGGTCGGGCCGGTCCACCTGCTGGGCGAACCGTTCCTGACCCGGTTCCTGCTGCGGCGCGCCGCCCGGCTCTCCGCCGACCAGCTCGGCCAGATCGTCGAGGCGCTCGATCGCGGCTGCCCGCCGATGGCCGACGCCGAGGCCAGCACCGCCTCCACCCACCCCTCCGCCCGGCGCTCCACCCGCTCCTCAGCTCGCTCCCCTGCTGCTGGCCCTCCCGGCGTCCAGGAAGAGCTGATCAGCATCGAGGAAGCCTGGCGGATCGTCGCCGACGCGGCAGCAGCCGAACCGGTCGAGACGTGGATGACGTGGCTGCATCCCACTCAGGCCCGGCTGGCCGCCCGCGGCTGGTCCGGCCCCGCCCGGATCCGTGGCGCGGCGGGCACCGGGAAGACCGTCGTCGCCCTGCACCGAGCCCGGCAGCTGGCCGTCGGCGGCCGGTCAGTGCTGTTCACCTCCCAGGTCAAGACGCTGGGCCCGGTGTTCCGCTCGCTGTTCACCCGGCTCACCCCCGAACACGCCGACCGGGCCACCTTCGCGTCCGTCCACCAGGTCGCCGTCGGGCTGCTGCGCTCGGCGGGCCGCCGGGTCCAGGTCGACGAGGCCGGGCTGGAGGAGTGCTTCCACCGCGCCTGGTCCGCCGTCCACCGCGGTAGCCCGCTCGCCGACCTGGGCGTGCCCCCGGCCTACTGGCGTGCGGAGATCGCTCACGTCATCAAGGGGCGCGGCATCCGGGACCCGGCCACCTACGCCGAACTGAGACGGGTCGGGCGACGCACCGCCCTGCAGCCGACCCACCGCACCGCGATGTGGCAGCTGTACACCGAGTACGAGCGCCTCCGCCACGCCCGGAACCTGACGGACTGGGACGACGTCCTGCTCGAGGCACTCGCGGCGCTGGAGTCCGGCGCCGTCGCCGGCCCCTGGGACAGCGTCATCGCCGACGAGGTGCAGGACCTCAGCTGCACCGCGATCCGACTCCTGCACCGGTTGGGCGGCGACCGGCCCGACGGGCTCCTGCTCGTCGGCGACGGCCAGCAAGCGATCTTCCCTGGCGGGTACACGCTCGCCGAGGCGGGCGTCTCCGTCATCGGCCGCAGCACCGTCCTGGACGTCAACTACCGCAACAGCGAGGTCATTCTGCGGCACGCCCTGGCCCTCGTCGGCGCGGACCCCTTCGATGACCTGGACGCCGGCCCCGTCGATGGTTCCCGCACCGTGCGGGCCGCCCGTCCCGGCGGGACGGTCGTCCACGCCGAGGCGGACGACCCCACCTCCCAGACGTTCGCGCTGCTCGCCCACCTGAAGAGGCTGCACGCCCACTGCGTGCGGTACGGGGACGTCGCGGTGCTGGTGCTCACCAACGGCGCGGCCCGCCGCTGGCGGGACCGGCTGGCCGCGGGCGGCGTCCCCGTGATGCTGCTGGCCGACTACGACGGCCGGAGTGCCGACGCCGTCAAGGTGGGCACCTTCGACCGAGCCAAGGCCCTGGAGTTCGCCCACGTCCTCATCCCCGACAGCGACGCCGTCCCCGGACCGCGTCGCCACTACGAGTCGGACGACGCTTACGCCGAGCGCCGTGACCTCGAACGGACCCGCCTGTTCGTCGGCTGCACCCGCGCCCGTGACGGACTGTGGCTCGGCACGACGGCGACCCGCGGCCGGCCGGTCACCTGTCCGCTCTGCTCCGCTCCGCGGCCGACACAGTGACCCCCCGGTTCGGCCGAGGACCCGCGCCCGGCGACAGGCCCCCAGGAGTCGTCAGTAGGCGCGCCCAAAGATCACACGCTTGCCGTACGCGGACGGCGCACCGCAGCGCACGCAGGTGCCGGCCTCGGCGTCGGCGGCCGAGGGCACACACCGGGGGGTCGCCGCGGTGTCGGCCTTGATCTCATCCTCGCAGGAGGGCTGCCCGCAGTGCAGCGCGAGCGCCCAGCCGGTGGAGACGGCCCCGGTGAAGTCGGCCCAGGTGTCGACGGTCGCCGTCCGCTCGTCGCGGAACGCGGTCGCGCGGGCGAGCAGGAAGTCCTGGAACGCGTCCAGCAGGCCCGGCATCGCCTCCGGCAACGTGGCCAGCGGCAGCGGCTGCTTGCCCTCCCCCAGCCGCCGCGCGACCACGGCGGTGCCGGCCTCGACGTCACGGGGGCCCAGCTCCACCCGCACGGGCACGCCCCGCAGCTCCCAGTCGTTGAACTTGAACCCCGGCGAGACCTGCGGCCGGTCGTCCAGATGCACCCGCACCCCGGCGGCCTTCAACCGGGTGACCAGGTCGTTCGCGGCGGCCGACACCTCACCGGCGGAGTCACCACGGGTGATCGGGACCACCACCACCTGGTAGGGCGCCAGCCGCGGCGGCAGCACCAGGCCCTTGTCGTCGCCGTGGGTCATCACCACGCCGCCGATCATCCGAGTGCTCATGCCCCAGGACGTGGTGTGGCACAGCGTCCGGACCCCCGCGTCGTCGGTGTACTGGACGTCGAACGCACGGGCGAAGTTGGTGCCCATGTAGTGCGACGTGCCGGCCTGCAGCGCGCGCCCGTCCCGCATCATCCCCTCGATGCTGACGGTGCGGACCGCGCCGGCGAAGCGCTCCCCGGGCGTCTTCTCCCCCGGCACCACGGGGATCGCGGCGATGTCCCGGGCGACCTCCTCGTACAGGTCGAGGGCGAGCATCATCTCGGCGACCGCGTCGGCCTCGTCGGCGTGCGCGGTGTGCCCCTCCTGCCAGAGGAACTCGGTGGTGCGCAGGAACATCCGGGGGCGCAGCTCCCAGCGGACCACGTTCGCCCACTGGTTGAGCAGCAGCGGCAGGTCCCGGTGCGAGCTGATCCACTTGGCCATCATCTCGCCGATGACCGTCTCGGACGTCGGGCGGACGACGAGTGGCTCCTCCAGGTCCTTGCCACCGGCGTGGGTCACCACGGCCAGCTCCGGCGAGAACCCCTCGACGTGCTCCGCCTCGCGGTACAGGTAGCTCTGCGGGATCAGCAGCGGGAAGTAGGCGTTCTCGTGCCCGGTGTCCTTGATCCGTCGGTCCAGCTCGCCCTGCAGCAGCTCCCACACCCGGTAGCCGTAGGGGCGGATCACCATCGTGCCCTTGGCCGGCCCGCGGTCGACCATCTGCGCCCGCACGACCACCTCGTTGTACCAGGCGGAGAAATCCTCGCTCTGCGCCGTCACACCGCGGCTGTCCCGTACCACCACGCGATCATACCGAGCGGCAGGGCCACCCCACGCCTGCCGGACCCCGCCAGTAGCCGCGGGTGCCCTTGCTCCGCTCGGCGACGTCCTGGTCCGGCCGCGGTGGCCAGCACGCCGAGCGCCAGGCCGGTGCCGCCGCCCAGACCAGGTATCGGATGGTGGATCGACAAGGTGCTTGACACGGAAGAGGCCACTGGTTCAATCCCAGTATCGCCCACCACGAACGCGCGTCAGAGGTCGGTTCCTGTCATCCGGAGGGCGGCCTCCAGATCATCCGTTAGAGGTTTGTCGGCGAACGAGCGCGCCGGTCGACGCCTGGTGACGACGGCCCGACGGGCGCGCGGAATCCCCTGTCCGACCTCCTCCATGTCCGCTGTCGGACGTCGTGGGGGGGGCTCGCCGGCGGCCGCGAGCGGGCCACTCCCGCCTATACTTGACTTGATTGGCCAACTTTACTGACAACAATCCGAATCAGCATGAGGGGCGACGTGAAACTCCCGTGGCGCAGCCTGCCCTTCGCACTTGTCGCGACCCTGCTCGCCCTCGTACCGGTCCTCGAACCGGCACGGGCCGTTGAGACCACCTGTCTTGCCGACTCCGCATCGGAGGGATTCGACGGCGTCCTCCTCCACGGCGTGACGAGGGCCGAGGTCACCCAGCAGGCGGCGAATACCTGGGACGACTGGATCTGGCGGGGGGAACCGTACGTCTGCCCCTCGAACGTCAGCAGGTGCGAGTACAGCTATGGCAAGTCCAAGACCACCTCGACCAATGTCAGCATCGGAGGACTGGCTCAGTTCGGGAACCGGAACAGCCCGTCGAAGAGCTATCTCAATGCCTTTCTCTTCCTGATCCCGAACTACACCAAGGTCACCGAGTACACCACCGACTTCAGCACCCAGATCAACTTCAAGCCAGGTGACACGGTTTACCCGATCCAGGTCGCGACCCGCAGATGGCGCCGCGGAGTCTACCGTGGCGGATATTTCAAGCTGGCCGGGGCGGGCGCGTGCTTCGCCGACGGCGGGGGCGGCGGCCACTGGTACGTCAAGGTCAAGGATCGCCCCTGGGGTTCCTGGTCGGACAACTATGTCGTCCGCGAGTGGGCCACCTACGTGGTGAACGGCCATGCCGGGGATCCGATCATCGCGGATTGAGACCGGCGGAGCCGTCGGGACAGCCGACGGGAGAATCTATCGCACAGGAGGTTTACCATGGTCCGACGCCGTTTCCGGGTCGCTGCCGCAGGTGCCGCCGTCGCCGTGGCGGTCATCGCCGGCCACGGGTCGGTGCTGCCCGTTGCCCAGGCACAGAGCAACCACCGCGTGTGCTTCTCGCGGTTCCCGTTGAACAATCCCGACGGCACCCCGTCCGGCACCGCGACCGGCCCGGCACTGTTCGAGGTCAAGGAGATAGAAAAGTCTGACGACTGCGGCCCGCTGCACAACGGTAACCGTGACGACGAGCAACTCACCGGGGATATCTCCGACAACCGATGGAAGATTCGCGACGAGGACGTCAGTTTCTCCTACGACAGCCTGAGCATCCTCACCACCTGTGAGGACTTCGGCGCAGCCGCCGGCACGTTGGCGGGCCTTACTCCGCTGGACCACGCGCACGACGGGTGGATCACCCCTGACGTCTGCCGGAACATGGACGAGTACCGCACCTGGTGGTTCTACAAGCACCAGGACGCCGGCGGGCTGCTGGTGCTGGAGAGCCAGGGCCCCGGTCACCCGCACTAGCCGACGGGTCCCGCGGCGATCTCACGGCCATCTCCACGGCGTCTCCGGCACGCCGATCTCACCAGCGATCGAGGAACCCATATCCATGCCCATAGCCATGTCCAGATCTACGTCTCCACGACCACGACCGGCATCGCGCCCGGCCCGGCGCCGGCGCACCGCCGTCGGCATCCTGCTGGCGAGTGCCCCGCTCGGCCTGCTCGCAGTGGGGAATCTCGCGTCAGCCGCCGCGCAGACCGGCAGCCGGCTGTGCGCCTCGGCCTTCGGCTCCACCGTGAAGGGCTTCGAGCCGAACGTCACCTATGTGCGTCTGGTCGAAGTGGCCAAGGACACGTCCTGGGCCAGCGCGAGCCGCGGTCACCAGCTGTGCGACGAGGTCCGCTTTGACGGGGACACCTACCCCGGTTGGACCAAGACCGCCAGCTACGACCGGCAGGAATGCGAGACGTTCAGCACCGACGTCCTGGCATGGGACACCCTGGACGCGCGTCTCCATCCGGCCTACGACTACGACTACCGTGACGTCTGCCAGAGCATGGAACGCAGCGCGATCTGGGTCGCCGAGGTCGTCACCGACCCCACGACCAGAACCCGCCGGATCGTGAACTGGTCTCAAAGCTGGCCGCCGTCCCCTCCGCAGGCCACCTCGTGATGCTTCGGCGTATCACCCGCGCTCCCGGCTACCTGACCGGGGGGTTCCTGACCGTCGCGCTGCTGGCGGGATCGGCGCTCCTCGGCTCGGCCGACGCCGCCGAGGCCGAGTGCCTGCCCGACTCGGTCAGCGAGGGTTTCGCGATCGTGCCCATCAGGGGGGCGACCCGCAGCGAGGTCCAGGAGCAGGCAGCGAACACCTGGGACGACTGGATCTGGAAGGGAGACCTCTACGTCTGCAACGACCGGGCCATCGACTGCGAGTACCAGTGGAACCAGGTCAAGACCACCACCACCAGTCTGACCGTCGGGATCGCCCTCAACCTCGGGAACAACAACAGTCCGGCCGGGAAGTGGTGGAATTATGCGCAGTCCATTCTGCCGTCGTTCGGCCGTACCACGGAAGTGACCACGGACTTCCACCGGCTCCTGGTCCTCAAGCCGGGCCAGACCGCCCGTCCGGTACAGATCGCCACGAGACGCTGGCGCCGGGGAACCTTCCGCGGCGGCTACTTCAAGCTCACCGCCTCCCCACCGTGCACGGACGGCGGTGCCACCGGACACTGGTACTGGAAGAGCACCGAACGCCCGTGGGGGAACTGGTCGGACAACGTGGTGGAGCGGACCTGGGCCACCTACGAGGTCGACGCCAAGGTCACCGGACCCATCCCGTGACGCAGCCGAGCCCGGCGCTCCCGCCGGGCCTCGCGCCGTCCCCAGGCTCCCCGCTCGACGTCCCGGCACCATCGACGAGTTGGAGCAGTCACCGAAAGCCCGCAGGGCGGACCCAGCGAGCGGCCGTATCAGCCCGGACCCACCTAGCCCGTACACCGCCGGCAGGTCGCGCCACGGAAGCCCGGCACGCACCCGACGGAACACCCCGTTGATCACCCTTCGGTGATCTGCCCACGGCCTGCCCCGGCACCCCCGACCATCCGGCAGCAGCCGCTCCAGCCGAGTTCACTCCGCATCGGTCAGATCATGCCGCTTCAACCGTGTGATCATCCGTGTCCCCAGCCACGAAGCACAGTCAAACCGACATCGGCCCAGATCTTTGCGGGACACGCCCTGGACGACGGCCTGGACATGCCGACGTGCCGGGACGAGGCGGGGATCTCAGGAGGTTGCCGGAGGCGCGGGCTTCAGTCGCTTCCGCTCGACCAGGCCTGTCGCCGTCACCACGCTCAGCGGTGGCACGTCCATGGCGACCACGGCGCCCGCCCCGACGACTGAGCCCCGGCCGATGGTCACCCCAGGGGTGACCGTCGCCGCGGCTCCGATCCACACGTCGTCCTCGATCTGGATGGGGGCGTGGGTGATGAAGTCGTACCGCTCGTCGAGCTCGACGGGGTGTCCGGCCGTGCTCAGGGTCACCCGCGGACCGATCATGACGCGGTCGCCGATGGTGATGCCGCCGTAATCGAGGAAGAAGCACCCCTGGTTGATGAACACACGCTCTCCGAACGATGCTCCCAGCCCATAGTCGCAATAGAACGGGGGCAGGATGGACAGGGAATCAGGGACCGCTCCGCCGAAGACCTCGGTGAGTACCTTCCTGCGCGCGTCCAGATCATCGAACGGCAGCGCGTTGAGGCGCGAGGTCAGGTTCATGACGAGTCGTACGCGCTCCGCGAAGGCGCGTGACTCGGGCGTTCGGGCTCGTAGACGTTGCTCGTTCCGCACGAGGCGATGCTTGCACGGCGAGCCGAAGCCGTGTCGTGTACGCCGGTGGTGACCGATGCGCACCCAGCCATCCCGACGTCGTCACCGGGCGCGCCTCGCGTCCTGGCCTGTCCCCGGGCGCGTGGATCCGGGCCTGCTGTCGGTCACCCTCCGCGGATGAGGATGGTGACCACGGTGAGCCCGCATCCTCTGCGAGAGGTCCACGAGAGGAGCGACCCGACATGGGATGCCTGTTCGCGCTGTTCGCCGGCGTCTTCCCCCGTCTCGCCCTGTTCATCGTCTGGGTGGCCCGGCCCAAGCTGGTCGACGCTGCCTTCAGTTCGTGGATCTGGCCGCTGCTCGGCCTCATCTTCCTGCCGTTCGCGACGCTGATGTACGTGATCCTCTGGCAGGCAGGGGGGCTGCGGGGGTTCGACTGGTTCTGGGTCGGCCTGGCCGCACTGCTGGACATCGCGCACTGGGCCGGCAGCTGGACCCAGCGGCGTCAGGTACCCGGCTATCCGCCGGGGGCCCGGTTCTGAACCGCTCCGTCGCCGTGCGGATGCTGTTTGCTCGGGCTGCCCGACCTGATCGCCGCTGTCGAGGCGCCCGGGTGGGCGCCCCCAGCGCCGTCCGCCCCCAGCGCCGTCCGCCCCCAGCGCCGTCCGGAGCTGCCGCCAGATGGTGCGCGATCCGCCTCGGCCGTCAGCGCCGGCGGTGCCGCGGGTTGCGTCGAGCCAGCGCCACCGTCAGCGCCGTGGCGAAGGCGCACCAGGCGGGGTACGGCAGGAGGGCCCGGCCGGCGCCTCGGCTCACCCGGCCCGCGCGCCGGGCCAGGTCGACGGAACTGGCCGTCAGCGCCGCGCTTTCCGCAGCCGCCCACCAGGGGCGGTGCGCCCGGAAGAACAACCAACTCCAGCCGGCATTGAGCACCAGATTCCCGCCGAGCGCGCGCAGGAACGCGCGACGCTCGACGTCCCTGTGCTGCAGCCCGGTCAGGGCACGGGCCGAGACGACCGCCAGATCCGCGTACAGGGCGGTCCAGACCCGGCCGAACGCCTGAGGGGGCGGCTGCCAGGCCGGCTTGTCCAGGTGCCGGTACCACGGTGACCGGGGGTCGGTCGCCAGGGCGCCCCCGATCGCGGTTGCCGTAACGGCGGCGGTCGTCGCCGCCAGCGTGGCCGGCCGGACGCCCTCCCCGTGTCGCATACCCGCCAGACTGCCCCGACGGCGGCGAGATCACGACTCCAGGGTCACCGCCACGCCTGCCCGGGATGCCTCGCCGGGGCTCGTCCTCCGGCTCCGTCACACCTCCGCACGTGCTCCGGTCCTCCGCCGCGCCCCCGGCCGGCGGGCCTCCTTCGACCGTCCACCGGTATTCGGGCCTGCCGGCACGCGGCGCGGCCCGCGCAGTCACGCCCCCCGGCAATCACGGCCCTGTGCATCACTCCGGCGTCTTCCGGGCACGGCAGGGACACGCGGCGCGCAGGCCCGGGCGTCGAGGTCGGCCGGTGGATCAGGAGTCGTCGTGCAGGGTCTCTCATCGATCATTCTCCTGATCATCTTCGTGGCGTGTGCGGCCGCGATCTGGGGTGCGGGCATCAAGCTGTCAGACACCACCGACGTGCTGTCGGAACGGCTCCACCTGGGATCGGCCCTCGGCGGCGTCATCCTGCTCGCCGTGGCGACCAACCTCCCCGAGATCGCCATCACCGTAAGCGCCGCCCTGGCCCACCAGGTGGACGTCGCGGTCGGCAACATCCTCGGCGGGATCGCCCTCCAGACCGTCGTCCTGGTCCTCCTGGACGGCGCCGGGGTACGGCCGCGCAAGCCGCTCACCTATGTCGCGGCCTCCCTGACCCTGCTGCTGGAGGGCGCGATCGTGGTGGCGCTGCTGCTCGTCGTCGTCATGTCCACCCAGTTGCCCGCGTCCCTCATCGCCGCCCGCCTGACGCCGGGCGCCGTCCTCATCGCCGTGCTCTGGGGCATCGGCCTGCTGCTCCTGCGCCGGGCCGGCAAGGGCCTGCCCTGGCACGAAGGGGGCGAGGCACCCGACAACCAGGAGAAGCCCCGCGGGCACTCCCGGACCGCCAAGGAGAGCGAGGCCACACGCACGGGGAAGAGCACCGCACGGGCGGCCGTCGTGTTCGCCCTGGCCGCGGCCGTCACCCTCGTAGCCGGCGTCCTGATCGAACGCAGCGGCGAGGAACTCTTCGGCCGCCGGGGCATGTCCGGCGTCCTCTTCGGCGCCACCGTGCTCGCCGCCGCCACCGCCCTGCCGGAGGTGTCCACCGGGCTCACCTCCACCCGGCTCGGCGACTACCAGCTGGCCATCAGCGACATCTTCGGCGGCAACGCCTTCCTTCCGGTGCTCTTCCTGCCCGCCACCGTGATCTCCGGCCAGGCGGTCCTCCCCCGCGCCCGCAACACCGACATCTACCTGACCGCCCTCGGCGCACTCCTCACCATCGTCTACATGATCGGCCTGGTCTTCCGGCCCCAACGACAATGGCTGCGACTCGGACCGGACTCGATCGCCGTCCTGGTCCTGTACGCCGTCGGCATCACCGGCCTGGCCCTCACCGGCAGCTGACCCTCAAGTGATCCCACCTCTTGCCGATCGCTCCAGGAACAAGCTCAGCAACCGGAGTCTTCGGGCCGCGCCGGCACTGGCCGCGGCCGGGATCAGCTCCTTCACGCGCCCCTCAGCGGCCGAGCAGCCGGGCGAGCAGCCCTTTGCCGCCGGCGCCGGCCGGCGCCCGGTAGTTCGGCCCGCAGCTGCACCGCTGATCCTCCGGCACGTTCCGCATCACCTGATCGACGTGCTCACCGCACCCGGCCCAGGACGCCTTGCCACAGAGGCGGCATGTTGCAGGACGGCACATTGGAAGCTCCCCTTCTCTCGGGACCTCTCTGGACGACCAGCACGTTATACCCCTCATGGTATTCTGGTAGCAGGAGTACGTCCTCATCCAGCCCGCTGGCGCAAGCCAACAGCGCCGGACCGGCGAGGCCTCGCGTGCCACCCGAGAATGCCCGCATCGCCCCGATGCCCCAACGGACGCGGTCACGCTCCGGGCTGGGGACGATCCAAGGTCGACCAAGATCGCCGACGCCGCCGGTGCGACACTCCCGCTGCCGTGGTGGCCCCCGCCGCGCCGACAGACGCGGGCCGGGACGGTGCGACAGCGGCCTACGGCGTCCGGCGGCGCGTACCTGGGAGGCTGGGCCATGGCCGAATCCGTCGACGACGGCACGAACGACGACGGCACGAACGAGTGGACCGTGCACCCGGTGGGCCGGGTCCGCAGCACCGTGACGGACCCGGCCGACGCGGCGCGACAACCGGACGAGGGCGCGCCACCGGCGATGCTCGACATCCATCCGCGATACCGGGCGGCGCTCGAGGGCCTGCACGCCGGGGACGAGGTCCTGGTGATGACCTGGCTGCACCTCGCCGAGCGGGATTCGCTCGTCGCCCACCCGCGCGGCGACCGGGCCCGGCCACAGGTCGGGGTGTTCGCGACGCGCTCACCGTCGCGGCCCAACCCGATCGGGGTGCACCGGGTCCGGATCTCGTCCGTCGGCCCGGACGGGCAGGTCGGGATCACGGCCCTGGAGGCGGTCGACGGCACGCCGGTACTCGACATCAGGCCGGTCCTGCGTCGACCGTAGGACCGCTGGCCGAGCTAGGTCCGGTGAAACCGGAAAGATCGAGTACGGCACGCCCCGGCACCGACCTGGCCTTCCCCCATCAGCTTCCAGGCCGCGCTGTCGCGGTGATCAGTCCGTCATCCGCCCGGGTAGGCGGCCGCCGGCGACACCGCGAACGGCGGCATCGACGAGTTTCCTGACCTGGTCGGCCGGGACCGGGACACCGGGGGTGGTGACGAGCCAGCGCTGGGCCTCCTCGAGGCTGAGTTCCTCGGGGGGCTGTCCGGGGAGGTAGGGCTGGACGTAGACCGGGGTCTCGGGTTCGCTGCGCCAGCTGTCGGCGAGGGTGCCGATGTCCACGGCGTCGTAGCCGATGGTGTCCAGCAGTGCGACCACCCGTGCCTTGCCGGCGGGATCATCGCCCGCGACGGGCAGGGCGCTGCGGTCGGGGGCGCCTGCGGGGCGGGCGAGGGTGGCAAGGTTGGCGAAGGCGATGTTGTTGAACGCCTTGACCACGTGGGAGTCGGCCAGGTGCCGCTGCACCAGCTGGCTCGTGGTCAGAGTGTTCGAGTCCAGTTCCGGGATACGCCCGTCGCGTTGCGGGTAGTAGTTCATCGTATCGATCACGGTCTTGCCGGCCAGTTCAGCGGCCGGGAGCCGATGGTGGGCGCCCAGTGGGACGGTGGCCACCACGAGGTCGCCGTCCCGTGCGGCCTCGCCGGGGGTGCCCGCGCGGGCGTGCCCGCCGAGGTCGGCGACCAGGTCGGCGAGGGTGTCGGGTCCGCGAGAGTTGCTCAGGACGACGTCCAGGCCGGCCGCGACAGCCAGGCGGGCCAGCGTGCTGCCGATCAAGCCGCTCCCGATCAGTCCAAGGGTTGTGGTCATGGCGTCGCCCTCCAACGATTTTTGGCCAACAGTCGTAGGTTACCCTACACATGTAGGGACAGGTAGGCTGGCGGACGTGGTCAGGACGACGGGCGGCGCTCCCACGGGCGATCGCCGCGTGCGGCGCACCCACGCGGCCCTACACGGCGCGCTCATCCAGCTCGCCGGGGACCGGGACCTGTCGCAGATCAGCATTGCCGACGTCGCCGAGCGGGCCGGGGTCAGCCGCTCCACCCTGTACGACCACTACCGGGACGTGCACGAACTGGCCGAGGCCGCCTGCACGCAAATGATCGACGAGCTGATCGAGTCGCTGGACGTCCTGGGGCGCGACCCGGCGAGCGAGGAACCGACAGAGCCGTTGCGGGCCTTCTTCACCTCGCTCGCCCAGCACAGCGGCCTGTACCGCAGCCTGCTCGGACCCCACGGAAGCGCCCGCGTCATCGACCACATCCGGCGCCGCATCACCGCCGCCGTGCTGCACGCACCGCCCGGCCAGGCCCTGCCCACCGCCGACGTTCCGGATGACGTGTCCGCCGTCTTCGTCGCGGGCGCGCTCGTCGCAGTGGCCACCGACTGGCTGCAACGCGGCTGTCCGCGCCCGCCCGCGGAGATGGCGATGCTCACCTGGCCCGTGCTCGCCGCCTGCCACCTCGACCCCGACACACCGGGATGCCGGCCCGGGCCGTGACAGGCCCCGCCATCAGCGCCCACGGGCGAGCCGAGACCTGGTGAGCCCGGCACAGCTGTCCCCAGGCGAAGCCTCACGCCCGACCGCGCCGCCGAGATTCACGGATTCGCCGGTTTTGTCCTATTCTAGGGTCCGACAGTGCATGGACGTTCGAGGGTGGCGGAGGCTGTTGATGGGGGACCCCATAGTGATCGACCCGACCGGCGGCGACATCCACGGCGAGGCCGCCCGGATCCGCGCCCGGGGACCCCTGGCCCGCGTCGTCCTGCCCGGCGGCGTGCAGGCCTGGGCGATCAGCAGCCCCGATCTGCTCGAGCGGCTGCTCACCGACCCTCGGGTGTCCAAGGACGCCCGGCAGCACTGGCCCCAGTTCGCGAGCGGGGAGATCACCCCGGAGTGGCCGCTGTTCACCTGGGTCGCCGTGCAGAACATGTTCACCGCCTACGGCGGCGATCACAAGCGCCTACGCATCCTGGTCTCCAAGGCGTTCACCGCACGCCGCACGGCCGCGCTCCAGCCGCGCATCGAGGAGATCGCCAAGGTTCTCCTCGACCGGATCGAAGACGCCGGGCGCGAGTCGCAGCTCGTCGATCTGCGCGAGGAGTACTGCTACCCGCTGCCGGTCCAGGTGATCAGCGAACTGCTCGGCGTGCCCGAGGAGCAGGGTCCCCAACTGCGCCGGCTGGTGGACCGCATCTTCGACACCTCCGCCGACCCCGGCGAGATGACTGCCGCCTACCAGCGGTTGAACGGCGTCCTGACCGAACTCGTCGCCGTCAAGCGGGAACTGCCCGGCGACGACCTGACCAGCGGGCTGATCGCGGCCCGCGACGAGCAGGGCAGCACACAGCTGAGCGAGCAGGAGCTGCTCGACACCCTGGCGCTGATGATCAGCGCCGGGCACGAGACCACGGTCAACCTCATCGACAACGCTGTCCACGCCCTGCTCACCCACCCGGGGCAACTCGCGGCCGTGCGGGCGGGCCGGGCCTCCTGGGACGACGTCGTCGAGGAGACCCTGCGGGTGGACGCGCCGGTCGCCAGCCTCCCCCTGCGGTACGCCGTGCACGACCTCGACCTCGCCGAACTCGGTGGCCCCGCCGGAACCGTGATCGCCGAGGGCGAACCGATCCTCGTCGCGTACGCCGCCGCCGGACGCGACCACGAGCGCCACGGCAAGGACGCCGCCCGCTTCGACGTCACCCGCGTCGACAAGGAACACCTCGCCTTCGGCTACGGCGTGCACCGCTGCCTCGGCGCCCCGCTGGGCCGCTTGGAGGCCCGGATCGCACTCTCAGCACTGTTCGACCGGTTCCCCGGACTGCGACTCGGCGTGCCCGCGGAACAACTACTGCCGGTGAACTCCTTCATCTCCAACGGCCACCGCCACCTCCCCGTCCGGATCATCTGACCGGCAGGGTCCCGCCCTTCGCCGTGTCCAGGTCACCCACGTACGCGTCGGCGCCGGCGGGGGCCGGGTACACGGGTGTCCGTGAGAGATCCACGGCTGGCGACACCGGGTCCCGGCCGGCACTCTTCCCGGTGCGGGTATGGTCCGCGGCGTGGCGCTCATGACTCCCGTGTGGTCGACCGGGTGAACAGCTGGCGCATCCGGGTGAACGCGCCGTCGGCCGCGACGACGGCGAGCGGCGCGAACCACCGGTCCACCCCGGACGGCGCGCCGCCGGGGTTGTCGTACACCACGTCGGCCAGTATCCGTCGCGCGGTGAAGTTCCAGTAGTCGTCGGCGCGGTACCGGTGCTCGGGGGCACCCGCCGCGGTGTCGGCCCGCAGGAACCGAATCTCGATCCCGCGTTCCAGCGGGATCCATCCGGACGTGCCGCCCGGGTCCGCCTCGAGCACCGGGACACCGAACCGGGCCTCCGGCGGGACCTCGTCGTCGGGGACTGCGGGCAGGTCCCAGCGCCGCAGGTAGGGGTGCAGATCGAGGCGGGAGGCGACGTCGAAGGGCGGCGGCGGGTCGAGCGTGACCCGGTTGCGGTGCCGGTCCAGTCCGGTGATCCGGGACAGGACCCTGCCGTCGCCCAGGGCGCTGAGCGTCGGCCGACGGGACACCGCGTCGTCCACGACCTCGACCCAGTCGCCCTCGTGCACCGCGGCGTACCGGTCCCGGCCCAGCGAGCGCAGGGTGAGCGTGGCGCCGTCGGCGTCCAGGATGCCGTAGGTGAACGAACCGTTGTCCCGGGACCACACGAACGCCGGGCCGCCCTCCGCGCCGGTACCGCGCAGGATCTCCACCCGGTACAGCTGGTTCTCCCCGACGTAGGCCGCGTCCGGCGGCGCGGTGCACGGGTCGGTGTCGGCGTCCTCGGGGCGGCGCGCGCGCACCTGCAGCTGCCCGCCGGGGCGGCGGGCCTCGTCGAGCCAGTGGCCGATCCAGGCGTCCCGGTCGGCCTCGGCCATCTCGGGCGGCACGTGGACGGCGCCGACGCGCCACCAGACCTGCGCCCGGCTGGAGGAGTCGGGGTGGTTCAGGCCCAGCGCGGGCTCGTGCAGAGAAGGGTCCTCGAGCTCGGTGACGTGCCGCTCCCACACGTGCAGATACACCAGGTACGGACGCGGCGGCAGCTGGGGACGCTGATCGGACGGGTACCAGCGGCCCAGCACCGGCTGGTCGAGGTAGGTGGTCGGCTCCGGGTTGGTCACCGCGAGCCCGCCGACGTAGTACCGTCCGGCGCCGATCGTCAGGTCGCCGGGCTCGCCGAGGTCGATCCGGAACCCGGTGCTGTCGGCGGGGCCGGCGGCCGGCCCGACCAGGTCCATCACGGCTTGGCGCAGGTGGTGCTGCAGGATCGCCTGCAGCTCGTTGTGCGGGGCGTCCAGGCCCACCCGGCCCTGCAGCTCGAAGACGCCGGTGAACTGCTTGTGCGAGCGGAAGGTCACGTTCGAGAAGTCACCGTGCATGGCGTCTTGCCTCCTGGCTCGGGCTGGCGGGTGGTCGGCGGGCTGGCGGTGCGGGTCAGGTGACCGGGACGACGGCGGCGTCCACCCCGACCGTGACGTACTCCTGGAGCAGCCGGTCCAGGGCCGCGAACCGCTGCGGCTGGAACAGGTCGTGGAACGCCCCCAGCTCCGAGCCGTCGCCGGCCCCCCGGCTCACCGCCGGCGGGCACAGCGGACCGAGCTGGGCGTAACCCGGGGTGCCGTACCGGGTGCTGGTGAAGACCGGCGCGCTCCCGGCGGGGAACGGCCCCGCGCCGGGCCGGGCCACGGTGCGCCGCACACAGCCGGCCGCCGGCCGGGCGGAGCTGAGGCAGCCGGTGAGCACGCTGTCCTCGACGAGGGCGGCCCGGTGCACCGCGACGTCCCCGAACACCGTGCACCGCCGCAGGACGAGGTCGCTGTAGGCGTACCGGCCGTCGGGTCCGGCGATCGCCGGCAGGTCGTCGGCGGTGGCGTCGACGATGCTGTCGCTGATCCGCACGCAGGTCGGGTCGGCCGCCGTCTCGTCCTGCTCGACGACGACGGTGCCCAGGATCGAGTGTTCCGCGGTGAGCCGGGCCGTCGTGCGGCGCAGCTCGATCGAGGGCTCCTGGCCGTGCCGTGGCCGGCCGTCGTGATCGAGCGTCCAGCCCGGCACCAGGGTGCAGTGCCGCAGCACCAGCTCCCCGACCTGCCCGACGACGTCGACGCTGCGTCCGGTCACGACGAGGCCGTCCAGGACGACGACGGGCCGGGCCGCCGCCGGGGGCGGGCAGTCGGTGACGTCGCCGGGCGGCGGCTGCCGGTCCACGGCGCGCACCAGGAGCGCGTCGAACCGGTTGGCCCGCTGGTTGAGCAGCCGGATCACCGGCCGGGCACCGACGGCCGCCCGCAGCTCCAGCCGGTCATGACGTTCCAGGTCCAGCCGCAGCGGCTCGGTGTAGTCGGCGGAGTCGGTGATCTCGATGAGCGCCGCGTGCGGGACCTGCCGCCCGGCGTCCCGGGCCTCGGCCTTGTCCCGGCCCCAGGCGGCCAGGGCCGCGCCGATGGACCCGTGCTCCCCCGGGCCCACCAGGTAGTGCCGGCGACGCCCGACCGGGGTCACGCCCCGGCGGTACTCCCCGCCGCCCATCGGGGCGCTGAACCCGTAGTGCCAGCTGACCCAGACGCCGTCCTCGGGAGCCTCCTCGGGGGCGAAGGCGATCCGGCCCAGCTGCGGGTCGACGGCGACCTGGCCCGGCTCGGGCCGGTAGACCCAGTCGGTCAGGTCGGCGGCGACGATGCTGTCCGAAGGCACCGGTACGCGGTCGGCATCCCGCCAGATCATCAGGGCCAGTCCCGGGCCGTAGTAGTCGTCCCGGTGGTGCGCCAGCTCCAGGCGGCCCACCGGGTGCGGCACGTCCGCGGGGCCGGCCCGGTGCGCCGGCCGGGACACCTCGGGACGGGGGGAGAACAGCGGCGCGTCGATGCCGAGCACGTCGATCAGGTAGCGGCTGTAGCGCTGGTCGATGCAGAACGCGGGTGCCTCGGTGACCGGGAAGCTGTCCAGCCGCCACACGAACAGGGTGAGGTCGGGGATGTTGTGCCGGCCGGGGGCCAGCTCGCTGTCGGGGCGGCGGACGTCGACCCGGTGCGGCGCGTCGTCGAACGGGCCGCCGAGCCGCTCCGCGGCGAGCTCGTCCCGCACGTCGAGGGTGGCCGGCCGGGCCGGGGTGAGGTACCGCAGATGCTGGTCACGGACCAGCCGCGGGAACGCCTCGACGGCCCGGGCCGACCACCCGGATGCCGCGGTCGCGGCGTCCTCCAGGCCCGCGGCGACGCCTTTGCGCCGCCGGTCGGCGACGGCGTCCGCGACGGCGCGGCGCGCGGGCAGGTCACCGGACAGGCCGACGAGCCGGGCCAGCTGCGGGAGCAGCCGCGGGTCGCACGTCTCGACGAACCAGTTGTCGTACCACTGGTCCAGGTCATCGGCAACGACGTCGACCTGTTCCTCGATGACCCGCAGCAGGGCCCGTAGCGGCCCGCCCAGCTCCTCGTCGCGGCTGCGGTGGACGGCGGGCAGCAGGGCGAGCAGGACGTCGGCCGCCGGCGTGGGCGCGATGGCGTCGTCGTCGGTCATCGGGTCACCCGCTCCTCGAGGTCGATGAGGTCGGGCCGGTCCGCGCCGACGACGAGCAGTTCCGCGGCGTCGATCGCGGTCCCGTCCGGCCGCACCCGGGCGGGCGCGGCCGGCACCCAGGTCGGCGGCGGCCCGGCGGGGATCCCGCCCGCGTCGCCCTCGCGGACGCGGCCCAGCCGGGTCAGGCGCACCGAGGTGACGCCCGGGACGGACTGCAGGGACGCGATCACCTGCGCGGCGAAGACGACCCGCCCGATCGCCCGCGCCGCCGGCCCGAGGTCGCGGTGCAGGGCTGCCACCAGCGCCGGCCGGACGAGCGACCAGGTGCGGTCGGGGCCCAGGCCCACCTCGGCGCCCACCGCCAGGCGGTAGAGGGTGCACGGCTCGACCTCGACCTCGACCCCCGCGTCGCCCAGCTCGCGCAGCGCGGCGGCGAGCCGGGTGATGACGTCGTCGGCGCGCTGCAGGGGCGCCGACGTCCCGAAGACGTCGACGTGCACCACCTCGGCGCCGCCGAACGGGATCCGGGCGGCGACGGCCTTGCCGACCCCGGCGAACCCCAGCGCGAACGCCGCGTAGTCGCTGAGCCCGACGACGCGGTCCAGGGTCGCGACGGCCAGACTCGCCCGCCCCCGGATCGCGTCGTCGTCGTCCGGGTCGGTGCCGCCGGACGTGGGCAGCGGGTTGCGCACGGAGGTCACGCCGAGCGGCTTCGTGAGCGGCTGGGTCAGCCGGTCCGCGCCGAGGTTGCCGCCCCGGCCGATCCCCACCCGGAAGTCGACGCTGACGTTCCCCTGCCCGGTGGGCAGTCGCGCGCCGTGCCGGCCGTCGCCGAACCGGACGGTGGCCTCCCCGGCGGCGCCGACCGTGAGCTGGTACACGTGCTCGGTCGGGCCGCTGCGGACGATCTCGGGCACCTCGTGCCACCGCACGCCGTCCACCCGGACGGTCAGCTCGGCGCGGGCGCCGGTCGGGGTGTCGGCGGCCACGAAGGTCAGCGGGGCCCGGCGCAGCGTGAACGCCTGCCCGGCCTGGGTGGCGTCGCCGCTGCCGACCGCCGGGTCCTGGACGGACTCGCCCTGCGTGGCGGGGACGGCGTTGCCGAACACGGTCACCGTCCCGGGCCGGTAGCGGCCCACGAGGTCGGCGGCGAGGGTGACCCGGGTGAACGGCGGGGCCCCGGCGCGTTCGGCCGGGGTCAGGTGCGCGGCCGCCACCTCGAGGACCTCCCCCGGCGGCTGCTCGGCGCCAGCCGGGTCGGCCGGCGTCCCGGTGAGCACCAGGCGGCGCCCGGCGGGCAGGTCGGAGACGTCGCCGACGAGGTCCAGCCGGCCCGGCGGGGTGCCGACCGGGTCGGGCACCGGCTCGTCGTCGGGAACCAGCGGCTCGGCCTGCGCGTGGACCGTGATGCTGCGCAGGGGCTCCAGGGTCGCGCGGTCGCCGGCCTCGTCGTCCCGCAGCCACGCCCCGTCCAGGTGCAGCCGGACGACGCGGGCGCTGATGCCGTAGCGGGCGATCGCCACGGTGTCGGCCGTCTTCGCGGTGAGGACCGCCGGTGCGAGATCGGGCCTCTCGATGACGACCGGGGTCTGCTCACCGATCCGTGCGTGGTCGGCGTCCAGGGGAAGGATGTGCCGGTCGGCGCCGTACAGCGACCGGTCCAGGGGCCAGTCGCCGGGGCCGGTCGCGGTGGCCGGCGCCACCCCGTCGGCTCCGTCGGCTCCGTCGGCCCCCTCGGCTCCGTCGGGCGCCGCGGGCTCGCCGCCCGGGGCTGCCAGCAGGATCGGGCCCGTGGGCGGCGGCGGGGGCAGCGGGGCCGTGGCACCGAAGGGGGCGGCCTTGACCCGGAGCACGAACAGGTCGCGGAAGACGCCCGGCCCGAGATCGGCATGGGTGAGGTCGGTGAGCGTGACGGTCGTGCGGCCGGCCGCGGGGTCCTCCGTCACGGCCCGGACGGCGCGCAGCACAGGGGGCGGGGCCTGGCCCCCGGCGGGCGCCGCGGCCCCGGCGCGCTCCGGAGGAGCGGGGAGGGCGTCGAAGCGGAACAGCAGCCGGTCGTTGGTCGCCAGGCCCAGCCCGACCCCCCGCAGGTACACGGTGGTGCGGCCGGCGGCGTCCACGGGGGTCAGCAGCATCGGACGGCGCGAGCGTGCCGCCATCGCGTTCCAGGCCTGGTGGGCCACCAGCGGCGTGGAGGTCTCGAACAGCTGCGGGGTGCCGGCCGCGTTCGGGGGCAGGCCACCGGGGTCCGGGACGCTCTGCACCCTGGCGCCCGCCGGCACGGTGACCGGCGACGTGACCGGGTCGGGGTCGACGGCGTAGGCGAGCCACGTGCTGGCGGCCAGGCCAGGACGAGGCTGGTAACCGACCAGCCGGGCCAGCTCCAGCAGCGACCGGCGCTCGGTCGCGGTCCCGAGGTAGCCCTCCGCCCCGATCCGCTCGGTGTAGAAGGTGAGGACGTCGCCGAGGACGGCCCAACCGTCCAACAGGGCCAGTGCGGGGTCGGCCGGGTCCCGGGTCGTGAGCCGGCCGAGCGGATCGAGGTCCGCGGCCGCCAACCGGTCGATCATGGCCGCCAGGAAGGTGGCGTGCGTGCCGGCCCGGGCCGGCAGCACCGGGACAGGGTCAGGTCCGGGCATGGCGCTCGCCTCCGTCACGTGGTTCCAGCACGAGCTCGCCGCCGCGGTCGCCGGGCTCACCGCCGCCGGTGGGCAGCTCGTCCGGGGCGAACTCCAGGACGGCGGGGGGCCCGCCGGGCAGCACCGCCGCGCCCGCGCGCGCCAGCCGGTCGAGGGTCACCGACCGCACCCCGGGGACCGCCATCGCCGCCGCGATGAGCGTGCTCGCCGCGATCGGGGATCCGAACCGGAGCCGGTCGGGGTGGAACAGGCCGAGCGTGCCGTCCGCCGCCCTGCCGTGGCCGATCCGTTGCCGCAGCCGGACCGCCACCGGCCGCCACGACGTGCCGGGCACCAGACAGATCCCCAGCGTGACGTCCACCGGCACCTGGTGCGGGTCCCGGACCCGCAGGTCGTGCCCGATGCGGCGCGCCTCCTGCAGCCGGTCCTCGACGTGGCGGCGCAACCGGCCGGGGAGGCGGGTGCGGCCGAGGGGGTCCACCGCGACGTCCGCCTCGTACCAGGCCCCGTTCCAGGCCAGCTCGCACTCGGCGTCCTGGACGCCGGGCACCGTCCGGGCGATGGTCGCGTAGTCCGCCGCGACGACCGCCCGCACCGGCGGGGCGAACCGGGCCCAGGTGGGTCCGAGCAGGCGGGCGTCGTCGACCGGCTCGGGGTCGATCCCGCCGTGGCCCGGCAACGGGTTGCGGACCCCCTGCACGGCGACCGCGGTGGCCCGGGACAGCACGACGTGGCCCACGGCCTCGGCCGGCACGTTGCCGGCGGTCCCGTTGCCGACCCGCAGCCGCAGGTCGAAGGACTGGCCCGGCTCCACCGACCGGCCCAGCTGACCGTCGCCGAACCGCAGCCGGCTCAGCCCGTCGTCCCCGACCTCGGCGACGAAGGTGCGCTCGTCCGGCCCGCTGCCGAGCAGGTCCGACCGCGCGGTCCAGGCCTCGCCGGCGGAGAACAACCACAGCTGGGGCAGCGCCGCCCGGGGGTCCTGTTCCAGGCAGCCCGCGGCCGGGCCGGCGAGTGCCGGCACCGGGTGCGGCAGCCGGCAGGCGGCCACCGGGTCGCCGGCCGTGGCGGACGCCGCCAGCCGGCGCAGCCGGCGCAACGGCCCGGCGTCGCCGCCGGGGTGCTGGTCGAGCAGGTCGTCGAGGACGGCGTCCAGGGCGCCGGCCTGCGCCGCCGCTACCCGCGCCGGGGTGGGGAAGGTGACGGCCCGGGTCACCGGCCCGCGGGTCACCAGCGGCACGAACCGCGGGGCGCGGCCCGGGACGGCGACCGGCCGGCCCAGACCGTCGCAGCAGGTCCGCGGGGCCGGTCCCGACGGCACGGTGAAGGCGTCAGGCTCGACCCCGGGCCAGGGCACGGTCTCGCCGTGGTCGACGAGGACGATGTTGCCGCGCGCCACCGTCACGTCCGTCACCAGGCAGCACTCGGGCCCCGCGACGGTGCGCAGGCAGGCGTCGAAGGTGAGGGCGTCCGCCGATGCCCACCGCACGGCCAGCAGCGGCTGGTCGTGCACCGGATCCTCGATCCGGTCGACCGCGGTCAGCCGCACGGCCTGCCGGTGCCGCGGGTCGGCGTCCCCGGGGACGCCGGTCCGCCGGCCCCGCACCTCCTCGATGACCAGGACGTCGCCGGGATGCAGCCCGAGCGTGCGCCGCCCGTGCTCGTCCTGAGGGTCGACCAGGGTCGCGCACGTCGTGCCCGCGGGCAGCACGCACTCCTCGCCGTCCCAGGTCCAGAACTGGATCCGGTTGTGCTCCGGCCGCAGCTGCAGGTCGGCCGCGGGCAAGGGCTCGAAGACCTGGTAGGTGCCACGGGGAACACGGCGCAGCTGTGCCTCGGTCAGCGCCGGTTGATCGGCGAACTGCGGCAGGCCGGTGACGAACCGGAACGTCCCCGCGGCCAGCACGCCCCGGTTGCCGGCCAGCAGCTGGACCCAGGCGCGGGCGTTGCACCCGTCGTGCATCCGGTAGCCGACCAGGCGCAGGTGCCGCCGCACCGAGGTCCGCAGCCGGGCAGTGCCCAGGTAGGCCTCGGTGGCGACGGCGTCCTGCTGGTAGGACAGGTGGTCGCCGACATAGGCGAGCAGCTCGACGAGCGTGACGCCGAGGTCGGCCGGCTGCCGGTCGGCCCAGTGCGGGCTGGTCAAGGACAGCCGGTCCAGCAGCAACCGGCGGAAGCTGTCGTAGTCCTTGGCCAGGTAGTCGACGGTGACGTCGGACGCCACCGGTCCGGTGCCGGGGCCCGCGGCGCACCCGCAGCCGGCGCCGCAGCCCGTGCACGCGCCGCTCCCGCAGCCGTCGCAGCACGCCGCGCCATCGGCGTCGGCGCACGCCTGGGTGAACCGGAACCCGGCCTCGGCGTGCCGCGGGTCCGCCCACCCGGGAGTCCGGTCGCGGACGCCCTCGTCCCCGGCCTCCAGGAGCCGGACGGTGTAGGGCTCCCGGTCGCCGAGCCGGTCCAGCGACACCTCCACGAGGTCGGGCAGGGTCTGCTCACGGCGACGCACCACCCGGACGCCGGTGACCCGCACGGCCCGACCGGGTCCGCTGACGCGGGCGGCGACCGGGGGCTCCGGGCGCGGCAACCGGCCGGTCAGGTGCAGTCGCAGCGCGCGGCCGGCGAGGTCGACGTCCACGACGGCGATGCCCACCAGCCCGTGGGCGCGGGCCTGCACGCGCCGCTCCCCCGGCGGGCAGCCCGCGCTGCCCGTCCCGGTCACGGCCCGGTCCTCCGTTCCACGACCACGACGCGGCTGGCCGACCCGAGACCCTGCGGCCCGGCGCCCGCGCCGGCCTCCGCGCCGCCGGCCAGGGCACCGGTGACCGCCGCGGGGACGGCGGCGTGCGGGAGCGGCGTGTAGGCGACGGCGACCCGCAGCAGGCCCTCCTCGACGCTGACGTCCACCCCGTCCAGGGTCACCACGTCCGCCAGCCACTGCTGCAGCGCGGCCTGCACGCTGTAGCCGATCGCGCCCATCAGTTCGTCGTTCGGCGACGCGAAGACCAGCTGCATCACTCCGGTCCCGAAGTCGGGCCGGTTGAGGCGCTCGCCGGGCACGGTGAACAACACCTGCTCGACGAGATCGCGGACGTGGTCCTCGTCAGTGGTCCGGGCGCTGCGGCCGAGCCGGTCGATGGAGTAGGGGTAGTCCAGGTGCAGGTTCACGAGCCCACCGCCCGCTGCTGCACGGCCGCGATGACCGGAGTCCCCTGCGGAGCCGCCGCCAGGCACACCCCGGCGCCCGTGCCCAGCGGCTCCAGGACGACGGGCTGCCCGTCGACGAAGACCCGCGAGGACCCGGCGAGCGTGAAGTCCACCCGGGTGCACGCGCTGGGTGGGGTGGCGCCCGCCAGCGAGCACAGCGCGACGACGTTGACGTCGGCGACGGTGACCACCGGGCTGCCTCCGGCGAGGACCCGGGTGGAGCGCGGGGTGAACCTCACCTGCCCCTGGTGCAGGCAGTTGACCAGGGACGCGACGGTGACGACGAATCCGGGCACGGCGTCCTCCTAGACCGGCTTGACGACAAGCGCGCCGTTGTTGATGTTGACCGTGCCGACCAGGTTGATCGTCGCTGCGGTGATCGTGACGCCGGTGGTGTCCACGCTGATCGCCGCGCTGGAGGACTGCACGAGCACGCCGGCGCCCTTCATCGGCGGGATCGGCGTGTCGGAGACGGCCAGCTTGCTCTTGGTGATCGTCTCCACCAGGAAGACCGGTGCCTTCGGGGTCACGACCTTGCTGGTGGGCGGCGTCTCCGCCGCGCTGCCCCAGAAGCAGCCGACCCAGATCGGGTAGTCCGGATTGCCGCCCTCGAACTCGACCCACACCCCGGCGCCCGGCGGCGGCACGATGAACGTGCCGGACTGCAGCCCCGCCATCGGCACGCACGGCATCGCCCACGAGCTCGGCAGCAGGCCCAGGACGTCGGGCACGCTGACCAGCAGCCGGCCCAGTCCCTGCGGATCGACGTTCTCCACGACCTGGCCGCGGTACTTGCCGTAGAACCGCTGCATGTCGGGCGGGTCGGCGTCCTCGCGCTCGGCCGGTCCGAAGAAGCCCGGCGACTCGACGTACCCGAGCTTGCCGATCCGTGTCATGGCAGACCTCCTGGCCGTGTCGGCAGGGTGGTGGGGAGCAGGGAGCCGAGGCCGCCGGCGGCCGGCTGCCTCGGGACGAAGGCGTTGCGGATCAGCTGGAACTGCTGGGTGTAGCTCCCCCGCCGCACCTGGTGGGTGACGCTCTTGATGAAGTAGGTGCCGTCGTAGTCGGGGCCGGTCCCGCACACGTCCACCGGGGATCGGGGCCGCAGCGGCTGCCCGTAGCGCAGGACGTCGAGCCCGCCCTGGCCGCTGATGACGTCGTAGCTGTCCGCGGCGCGGGCCAGGGCGATCCCCGCCGCCTGCAGCGGCGTGGCCTTGGCGAGCCCGCGGATCGGCGCCACCCGCAGCGGCAGCGGCTGGCGGCGGCCCATGGCAGGGTTGAGCGGCGTCACCGAGGGGACGGGGACCGGGATCGGGAACTTCGTCGTCCGTTCCTGGATGAGCACCACGTACTGGGTGGCCGAGAACCCGTCGAAGGAGAACGACAGCGACTCGACGTTCGTGGCGGCGTCCGCGTCGACGAACAGCGGCGGCTGCGGCGGGCCGAGCCGGTCGGGCGGCGCCCACACCGCGAAGTTGACGCCGGGCACCGGCCCGGGCGTCACGTAGAACTGGTAGCCGACCTGGGCCGCGAGCTGCTTGACGTACGACAGGTCGCTGCCTTGCTGGCGCGGGATCGAGTCCAGCGGGTTCGGGGTGTCGATGAAGACGCTGGGCACGATGACGGGCACGAGGCCGTACAGCACGTACTTGGCGCAGATGAGCGCGACGCGCGCCTCCGGCGGCATCCCGACGTACGGCAGGCCGCTGAAGTCGATGACATCCATCATCCGGGACACGTCCTCGCCGGTGACCGTCAGGCGCCCCGCACCGGGCACCGAGGACGGCGCGAGCTCGTGCCGGGTGATGACGCCGTCCATGAGCACGGTCGAGCGGCCGCGGACGGTGAGGACGACCTGCACCCGAGCCGGCGGGTCGAGCGCGCCGGAGGGCAGTAGCTCGCGGGTGACCATCGAGTCCTTGCCGGTGCTGAAGGTGAGCTGGAAGCCGCCCGGCTGGCCGAGGCCCTCGGTCACCTGGACCTCCTGCAGGGCGTCGACGACCGGGCCGGGGACGGGTTCGGCGAGCACGGGCCCCAGCCGCAGCGACAGGAGCAGGTCAGAAGCCACGGGGGCTCCCCACGACGGCGGTGGGCAGGGCGACCAGGAGCGCGCGGCCAGGACGTTCGGTGAGCTCGCCCGGGTGCAGCACCGGGTTGGCGTCCACGATCCGCCAGAACAGCTCGGGGTCGCCGAGGCGCAGCGCGGCGATCCGGTCGAGCCGGTCGGCCGCGGAGACCACGTGGACCGCGAGCACGGTGAGGCCGTCCACCGGGGGCAGGAACCGGCGGGTGACGTAACGCACCGGGTCGCCGCCCGCCCCGGGGAACGTGGCGACCGGGAGATCGTGGTAACGGCTCGCGAGGGAGAACACGCCGGGCCTCCTGACGGTTGCTGGTCTGTATCGCTGGCGGGTCCGCACGGTGGCGGGTCCGGGTGGGGCCGGTCCGTCGGCGCCGGGTCAACCGCCCGGTGGCCCGGTCAGCCCGACGGACCGCAGCGGGTCCGACGGGTGGAGGCCGGCGAGCTGCTCCCGGCGCCCCAGGTAGCTGAGGAACAGGCGGCCGCCGCGGTGCGCGAACCCGACGTCGTCCACGGTCAGGACCCGCAGGGTCAGGCTCAGGCGCGCCCGGATCGGGTTGAGGTTGGAGTCGAAGGCCTCCTCCGTCACCGAGAAGTCGGTGACCCGCACCGGGACGACCCGGTTGCGCCCCCACACCAGCACGGTCAGCGGGGCCTCGACCGGAGCGATCTCGAACGCGCCGCGGCGTGCTGCGGCGTCCTGGTCGAGCAGGGCGGCCCGGGCCGGGTTGACGAGCTCGTCCAGGACGGCGAGCACGGGGTGCAGCCCGTTCTCGCCGACCGGCACGTTGGCGGGCAGGCCGGGGGCGGCGAGCTGGTCGGTGGCGTCGAGCTCCACCTCGAGGGTGTAGGTCTCGTGCGCCGGGCCGCGCAGCCGCAACGCCTCACTGCGGTCGGCCTGCTCGCCGCCGACCGCCTGCGGCTGGAGGGTCCGCTTGAGACTGTCCGGGTTGTACTGCAGCGCGATGACGCGCCGGACGGCGCCGGTGACCGGGTCCAGCAGCACCAGGCCGCCGCGCGGCACGACCGGGGTCGCGGGCATGAAGGACGCCGTCATGAGCCCGCTCCCCGTCCCGGTGCCGTTGCCGGAGCAGGGGCCGCTGCCGGTGGAGGCGGCGCCACGGGCCCGGCGGAGGGCGGCCCGTCGGGGCGCGACGCGGCCACGCTCGCAGGCCAGCCGCCGGTCGCGCCGCGGACGGCGTCCAGCACCGCCCGTCCGACCGGGCCGGGGCCCGCGGCGCTCGCGTCCACGACCACCCTGGGCAGGGCCGCTGCCCGCGCCGCGGGCCCGCCGTGCGCGGCGGCGTCGACGGCGGCGGCCAGCTCGGCCCGCAGGGCCTCCTCCAGGGCGGCCCGCAGCACCCGGGGCGACGGCGCGTCGACGCCCGGCGTGGCCTCGACGACGACGCGCTCGACGCGCAGGACGACGCGGATCACGGCCGGCCCGCCAGGACGGCGCGGGAGGCGGACGCGACCGCGGACGGCAGCGGCAGGTCCAGCCTGCGGAACTCGGTGCGGGCCGCGCGCAGCACGGTCCCGGTGTCCACCTCGCCACCACCCCCGGCCGCGAGGAAGGCCGCGGCGAGGGCGATCTGCTGGATCGTGGCGCCGTTGACGTTGAGCTCGGCGAGCACGTCGAGGTCGAGGTCCCCGCACGGGACGCCGGCGGGGAACGCCTTGGCCCACAGCAGCCGACGCTCCGCCGGGGCGGGCACCTCGAACTCGACGACGAACCGCAACCGGCGCAGGAACGCCGGGTCGAGGGCGCCGCGCAGGTTGGTCGCCAGGACGGCCAGACCGTGGTAGGCCTCCATGCGCTGCAAGAGGTAGTTGACCTCGATGTTCGCGTAGCGGTCGTGGCTGTCCCGGACCTCGCTGCGGCGTCCGAACAGCGCGTCGGCCTCGTCGAAGAACAGCAGAGTGCCGCCGTCCTCGGCCGCGTCGAAGACCCGACGCATGTTCTTCTCCGTCTCGCCGATGTACTTGTTCACCACCGACGACAGGTCCACCTGGTACAGGTCGACGTCCAGCTCGTGGGCGAGCACCTCGGCGCAGAACGTCTTGCCGGTACCGCTCGGTCCGGTGAACAGGGCGGTGATGCCGCTGCCGCGGGCCAGCCGCTCGTCGAACCCCCAGTCGGACATCACCCTGGTGCGGTACCGCACCTGGTCGGCGAGGCGGTGCAGGATGTCGAGCTGCTCGCGCGGCAGGACGAGGTCGGACCAGCCGGCCCGCGGCACGACCCGCCGGGCCAGCGTCTCCAGCCGCGGGCGGGAGGCGGCACGGCACTCGGCCCACAACAGGTCGCGCAACCGGTCCGCGTCGCCCGCGTCCGGCTCCGGCTCGGCCTGGGGCTCCGGCTCGGGCCGGGGCTGCCCCCCGGCCGGGGGAACCGCGGCGAGCCGGTCGCGGGCGAGCGCGGCGATCCGGTGCAGCGTCGGGAGACTCAGCCGGAACTGGGCCGCCAGGTCCGCGGGGACGCCGTCCGGCGGCTGGCCGGTGGCCGCGGCCCACAGGTCACGCTGCTCGCGGACACTGGGGCGCCCGGCGTCCACGGCGAGGACGGGCCGCCCCCGCAGCGGCCAGACCTCCCGGACGGCGAGCACGACCAGGGCGTCGACCTGACCGAGGAACCGGCGGAGCGGGCCGGCGAGGTGCGGGTCGGCCAGGTCGTCCTCACAGGCGTCGACCAGCAGCGCCACCGGCAGCAGCAGGCTCTCCCGCTGCCACAGCCGCCCGACGACCTCGACGTCCGGGCCGAGGCCCGCCAGCGCCGGGGCGTTCACCCGGAACAAGGCCCGATGCACGTGCCGGAACGCCCGGGCGCACAGCACCTCCGCGGTGTCGGCGTCCGGGGCGACGACCTCCACGACGGGGAACCGGCCGTCCACCCCAGGGCTCACCAGCGCGGTGAGCAGCCGCTCGGCCGCCGCCGTCCCGGACGGCGGCAGAGTCAGTCCGGGCGCCGGGTCCACGCGTTCCTCGACCAGGCCGACGAGCCGCTCGTCGACGTGGTTCAGGCCCTTGACGAGGTTGACGATCCGGTCGTCCGCGCGCAGCGGCGCCGTGGTCGTGGGCTGGGCCGGGCCCGCGACGACCTCGACGAGCCGCCAGTACCTCAGGCCGCGGTCCCCGGACTGGACGTCCCACCGCGCGTCGTCGAACAGGCGCATGGCCAGGGCGAACGTCGGCGCGGTCGCGGCCGGGTCCCCGGCCGCGCGGGCGATCGCGGCGCCGAGCGACGGGTCCACCGCCGGGGCGACGCACAGCAGCAGGGTGTCGCGCTCGAAGTCGGTGAGGGCGAGGCGCTGCGCGAGCAGTTCCAGCGCGGGTGGTGCGCCCGGCATCGCGGCCGCGGCGTCCACCCGCTCGGCGGCGGCCGACCGCACCGTCTCCTGGTCCGTCAACGATCCGGTCGGGGCAGGCACGTCCGAGCGGGAGTCCGCGGTGACGTCCGAACGGAAGTCCGCGGTGGCGTCCGAGCGGGAGTCCGCGGTGGCCGGGGACGGCGACACCGTCGGGACCGGCGGCGGCTCGGGGTTGATCCGCCCGCCCCACCAGTGCCGACGCGGATGCGCCGCGACCGGCTCCGGTGGCCTCAGCGTGGCTCGGGCGGTCGGAACCGCGTCGAGCGGAGCCGGTCCGGACGGCCGCTGCGCGGTGGCGTCGGCGGGCGGCACGGTGCGTCGGGCGGCCGGGTGCGCGCTGGCCGCCAACGCCTCGAGCCGGGCGCGCACCCAGCGCAGCGACGCCGACAGGTAGCGGTTGTTGGCGTCTTCCCAGCCGGGGTCGGTGAGCGTCACGGGATCACCACCTCAGCGGTCGGGCCGGTCCGGAACGTGCCGGTCGCGCGGTCCACCAGGTCGCTCTCCACGCCGTCCACGCGCACCCGTACCTTGGCGACGCCGGGGGGCAGCACCGCGCTGGCGGACAGATCCGCGCCCGCGGCCTGCAGCAGCGGGACCGCCAGGCCCAGCCCGCCGACCACCACCGAGCAGACCTGCCCCACCTGCACGGGCGTGGCCAGGGTGGCGGTGACGCGGCGCCGGCCGGCCCCGGCGTCCGCCGCCTGCAGCGCGGTCACCTCGGGCCGGACGGCGACCTCGACCTCCGGCGTCAGCGGCCCGTCGGCTCCCGGCACCGCCAGCGCCAGGGCCCACGGACCTGCCGGGGCGGTGGCGGGGACCGTGACCGCCACCCGTTGGCCGCCGTGCCCGGCGGTGCCGGGCACGGCCGCGGCGACGAGGGAGGTGCCCAGCCGCCGGTGCCGCAGCCGGCCCTCCAGCGGGCCGGCCGAGAGGTTCGCGACGGTGCAGGTGACCTCCTCCCCGGCCAGGACGGAGGGCAGGTCGGCGATCGGGTAGTCGATCGTCACGACGGCCGGGTAGGGGAACGCCGCGGACGGGCGGGCCTCGGCGGCCCGGTCGCCCGGGCCGCGGGTGAGCACCGGCAGCGGTGCACGCCCGGGCAGCGCGCTGTCGATGAGGACGACGGACACCTGGTAGGACACCGACATCCGGTACGGGGCCTGGAACGCCGTCCACATCTTGGCGATGTCGTCCTGGCTCAGCGACTCGTGCGTGACGGTCACCTCGGCCGCCTGCAGGTGCAGGTCACTGCCCGCCAGGCTGCCGCCGGCAGCGATCGTCGCCTGCCGGATCTCCTCCCGGGGCAGGATCGCGCCGTCATGCAGGGCGAGCATCGCCGAGCCGAGCAACTGCTGCGCGCGGCTCTCGTCGTCGCTGTACGAGGCGAGCAGGTAGTGCAGCACGAGCGGTAGCAGGGGGCGCGCGGTCTCGCCGTCCCGGGTGCCCGGCGGCGGCTCGTTGCGGAAGGACGGGTGCAGGTCGGTCCGGTAGAGGAAGAGGTTGACGTGCTCGCTGCCGACCGCGGTGGGGGCCTTGTCGGGGGCGGCGGTGGTGACGGCGGCACCCCCGAGGGCCGCGAAGACCCTCGCGCGCAGGGTAGCTGTGACCGCGGCGACCGCCAGGGCGTTGCTCACGGCAACTCCCCCCGGGCCCGGCTCCGCAGGTAGCCCTCCAGACCCCGGGTGCCGTCCGTCGGCCCGGGCGCGGACGGCCGCCGGCGTCCCGGCCGTGCCGGACCGCTGGCGGGCACCCGCACCTCGACCCGGCCGATCGACACCTCGACGACGGCGGGGGCGGGGGCCGGGTCCGCTCGCTGCGGCCACTCGGGGACGGCGACCAGCCGGGCCGGGTGCGGCAGCTCGGCGGTCCCCGTCGCGTCGAGCACCGCGTCGAGCTCCGCGTCGCCGTCCGAGGCCGCCCCCTCGACCGCGGACACCCTGACGGCGAAGGCAGGGCGCCCGGCCGCCGGCCCGGTGGCGGCGACGGGCAGCGCGGGCCCCCCGGGCCGCTCGGCCAGCCCCGGCACCGGCCCGGAGGCCGGATCACGCGGGCGGGGGCGGACCAGGGCGAGCGGGTCGGCAGGACCCGGCCGGACGACGCGTTCGGCGATGTCGACGCGTTCGGCGATGTCGACGCGTTCGGCCATGCCGTCCGGCACGGCTGCCGGCGTCGCCACGGCGGGGTCCGCCGTCGTCCCGTCCGTCGTCGTCCCGTCCGTCGTCGTCCCGTCCGCCGCCGCGGCGAGGGCCTGCGACCCGCCGGGCGGGGCCGGGTCGGGATGGCGCTCGCCCGCCTGGCCATGGGTGTCCGGGAACTCGACCGGTCGCCCGCCGGTGTCCTCCGGGGCGCCGGCCGCCGCGGCGGAGGCCGCCGGGCCGGGCGCCGGGCCGAACGTCTCGAAGCGCGACCTCAGGCGCGGCCGCAGGCCGCCCGCCGTCCCGGAGCCGCGCGCGAGGATCCGGGTGAGCGCGACCGCCCCGGCCGAGGCGCTCACGCACCCACCAGCCCGAGGTAGCAGCGGCGGCGCCACGGGCTGAGCGCGAGGATCTCCGCCTCGGACCAGCCGTAGGCGCGGGCGAGCTGATGGACGTCGAGGAGCATGGCGCGGCACCAGTTGTCGAGCTCCGACCAGAGGAACCCGCCGATGTCGAGGGGCTCGGCCCATTCGGTCGCGCACTCCGGGCAGCGCAGCTCCAGGGTGACGTCGGCGAGCGGGTCCGCCACGAGCCAGGCCCGCGTCACCGCGTCCGCCGCCTCGTCGTCCTGCCCCGCGGCGTCGTCCTCGGCACTGCCGTCGACGCCTGACGCCACGCGGCACCGGCGCAGCAGCACCTGGGCGGCGTCGGTGTCGTGGGCGGCCGGCCGCGCCAGGACGGCGGCGACGTCCACGCTGGTCGGGGTGCGGAACGTCCGTTCCACGCCCCCCGCCACGACGGTGACCTCGGGCTGGCTCGGGCCTGTCCCGGCGAGCAGGTGCCGCAGGTCGAACGCCAACTCCACCTCACCGGCGCAGCCCGGACAGGTGGACACCGCCTCGATCGCCGTCCCGAACAGCCGTGCCCGCAGCGTGTAGAGGAGACGGTCCCGTTCGCCGACCGGCCGCGAGCTCACGGTGTCCGGCGACGAGCCGGTCGACGCGGCGGCGAGGACGACGGCACGCTCCAGCGGGGGCAGCCCCCAGCCGGCCTCCCACAGCCGCAGCGCGTCGACGGGCGGACGTGACGTCACGGCGGGTCTCCCTCCACGGCGGGCTGATAGTGGTCGGAACGCTCAGAACCGAGGCTCGGCCGGCTCGGTCACGCTCTCGTCCCGCAGCCAACCCTCGTTCTCGAGCTTCAGGTGCTGGATGGCGATCGCGTTGGCGTTGGCGTCCAGGTCGGGCAGCGCCTGGAACTCCGACACCCACGCCCGGTACACCTGGTACGCCTGGACCTTCTGGCCCGCCTCGTTGAACACCTCGATGACCAGGTCCTTGCGGAAGTCGGCGAGCGAAACCTCCCGGTCGCGCTGCTCGGCGGCCGCCTGCGCGTTGGCGTAGTTCCACACCTTGTTCGCCCAGGCCTCGAACTCGACGTCGTGGGTGACGCCGCGCTCCAGGGTGATGGCCTCGTACTTGGTGCGCCCCGGCGACTTGCGGGAGCTGGAGTGGTCACCGCCGTCGCGGTGCTCGACGACCTCGGTCGTGCGCCGCAGGGCGCTGACCTTGCTGATGCCGGCGACGTAGCGGTTGTCCCACTTCACCCGGAACTTGAAGTTCTTGTAGGGGTCGAGCCGCGTCGCGTTGACGGTGAACTGCGCCATGGGGGTTCGCTCCTACTGCTGCGGGTCGGGACGCTTCTGCTGGATGCGGATGCGGACGAACTCGGCCGGTTTGAGCGGCTGGAACCCTACGTCGATCGTCACGACACCCTTGTCGATCTCGGACCGCGGGTTGTTCTCCGCGTCGCACTTGACGAAGTAGGCCTCCCGCGACGTCCGGCCCTGGAACGCGCCCTGCCGGAACAACCCGTCCATGAATGCCCCGATGTTGAGCCGGATCGAAGCCCACAGCGGCTCGTCGTTGGGCTCGAACACCACCCATTTCGTGGCCCGGAACAGGGTCTCCTCGATATACAGCGCGACCCGCCGCACGGGCAGGTACTTCCACGGATCACCGAGTTCGTCGTTCCCCCGGCAGGTCCGCGA
Organism: Kineosporiaceae bacterium; assembly: GCA_036518955.1. Taxonomy (GTDB): domain Bacteria; phylum Actinomycetota; class Actinomycetes; order Actinomycetales; family Kineosporiaceae; genus DATDMG01. The sequence continues at coordinate 205 of DATDMG010000319.1, read as the reverse complement.
ACCCCACACCACGTTCCCGTAGACCGGCAGGGTGCGCAGGCAGTTGACCCCGAGCGGGTTGAGCTGGCCGTTCTCGAGGTCGGTGAGCGTCGTGGCCAGCGATCGGACGCCGGCCAGCGCGGCGTCCACGCCGGCGGGCGCCTTCCACACCCCGCGCTGCGCGTCGGTGCGGGCGATCACCCCGGCCACCGTCCCTGACGGCCCG
>DATDMG010000318.1:0-5203 GCA_036518955.1 Kineosporiaceae bacterium | reverse complement strand
CGGACCTCGGCCACGGTCAGGCCGGCCGCGGCGAGTTGCTCGCACCATTGGGCCGGGGCGAGCAGGGCGCTGTGGGGCAGGCGGCGCCCCGGGTCACGGGGCCGCCACCAACCGGAGGTCAGCCCGAAGACGACGGTGAGGAAATCGGACCGCCGGGTCACCTCGTTCACCAGCAGAGTGCCCCCCGGGGCCAGCAGTCGGACGGCGTGCTGCAGCGTGGTGGCGAGGTCGACGGTGGCGTGCAGCACGTTCGTGGCCGTGACCACGTCGTACTCCCCCACCGCCAGCCCCTGCTCGGCCGGCGGCCGCTCGATGTCGAGGACGGCGAACCGGAGCGCCGGGTAGGCGGCCCCGAACCGCTCGCGTCCGTGGGCGAGGAACCCGCGCGAGACGTCCGTGTAGGTCACCTCGGCAGGCACCGGCAACCGCCCCAGCCGGTCGAGGACGAACGCCGTCCCCGCGCCCGTGCCCGCCCCGATCTCCAGTATCCGGGCGGGGCGACCCTTCTCGTCCGCCACCCGGCGGGCCAGCCGGGCGACCTCGTCGGAGAGCAGGCGGTGGTGGTAGTCCGCCCCGGCGTCGCCGCGGTAGATCCGTTCGAGCTGCGCGGTCGAACCGCCCGGGAACAGCACCTGGACGCCGTCCCGGGTGCCGGCGAGCACCTCGGGCAGCGCCTCGGCGCACCGACCGACCAGTGCCGCGTGGTCGGCCAGCTCCGGGTACCGGCCCGCGACCTCCGCCGGGTCGCCCCCGCCGGGGCCGCCACCTCCGGGACCGCTGTCGACGACCTCGACCAGGTCGTCGGTCCGGCGCACCGCCCCGACGCGGACCAGCAGGTCGAGGACGGCGTCGAACAATCTCCGCTGGGCGGGCACCACCCCGAGCCGGCGGCCCAGGTCGGTCACGTCGACCGACTCGCCCGGGGCGGGCATGCCCGGCGCGGTCCGCAGGTGGTGCGCGACCTGGCGGGCGGCGAAGGCGTCCAGGGCCTGGTAGCCGGCCACCGCGCGGGCCAGCGCCGGGTCCGGCACTCCCTCCGCGCCGGACGTCCTGGTCCCCCCGGACGTCCCGGGAACGACCGACGTCCCGGGAACGACCGACGTCCCGGGCAGGACGCCGAGCAGGGACAGGCCGGGCGGCTCGCCGGCCACGACGAGGGCTTGCGTCACCCCGGCGGCGAGCACCCGGTCGAGCGCGTCGAGCGCGGCCTCGGCGTCCAGCGGAGCGATCCCGAGCCGGGCGAACCGGTCCCGGTAGCGCTGGTCCGCGACGGCCCCGACGCCGCCCCAGAACCCCCAGTTCACGACAGTGGCGGGAACGCCGCAGCGGCGCAGGTGCCAGGCGTAGGCGTCCTCGAAGGCGCTGCCGGCGGCGTAGTTGCCCTGGCCGGGCGCGGCGGCGAACGACAGCGCCGACGAGAACAGCAGCAGGTGCTCGAGCGGCTGGTCGCGCAGTGCCTCGGCGAACGCCACGACGCCCCCCATCTTGGCCCGCAACGCGTCGTCCAGGTCGTCCCGGGTCATCGTCGCCAGCGACCGGTCGCGCAGCACCAGCGCGCTGTGGACCGCCGTCGTCACCGGCCCGAGCCGGTCGGCGACCTGCCGGACGGCGGCGCGCACCGCCGCCGGGTCGGCGACGTCCGCCGTGACGTAGAGGGTGCGCGCGCCACACTGCCGCAGCTCGGCGAGCGCGGCGGCGACGGTCCCGTCGTGCGGACGCCGACCGAGCCAGGCGATCCGGGTGACGCCCGCCCGGGCGAGCCGCCGGCTCAGCTCCCGGCCGATCCCGCCGGTGCCGCCGACGACCAGGACGGTGCCGGCCCCGGCCCGGGTCAGACCCCGCGAGGGTCCGGCGGCGGGCACGGCGGCCGGGACGGCGCGGCGTACCAGGCGTTCCTCACCCCGCAGCACGACGAGGGGTTCGGCGCAGTCCTCGGCGCGCAGTCGCCGCACCAGCCCGGCGGAGGTCTCCGGTTCGTCGGCCGCGCCGGCGGCCAGGTCGACGCAGCCGACCCGCCAACGGGGGAATTCCGCGGCCACCGCACGCACGAACCCGTGCAGCGCCGCGCCGGCGGCGTCGACCGGCTCGCCGTCGCGGGGGGCGGCGGACCGGGTCACCACGACGAGGGTGAGGGGCCTACGCCCTGCACCCGCCGCCAGCAGCGCCTTGACCAGCGCGAACAGGGTGTGCACCGGCTCGTCGGGGCGCTGCGGGGTGACCGGGGCGACGAGGTGCACGGTGTCGTAGGGATGGTCGGCGTCCGCGACGCGATCGACGTCCTGGGGGGCCACCACGATCGCCGGGGCCCCGCCGTCACGCAGCAGCGCCTGCACCAGCGGGTCGTCGACGGCGCCCACGACGGCGGTCCGGTCGACGGGACGCATCCCGGCGACCGGCGGTGCCGGCACCCACACCGGAACGTGGACGAGGTCGTCGGGAGCGGCCGGGGCGCCCCGGGACCGCAGCGTCACCCCCTCGAGGGTCGCGCAGGGCAGCCCGGCGTCGTCCACGACGTGCACCCGGACCTGGTCACGGCCGGTGCGCAGGACGTGCGTGTGCCGCGGTTCCCGCTGCGGGGCGACGACGGTGAAGGCGTCGACGGCGAACGGCAGGGCGAGGCCGTCGCCGTCGAGCACCGCCACGGCCGCCTGGAGCGCCCCGTCGAGCACGGCGGGGTGCAGGACGGCGGGCAACCGGTCGGTGCCGGACCCCGGCACCCGCACCGTGCCCAGGGCCTCACGCTCGCCGGACCGCAGGTGCGTCAGTGCCCGGTAGTCCCCCGTGTACTCGACACCGGCCGCCTCGAACCGGGCGTAGAGCTCGTCGACCCGGAGCTCCTGAGGGCACCGGGCCCGCACCGCCGCCAGGTCCAGCGGCTCGTCGGCCTCGACCGAGGCCGCCCGGACCCGCGCCCGGAACGACTCCCCGGCGTCGTCCTCGACGGTCACCTGCAGCTCGTCCGACGGTGGCGACGACGGCCCCTCCACCGGTGGCCCGCCGTCGGCCGTGACGCTCACCACCAGCCGGGTCCCCGGCCGTGGCGTCACCGGCCGCGCCCATCGGGCGCCGACCACCCGGAGCGGCACCTGCCGCCCCTGGGCCAGAGCCGCCGCCACCGCCAGCCGTAGTCCGGCCGCAGCCGGCAGCACCGGGCGGCCGCCGACCTGGTGGTCGGCGACGAGCGGATCGGTCGGGGACAACTCGCGTACGTACCGGACCGCCGCCCTGGTCCCGGTGTCCGCCTGCGGGTCCCCGGCGTGGACCGGCCCACCCTGGAGCGGCTCCCGGGCACCGAGCACCGGGTCGACCGTCGGCGCCCCGGCCACCCAGTGCCGGGCGCCCCGGAACGGGTACCCCGGCAGCGGCACGCGTCGCACCGCCAGGCCGCTGAACAGCGGCGCCAGATCGAGGTCCTCGCCCGCCACGTACCGGGCGGCGAGCCGCGCCAGGTCGGTACGCCGGCCGTCACCGTCGGGACGGCCCGCGTCTCGACGGCCGGCGTCGGGGCGGTCCGTGGACCCGATGTCGAGCGCGATCACCAGTTCGTCGACATCGGCCGCGACGACCGCCGCCCGGTGAGGCAGGTGCCGCCGGCCGACCGCCAGCGTGTACGCCACGTCAGTGACGCGCGGCCGGTGGAGGGCGACGTGGGCCCGCAGGTCCTGGACCCGGGCGCACAGCTCGGCGGGGGTCCGTGCGGACAGGGTCACCAGCACCGGCTCACCGGCCTGCTCGGTTCCCGCGACCGGAGCCTCGGCACCTGCTGCGGCGGCGGGCCCCGGCGCCTCGGCGACCACGAGGTGACAGTTCGTGCCGCTGAATCCGAAGGAGCTGACCGCCGCGATCCGCCGTCCGGACGGTCCCGGGTGCCAGGGGGCCAGTTCGCGCACCACCTCGAACGGACCGGAGGTCAGATCGAGCTCCCGGTTCGCGGTACGGAACCCCGCGGACGGCGGCAGCTGGCCGTGACGCAGCGCGAGCAGCACCTTGAGCAGCCCGGCGACGCCCGCGGCCATCGTGGTGTGCCCGATGTTGCCCTTGACCGATCCGAGCGCGCACGGCGTCCGCCGGCCACCGGCCGCCGCGAACGCCGTGGCGAGCGCCCGCACCTCGATCGGGTCACCGAGGTGGGTGCCGGTGCCGTGGGCCTCGACGTAGCCGATGTCGTCGGGGCTGGTCCCGGCCCGGGCGTGCACCCGGGCGAGCAGGTCGGCCTGCGAGGCCGCGCTCGGCGCGGTCAGGCCGTTGGTCCGCCCGTCGCCGTTGACGCCGCCGGCGAGCACGACGCCGTGGACGTGGTCCCCGTCGGCGAGAGCCTGCGAGAGCCGCTTGAGCAGGACCACCCCGACGCCCTCGCCGAGCACGATGCCGTCGGCGTCCTGGTCGAACGGCAGGCTTCGGCCGGTGGGCGAGAGCATGCCGGTCCTGCTGGTCCAGACGTGCATCTTCGGGGTGCACATGACCGCGACGCCGCCCGCCAGGGCGGCCTCGCACTCCCCTCGCCGGATCGCCGCGCACGCCAACTGGACGGCGACGAGCGACGACGAGCAGGCCGTGTCCACCGCCATGGTGGGGCCGGTGAGGTCGAGCAGGTAGGCGATCCGGGCGGCGAGCACGGACGGCGCGGTGCCGAGGAACGCCTGGCTGCTCGCCTGCTGGCCGGCCTGGTCGAGCAGGTCGGCGTAGTCGCCGGCCGCGCATCCCGCGAACACGCCCCACCGGCGTCCGCCGGACGGTGCCGGGGCACCGTACCCGGCGTCTTCGAGGGCGTGCCAGGAGGTCTCGAGGAACAGCCGCTGCTGCGGGTCCATCGCCTCGGCGTCGAGCGGGGAGAGCCGGAAGAAGCGCTCGTCGAACCGGCTGACGTCCGTCAGCATGGCGGCCCACCTGCTGTACGTGCACCCGGGTGCCAGGCGGTCCGGGTGGTAGTGCTCGTCCACGTCCCAGCGCTCCGGCGGGACCTCCCGGATGCTCGTCCGGCCCGCGGCCAGGTTCGACCAGAATGCCACCAGGTCGGGGGCGTCCGGGAACCTCCCCGCCATCCCGATCACGGCGATCGGCTCGTCGGCCTGCTCCTCGGCCCGCGCGTCGACCGGCTCGGCCGGAGTGCCACCCGATGGGGTGCTGCCCGCCCGGCTGCCGGTCGGGCAGCGCCGGGAACCGGCCCCGTTCGAGGATGCCTGGTGGGACGGAACGATCGGCG
>DATDMG010000317.1:0-2248 GCA_036518955.1 Kineosporiaceae bacterium | reverse complement strand
CGGTCCGGCAACCCCGTGATCCCGCGGCCGTCGAACGCCAACGGCGCCGGAGGTGACGCGAGCACCCGGAACGCATTGTCCGCCACCATGATCGCCCCCGTCGCGTTCGGCACCGGCACCGCCGCCGAGGAACGCACCGAGGAGGTCACGGCGGCCTGCCCCGCCCCTGCCGGGTGCCGGCGCCCGGCCACGGATGCAACGGTCCGGGTCCTGCGCGGGGTCGTCGTCGATATGCCGGTGGCCGCAGAACCCGTCACCGAGGAAGAGCCGGGAGAAATGGTGGCGGTCGAGTTCGTCATGGGGGTGCCTTTCGCCCGTCGAGGGCCGCCGGTCGCGGCCCTCGGATCGCCACCAGTGGACACCGGGCATCTATCAGCACAGCCGTCTATCAGGCCCTGTTAGAAGCTGTTAGAAACCACTCCTCCAGCCAGGCTCCGACCTCCCTGACAGAACCTTCACAACCAGTCTGTTAGATCCCTAAGTGGTCAGATTCATTAGTTCGTCGGGTGTCAGGCGGCAAGATCGTGGATGGCTTGTTCGTGGGCGGCGAGGCGGTCGAGTAGGGCGTCGAGGTGGGTGCGGGTGAAGCGCCAGTTGTAGGGTCCGGCGACGGCGTTGTAGCGGAGCTCGAACTCGGCCAGCCGGGTACGGATCTGGTCCAGGTCGGTGAAGTCGTTGGGGGCCACCACCTTGCGCTGCACGACGGAGAAGTAGATCTCTGCCTGGTCGAGCCACGAGGCGTGTACCGGGGTGTGGATCAGGTGGGCGTTCGGCCAGGCGGCGTGCATCCGGTCGATGGCGGCCTGGCCACGGTGGGAGGAGCCGTTGTCGGTGATCCAGAACACCCGGTCCGCGGACGCGTACGGCTGGCTGGTCATCACCTGCTCGACCAGTCGGGCGAACGGTTCGATCCCGGTGGTGTCCTCGCACCGGCCGGTCACTTGGCCGCGGTGCACGTCCCAGGCTGCCAGGTAGGCCAGCGCGCCGCCGCGCCGGTAGTCGTGCTCCACCCGCATCATCCGGGCCCGGCCCGGGGGCAGGGTGGGGTGGCAGCGACAGCGGGCCTGGATGGACGTCTTCTCGTCGGCGCAGATCACGAAGTCGTTCGGGCCCAACGGTTGGCCGTCCCAGATCCCGGCGTACAAGTCCAACACCCGGGCGGCCTTCACCGCGAAGTCGGGGTCCCGGATCGAGATCCAGGACCGGTGCTGCCAGGGCTTGAGGGCGTCCTCGGCCAGCCACCGGCGCACCGTGGAGGTCGAGACCCGGACCTGGCAGCGGGCGGCCAGCTCGCGGGCCAGTTCCGGGCTGCTCCACCGCGATAGCGGCACCCCGCTGGTGGCCGGCAGCTCACACGCCATCGCGATCACCTGGGCGCGGACGGCGTCCGGCAACCGCCGCGGCCGGCCCGTCCGCCGGGCGTCCCGCAGCCCGGCCAGCCGTCCGGTGACGAACCGGCGACGCCATTTGCGGACGGTGTCCACGTCCACGCCGACCTGGCGGGCGATCGCCGCGTTGGCCTGGCCGTCGGCGGCGGCCAGCACGATCCGGGCCCGGACCCGGTCCCGGTGCGCGGTGCGGACCGAGCGGGCCCGGCGGGACAACTCCCGGCGTTCCGGATCGGTCAACACGATGACGAACGGACTCGAAACAGGCATGTGATCTTTGTGCCGCACCCCGCCGGCCCCGCCCGGCAGGACACGCCGACAGCCGCCAGATCGGGCCAAGATGGGCCCCATGGTGAAGTACCCCGAGTCGACCAAGCACTCCCTGGAGTACCGCCTGGGCGCCCGGCGCCAGACCCGCTGGCCCCAGCTGGCCAGCATCGCCGTCCGGCACCGGGCCAACTTCACCTACGTCGACGGCGTCCTGCCCGACGGCACCGCCCTGAAACTCTGCCGGCTGCGGTACGTCGGCTCCGCCCACAACTGGCAGTTCGCGATCTACCGCGCCAGCCACGACGACTACCAAGACTCGATCTTCCCCACCGGCTCACCAGTCGGCAGCTGCGAAGACGCCTTCGACCTCGCCTGCGGCCTCTACCTCGGCGACCCCATCACCGACTCCAGACCCCCGACGAACTAACGAATCCGACCACTAAGTCGGTGTCCACAAAAGCGGGAACACTTCACATCCGGATCCGGGCCCGCGACTGGCGAGCACCCGTGATCCGCCAAGCCATCGCGACCGTCCTGCGCGAACCCAGCTACCGCGCCCGCGCCCAGGACCTCGCCACACACATCCACAC
>DATDMG010000316.1:0-4504 GCA_036518955.1 Kineosporiaceae bacterium | reverse complement strand
CCGGCCGGGCTGCGGCGCACGTTCCTCGGCTACCGGCGCCCGGGCGGGGCGGTGGCGACGCGCAACTACATCGGGGTCCTGACCACCGTGAACTGCTCCGCGACGGTCGCCCGGCAGATCGTCCGGCGCACCGAGGACCGGATCGTCGAGGAGTACCCCGGGTCCCTCGACGGCGTCGTCGCGCTCACCCACGGCACCGGCTGCGGGATGGCGGCGCAGGGCGAGGGCTGGGACCTGCTGCGACGCACCCTGCGCGGCTACGCCCGCCACCCGAACGTCGGCGGGCTCCTCGTGGTCGGGCTGGGCTGCGAGGTGAACGACCTGCGCGCCCTCACCGCCGACCTGGACGTCCACCCCGCCGTGCCGGTCGAGGCGTACACGATCCAGGACGTCGGCGGGACGGCGGCGGCGGTCGCGCGAGGCGTGGAGCACGTGCGGATGATGGCCGCCGACCTCTCCGCGGCCACCCGGCAGGAGGTCGGCGTCGAGCACCTGGTCCTCGGCCTGCAGTGCGGCGGCTCGGACGCGTGGTCCGGGCTGACCGCCAATCCCGCCCTCGGGGTGGCCGGCGACCTGCTCGTCGCGGCGGGCGGCACCAGCGTGCTCGGCGAGACCCCCGAGGTCTACGGCGCCGAGCAACTGCTCGCCGAGCGCGCCGTCCGTCCCGCCGTCGCCGAGGCGCTGCTGGAGCGGATCCGCTGGTGGGAGCGCTACGCGGCGTCCCAGGGCACCACCCTGGACGGCAATCCCTCGCCCGGTAACCGGGCCGGCGGGATCACCACCATCCTGGAGAAGTCGCTGGGCGCGGTCGCCAAGGGGGGCCAGAGCCCGCTGGCGGCCGTGTGCCGGTACGCCGACCCGATCCCGACCCCCGGATTCGTCTTCATGGACACCCCTGGCTATGACCCCGTGTCGGTCACCGGGATGGTCGCCGGCGGCGCGAACCTGATCTGCTTCACCACCGGCCGCGGGTCGGTGTTCGGCAGCCGACCGGTGCCCACGGTGAAGCTGGCCACGAACGCGGAGCTGGCCCGCCGGATGGCCGACGACGTCGACCTGGACTGCTCCGGCGTCGTCGACGCCGGGGTCCCGCTGACGGAGATGGGCCGGCGCGTCTACGACCTGCTGCTCGACGTCGCCTCCGGACGGCGCACCCGCAGCGAGGAGCTCGGGGTGGGCGGGGAGGAACTGGTCCCCTGGCAGCTCGGGGCCGTGCTGTGACCACCACCATCGGACGGCCCCGGCTGACCGCCGGCACGCTCGCCGCGGCCCTGCCACGCCCCGGCGTGACCGGTCCTCCGCCGGGCGAGCTCGGACGCCGGATCGGCGTCCTGCACCTGGGGATCGGCGCCTTCCACCGGGCCCACCAGGCGGTCTACACCGAGGACGCCGCGGCGGCCGGCGCCGAGGAGGGCTGGGGCATCTGCGGGGTCACCCAGCGCTCGGCCGCCGTCGCCGACCAGCTCGCGCCCCAGGACTGCCGCTACAGCGTGCTGGAACGCGGGCCCGAGGCGGTGGCGCTGCGTGTCGTCGGCCAGGTGGCCGAGGTGCTGTACCCGGCCCGGGACGGCGAGCGCCTTGCCACCCGGTTCGCCGACCCCGCGGTGCGCGTGGTCACGCTGACCGTCACCGAGAAGGGGTACCACCGCGCCGCCGGGGGCGGGCTGGACCTGGCCGACGAGGCGGTCCGGGCGGACCTGGCCGGGGGGCCGCCCCGCACCACCGTCGGCCTGCTGGTGCGTGGCCTGCAGCGGCGAGCCTCCGGCTGCGACGCCCCCGTCGCCGTCCTGACCTGCGACAACCTCACCGACAACGGGCGGGCGCTGCAGCGGCTGGTGACCGACTTCTGCGCCGCGCTGCCCGGGGCCGAGGGTGAGCGGATCGCGGACTGGGTCGCGCACCGGGTCACGTTCCCGAACTCGATGGTCGACCGGATCGTGCCGGCCACGTCGCCGCAGGACCGCGTGGACGCCGCCGCCCGGCTGGGACTCCTCGACGCCGGGCTGGTGGTCGCCGAGCCCTTCCGACAGTGGGTGATCGAGGACCGGTTCGCCACCGCCCGGCCGGCGTGGCACCTGGCCGGCGCCCAGCTCGTCGCCGACGTGGCGCCGTACGAGCAGCTCAAGCTGCGGATGCTCAACGGCACCCACTCCGCCCTGGCCTACCTCGGCGCCCTGCGTGGGCACGCCACGATCGCCGAGGCCGTCCGCGACCCGGAACTGGCCGAGACCGCCGAACGGCTCCTGGCCGATGACGTCGCCCCGACCCTGACGCCGCCGCCCGACGTCGACGTCGCCGCGTACGGCCGCAGCGTGCTCGAACGGTTCGCCAACCCGGCGCTCCGGCACCGCACGAGGCAGATCGCCATGGACGGCTCGCAGAAGCTGCCGCTGCGCCTGCTCGGCACGATCCGGGACGCGCGGACGGCCGGCCGGACACCCCGCTGGGCGCTGCGCGGCGTGGCGGGCTGGATGGCCTACGTGACGCTCGGCCGGGCCCGCGACGGCAGCCCCCTCCCTCTCGACGACCCGCTCGCCGACCGGCTGCGGGCCGCGGTCCGGAGTGCCCGCGGCCCGGCCGCCACGGTGGCGGCGCTCCTCGACGTCCGGGAGGTCTTCCCGGCGGAGCTGGCCGCCGACCCCGTCGTCCGCGACTGCCTCGTCGACGAGCTGAGCGCCCTGGTGGACGACCCGCTGACCCGATCGGGAGCGTGACCCATGGCCGACACCCTCGACCGGCTCGCGGCACACCGGCTGGTCCCGGTCGTCGTCCTCGACGACGCCGCGGACGCCGTCCCGCTCGCCGACGCGCTGGTGGCCGGCGGGCTGCCGGTGGCGGAGGTGACGTTCCGGACCGGCGCCGCGGCCGAGGCCATCAGCGCCATCGCCGGCCGGGGCGACGTCCTGGTCGGGGCGGGCACGGTGCTCACCCCGGCCCAGGTGGACGCCGCGGTGGCCGCCGGAGCGCGGTTCGTGGTGTCGCCCGGCACCAGCCGGGCCGTGATCGAGCGCTGCGCCGAGCACGGGGTTCTCGCCCTGCCCGGGGCGGTGACCGCCACCGAGGTCCAGGCTGCGCTGGAGGTCGGGGTCCGGGCGGTCAAGTTCTTCCCCGCCGGGACGTCGGGCGGCGCGCCGGCGATCGCGGCGCTGGCCGCGCCGTTCGCCGGCGTCCGGTTCGTCCCCACCGGCGGGGTGGGCCCGGCCACCCTCGCCGACTACCTCGCCCTGCCCTGCGTGGCAGCCGTCGGCGGCTCCTGGATGGTGCCTCGGGACCGCATCCGCGGCGGTGACTTCGCCGCCGTCCGTGCCCTGACCGCCCAGGCCGTCGCGCTGGCGACGGCTGCCACGACCGACTCGAAGGAGTGACGATGACCGAGCCGCCCGCGGCCGGCCTGACCCTGCGCCCCGCCGAGGCGGTGCGCTACGACGCGGTGTCGCTCGGCGAGGTGATGCTGCGGCTGGATCCCGGCGAGGGCCGGATCCGCACCACCCGCTCGTTCCGGGTGTGGGAGGGCGGCGGCGAGTACAACGTCGCCCGCGGCCTGCGCCGGGCGTTCGGGTTGCGGACGGCGATCGTCACGGCCCTGGTGGACGACGAGGTCGGGCACCTCGTCGAGGACCTCATGCTGACCGGGGGCGTCGACCTGTCGTTCGTGCAGTGGCGCGCCCCGGACGGCGTCGGCCGGACGGTCCGCAACGGGCTGAACTTCACCGAGCGCGGGTTCGGCGTGCGGGGGGCGGTCGGGGTCAGCGACCGCGGGCACAGCGCGGCCAGCCAGCTGCGCCCGGAGGACGTCGACTGGGACCACCTGTTCGGTGACCTCGGCGCCCGTTGGCTGCACACCGGGGGCATCTACGCGGCCCTGTCCGAGACCAGCGCGGCCACCGCGCTCGCCGCCGTCCGGGCCGCCCGCCGGCACGGCGTCATCGTGTCCTACGACCTGAACTACCGGCCCAGCCTGTGGCGCTCGATCGGCGGGCAGGCCCGCGCCCAGGAGGTCAACCGGGCGATCGCCGAGCACGTCGACGTCATGATCGGGAACGAGGAGGACTTCAGCGTTGCGCTGGGCTTCGCGGTCGAAGGGGTCGACGAGAACCTCACCGCCCTGCCGGTCGAACACTTCGGCGCCATGATCGACCGGGTCGCCGAGGCGTACCCCGACCTCGCCGTGATCGCGACGACGCTGCGCGCGGTGCGGAGCGCGAGCCTCAACGACTGGGGCGCGATCGCCTGGTCGCCGGGCACCGGCCTGGTGCGGGCGACCCAGCGCGACGGGCTGGAGATCCTCGACCGGGTCGGCGGTGGCGACTCCTTCGCGTCCGGGCTCGTCTTCGGCCTGCTCGAGGGCGTGCCGCTGGCGACCGCGCTCGAGTACGGTGCGGCGCACGGCGCCCTGGCGATGACCACGCCGGGCGACACGTCGATGGCCTCCACGGCAGAGGTGCTCACGCTGGCGGCGGGCGGCAACGCCCGGGTCACCCGCTGAGCCCGCCCCGCTGAGCCC
>DATDMG010000315.1:0-19981 GCA_036518955.1 Kineosporiaceae bacterium | reverse complement strand
CGGTCGTCCCCCCGGGGGAGCCGTCGGCGCGCCGGCCGCGCTGCCGCCCGAACCGGGTGGCGCAGCCGTTGGGTCCCGCCGGGCGGATCGTGATGGACCGGGCGGTGACCGCCCCGATGTCGTTCGCCGGTCCGATCGCGGTGACGCACTGGCCCACCGCGAGCGCGGACGGCGTCTCCACGACCGTCGCGGTGTACTGCGTGGTCCCGCTCACCGTGACGGTCACCGTGGTCGCCGGCCCGGCGGACCGACCGGCGCTTCCGGAGGCGCGGGCCCCGGCGGCCGGGCGGCCGCGGGTGAAGGTGCGCAACCGCCCGGTCAGGGTGATCGAGGTCGGGGTCACCGCGGTCACCGTGCCGGCGGCCGTCCCCACCGGGGCACCCTGGCCTCCGGCACCCGGTGTGCCCGACCCGGCCCCGGAACCGGCCGACCCGGTCGCCCCCGGGCCGCCCCGCCCGGGTCCCGGCCCGCCTAACCCACCCGGCCCGCCGAAGCCGTTGTCGGCGCACGTGCCGCCGGTCGCCGGCGCCACCACGACGCTCCGCGCGGTGAGGCCGGCCCCCGACGCGTCCGGTTGCCCGGTCGCCACCAGGCACGAACCGACGGTGACCGCGGCCGACGTCGCCGCCTTCAGCTCGGTGATCCGGGTGGACGAGGAGACCTGGACGGCGGTCTGACCGTCCGCCGTCCGCACCTGCAGGGTATTGCCCGAGACCTCCACCGTCTGCCCGCTGACGCCTGGCGGCGTCCGGTTGCCCTGCCCGGGCGCGGTGCCGCCCGCGGCGGCCGAAGCCGTCGAACCCGCCGCGGACCCCGACGAGGTCGACGTCCCCGAACTGCCGCACGCGGCCAGCAGGGTGACGAGGGCCGGCGCGACGATCACCAGGCCGCGGCGGCGGACAGGAGAGCTGGTCATTCGGATCATGGTGGGCTCACTCACTCCGCAGGGCGTCGATGGGTGCGAGACGTGCCGCCCGGGTGGCCGGGTACACGCCGGAGACGATGCCGACGAGGACGGCGATCACGATGGCTCCGAGGGTCGCCACCGGGCTGGCGACGATCGGTTGGCCCAGCGTCTGGGTGAGCAGCGCGGCCAGGCCCAATCCGAGGGCGGCGCCGGCGAGGCCGCCGACGAGCCCGAGCATCGACGCCTCGACCATGAACTGCCGCCGGATGATCCGTGGGGGGGCGCCGAGGGCCTTGCGCAGGCCGATCTCCCGGATCCGCTCGGTGACCGAGACGAGCATGATGTTCATCACGCCGATGCCACCGACCAGCAGCGAGATGGCGGCGATCCCGGCGAGGAGCACGGTCAGCGTCTGGGTGACCGAGGTTGCCGTGCTCAGCAGCGACTCCTGGGTGGCGATCGAGAAGTCGGGCCCGCTGTCGGACGTGGCCCGGTGGTCGACCAAGAGCGCGGCCTGCGCCTCCTGGTAGGCGGCGGACAGCGCCTCCTGGGACTTCGCCTGCAGGTAGATCGCCTGCACCGAGGTCCGGCCCGAGCTGCCGATGAACCGCTGCTGGGCGGTCGGCAGGGGGACCAGGGCCAGGTCGTCCTGGGTGGTTCCGCCGGTGCTGCCGCTGGAGGCCAGCACGCCGACGACGGTGAGCTGGACGCCGTTCAGGATCACCGTGCGTCCGACCGCGTCACCGCGGAACAGCTCCGCCGCCGTCGTCGGCCCGAGGACGGTGACCGCGGCCCGCTGGCTGAGGTCGTCGGGGTCGAGGAACCGCCCCTCACTCATCGTGCGCGCCCGGACCGCCAGCCACTGCGGCGTCGTCCCGGTGACCGTGGTCGTCCAGTTGGCGTCGGGAGTGGTCAGGGTCAGGGACCGGCCCACCGTGGGCGCGACCGCGGCGATGTCCGGGGCGACCGCCGGGGAGGCGAGCGTGTCGGCGTCCGCCGTCGTGAGGGTGCTGGCGGAGCCGGTCCCGCCCCGGACGCCGCCCGCCCCGGTCGAGCTGCCGGGCGTCACGACCAGCAGGTTGGTCCCGAGCGCATTGATCCGACTGGAGATCGTCTGCTGCGCGCCCTGGCCGAGCCCGACCGTGAGGATCACCGCCGTGATCCCGATCAGGATGCCGAGCACGGTCAGGCCGGAGCGGAGCCGGTGCGTGCGGAGCGCCTCCAGGCCGGTCCGCAGGGTCTCGGCCCAGGTCATGACGCCGCCTCCACCGCTGAATCGGCGACGATCCGGCCGTCGCGGACGCGGACCACCCGGCCCGACCGGGCGGCGACGTCCGGCTCGTGCGTGATCACGACGATGGTGCGTCCGGCGGCGTGCAGCTCGTCGAACAGGTGCAGGACGTCGTCCGTCGCGGCGCTGTCGAGGTTGCCGGTGGGCTCGTCGGCCAGCAGCAGCGACGGGTCGGTCACCAGGGCCCGCGCCACCGCGACCCGCTGCTGCTGGCCACCGGACAGCTCGCCGGGCCGGTGATCGACGCGAGCTCCCAACCCCACCCGCTCCAACGCCATGATCGCGCGCTGTCGGCGCTCGCTCCGGCCGACCCCGGCGTACACCAGGGGCAGCTCGACGTTGCGCCAGGCGGGGAGCGAGGGCAGCAGGTTGAACTGCTGGAAGACGAACCCGACCCGCTGGTTGCGGACCGCCGCCAGATCCTCCTCGCTCATCTCGCCGACATCCTGTCCGGCGAGCCGGTAGACGCCGCTGGTCGCGACGTCCAGGCAGCCCAGGACGTGCATCAGGGTGGACTTGCCGGACCCGCTGGGCCCGGTGATCGCCACGTATTCGCCCTCGTCGATGGCGAGGGTGACGTCGTCCACGGCCCGCACCTCGACCGGACCCGAGCGGTACACCTTGCCGACCCGGTCCAGGCTGATCACCGGGACCGTGGCCACGGCGGCCGGGACGGCGGGCTCGTCGGCCCACGCCGGCGTCCCCGGCCGCGGGGTGCTCCACAGGCTCATCGCGCGCCTCAGCCCCCTGCCCCGCCGTTGCCACCGCCACCGGTGCGCCCGCCACCACCGAACCCACCGCCGCCACCACCGAACCCACCGCCGCCACCGCCGAAGCCACCGCCACCGCCGAACCCGCCACCGCCGAACCCGCCACCACCGAAGCCGCCGCGGTTGCCGTTGCCCACCCGGCCGGACTGCCCGGACTGGCCGGTGCGGGTGCCCTGCGGACGTATGATCGGCACGAGGACCTGGTCACCCTCGTTCAGGCCGGAGGTGATCTGGCTGAACCCGCCGGACTGCAGGCCGATGCCGACCGTGCGGTGCGGCGGGTTGCTGCTCGCCGGGCCGCCGGCGGACCCGGCGAGCTCCACGTACGGTGCCCCGCCGTCGTAGTGGATCGCGGCCGTGGGCACCTCGAGGACGTCGTTCAGCTGGCGGTACACGATGTTCACCGAGGCGGTGGCCCCCGCGAACAGGCCGGTCGGCCGCCCGGTCACGGTGATCGCCACCGGGAAGGTGGTGACGCCTGACGTCGACGTCCCGAGCAGGCCTACCGTTGCCACCGTTCCGTACTGCGGCGTGCTCGACCCCTGCGGCAGGATGACGGCCTGCTCACCGGCGCGGACCAGCCCCACCTGGGTGCTGTCGACACTCGCGTTCACCACGAACGTGTCGCTGATCACGACGATCTGCGCGGACGACGCGCCGCCGGACGACCCCGAGGCCCCGGAGCCTGCCGTGCTGCCGGCGCCGGCCCCTCCGCCCGAGCCACCCGAGCCGCCGGAGCCGCCGCTGCCTCCCGCCGCGCCGGACCCGCCGCCGGACGAACCGTTCCCCGCCACCTGCTGCCCGACGGTCAGCGCGACCTGCGCCACGGTGCCGGCGATCGGGGACGTCAGGGTCGCGTTGGTCAGGTTCGCCTCCGCGTTCGTCACCGCCGACCGCGCCGCGGTGACGGCGGCGGCGTCGGCGTCCTTCTGCGCCGAGGTCGCCGTGCCGCTGCTGTCGGCGTCGAGGCGCGCCTGGGCCTGGGCCAGCGAGGCCTTCGCCTGGGCGACCTGCGCGGCCAGGGTGGCCGAGGAGACGGTCGCCAGCCGGGTACCCGCGGTGACCTTCTGGCCCACGGTGGCGGTCACCGACGTCACCTGGCCGTTCACCGCGAAGTTCAGGTTGGCCTGTTGCGCCGGCGACAGGGTCCCGGTCGTCGAGGTCGTCATCTGCATCGTCCCGGTGCCGGCGGCCACCGCCCGGGTCAGCGGGGCCGCGGCGGGGGCCGGTCGGTTGACCCACCACACCGAGCCGACGACCACCAGTGCGATCACCACGCCGGTGATCAGCGCCCAGCGCGCCCGGAGGCCGCGGACCACACCGCGCACGGGCTCCCCTTTCTCCTCGAGGCGGCCGTCGCCCGGGTGCACCTCGGCCCGGCGGGCGGCGACCGGAATGTTGCGCGACCTAACTTCATCGGGCTCCCTCGGCAGGGTCTGTGGTGGGCCTGGGAAAGCCCTGAGAAGATGATCAACTATGGGTATGGCGGGGCAGCGCAGGCGATGAGTTCACCGTCCGGACGGTCTCCCCGCCGTCACCTCCGCGGGCCGCGCCCCGACCGCGCGCGGCGGAGCAGACGCCGGAGGAGCCGCCGTGCCCCTCGCCCCACCCCGATCCCGGGATCGCCGTACCGGGTCGACCCGGCGGGCTCGGCCTTCGGCGTGGTCGGCCCGAACGAGGCGATGCCCGCCAGGGCGCGACCGTACCGGGACCGGTGCGGGCCGCGCTGGGGGGTGCGCGGCCACCGCGGTCCGCCCGGCTCGGGAGCGGCCGTCGAGTCAGGCCCCGGTGTCGTGGGCCGTGGTGTCGTGGGTCTTGGCGTCGGCCAGGCGCTGCCGGGAGATCTCGATCTCCTTCTCGGCGCCGGCCCGGTCCGTCCAGTGCGCTCCCTCGACGCTCTTGCCGGGCTCGAGGTCCTTGTAGGTCTCGAAGAAGTGCTGGATCTCCAGCCGGTCGAAGTCGCTGACGTCGGTGAGGTCCTGGATGTGCGTCACCCGGGGATCGCCGGCCGGGATGCACAACACCTTGTCGTCGCCGCCGGCCTCGTCGCGCATGTGGAACATGCCGATCGCCCGGCAGCGGATCAGGCACCCCGGGAAGGTCGGCTCCTCGAGGATCACCAGCGCGTCCAGCGGGTCGCCGTCCTCACCGAGCGTGCCCTCGATGAAGCCGTAGTCGTGAGGGTAGCGGGTCGAGGTGAAGAGCATCCGGTCCAGCCGGATCCGTCCGGTTTCGTGATCGACCTCGTACTTGTTCCGCTGACCCTTCGGGATCTCGATGGTGACGTCGAACTCCACGGCTGACTCCCCTTCGGACGCGGACGCGGGCGTGGGCAGGTCGGGACGGCAGGCAGCCGCGGTGTCACCGGCCGGCTCGGCCCGGTCACGAGGAGCGGACCTGGCGAGCAGACTACTGTCGGGGCGGGAACCAGCATTCCGGACGAGGGGGCAGTGTGCCGTCTATCACGGCCGGCGTCGTGACCGCGCTGCTGCTGGCGGTGGCGGCGACCACCGCGCCGGCGACCCCGACGACCCCGGCGACCACCGCGCCGGCATCGCCGGTGCCCGCCGTCCGGCTCCCGCTGCCGGGCGCCGTCGTGCCGGCGGTGCCGGCGGTCGTGCTGCCCGCGCTGCCGGCTGGTGCGCCGGTCCCCAGCGCGGCCGGGGTGGCGAGCGCCCTTGCCGGCCCGCTCGGGCGCGGTGCGCTGGGCCGTTCGGTGAGTGCCGAAGTACTGGACGTCGCGTCCGGCACCAGCCTGTTCAGCCGGCAGCCGGAGCGGGCGGCCGTGCCGGCGTCCGCCACCAAGATCCTTACTGCCGCTGCGGCGCTGAGCGCTCTCGGCCCGAACACCACGCTGCCGACCCGCGCGGTCGCCGGCGCCGCGGGGGAGGTCGTGCTCGTCGGCGGCGGTGACGTGCTGCTCGCCCCGCAGGCCGGGCACCCGGACGCCGTCCAGGGGCACGCCGGGCTCGCGGACCTGGCGGAGGCGACGGCGGCGGCCCTGCGGGCGAGGGGCGCCACCAGCGTGACCCTCCGGTTGGACGACACCCTGTTCTCCGGGCCGTCGGTCAACCCTGCGTGGTCCCCGGGCGACGTGGGCGGCGGTTTCGTGGCCCCGATCCAGCCGATCGAGATGACGGTCGGGGCCACCGACCCGGCCGTGTCCCCCCGGCCGGGACTGCCCGTTGCCCGGCTGGCAGACCCGGCGATGGCCGCCGCGCGGCGCTTCGCCGCCCTGCTGGTGGCGCGCGGGATCAGCGTGTCGGGTGGGGTGACCCGGGGGGTCGCCCCGGTCGGCGCCACCGTGCTCGGTGAGGTGCGCTCGGCGCCGCTGGCCGAGATCGTCGAGCACGACCTCACCGACAGCGACAACACGACCGCCGAGGTGCTCGCCCGGCTCGTCGCGCTCGCGGCCGACCGGCCGGCGACCTTCGCCGGCGGCGGCGCGGCAGTGCTGACGCGGATCGCGACCCTCGGCATCCCGGTCGCCGGTGCCAGGCTCAGCGGGGGCAGCGGACTCGGGGGCCGGACCGCCGTCCCGGCCCGGACCATCGTGAGCACCCTGGCGCTGGCCGCGTCGGCGGCCCACCCGGAGCTGCGGGCGGTCGTCACCGGGCTGCCGGTGGCGGGGGCGTCCGGAACGCTCGGTGACCGGTTCACCGGTTCCGCGCTGGCCGGCGGGGCCGGGATGGTCCGGGCGAAGACGGGCACGCTGACCGGCGTCGGCTCGCTGGCGGGCCTCGTCGTGGACGCCGACGGCCGACTGCTCGCCTTCGCCGTCGTCGCGGACGCGGTGCCGGCCACCGATCCCGGTCGGGTCGCGCTGGACGCCGCGGCCACCGCCCTCGCGACCTGCGGCTGCCGGTGACGGTCGGGTCGCCGGGTCGGTCGTCGTCGTCCGGTGACCGCGACCGACCCGGGCGCCGGCTCCCGCGGGCGGCGCCTGGCGGCCGCACGTACGGTGGGGGGATGACTCCCGTCTCGCCCGCGCCGGTTGATCTCCTCGTCGACTGGGATCTCGCCGCCCGGACGGCGGCCGTCGTGGGCCGCCCGGGGCCGCAGCTGCCGCCCGAGCAGGCGGCCGAGGTGGTCGCCGAGCTGCGCACCGCCTCCGCCGCTGCCGCGGGTCACGTCGCCGGGCTCACCGGGTTGGTCGTGCCACCGGGTCCCGTCGTCCTGGTCGTGGACCGGGCGGGCTGGGCGCGGGCGAACGCCGCAGCCTTCCGCAGCGTGCTGGCCCCTGTGGTCGCCGAGGTCTTCGAGCGCCGCGGCAGGCTCCCCTCCAGCACCCTGAGCGCCGTCGGGAGCCGGATCACCGGGGCCGAGCTGGGCTCGCTGCTGGGCGTGCTGTCCTCCCGGGTGCTCGGTCAGTACGACCCTTTCTCCGGGGACGCGGCCAGCGACTCCGGCCGGCTGCTGCTGGTCGCGCCCAACGTCGTCCATGTGGAGGGTGAGCTGGGTGTGCGGCCGCACGACTTCCGGCTGTGGGTCTGCCTGCACGAGGAGACCCACCGCGTGCAGTTCACCGCGACCACCTGGCTGGCCGAGCACCTGATCGACCAGGTCCGCACCCTCGTCGGTGACCTGATGCTGGAGCCGGCCCAGCTCGCGGACCGGCTCGCCGAAGCGCTGCGATCCGTTCCGGACCTGCTGCGTGGCGGCTCCACGGCGCCGCTCCTCGAGGCGATCCAGACGCCGCAGCAGCGCCGCCGGCTCGCCCGGTTGACCGCGGTGATGTCCCTCCTCGAGGGCCACGCGGACGTCGTGATGGATCTCGCCGGGCCGCAGGTGGTGCCCTCGGTGGCGATGATCCGGCAGCGCTTCGACGCCCGCCGGGCGAGCCGCGGCGTGATCGACCAGATCCTGCGCCGGCTGCTGGGCCTGGAGGCGAAGATGCGGCAGTACGCCGACGGGGCCCGGTTCGTCCGCGGGGTGCTGGCCGAGGTCGGCATGGAGGGGTTCAATGCGGTGTGGACCTCGCCGAACACCCTGCCCCAGCCCGAGGAGATCACCGACCCGGTGGCGTGGGTGCGGCGCGTCCACCGTTGACGCCGGCCGTCGCGGCGGCGCGCGGCGCCGTCCGGGCCGCCGTGGTCGACCTCACCCGACCGCCGGCCGGCGGCCCGGTCCTCGTCGCCTGCAGCGGAGGCCCGGACTCGGTCGCACTGGCCGCGGCGACCGCCTTCGTCGCGCCCCGGCTCGGCCTGCGGGCCGGGGCCGTCGTGGTGGACCACGGCTGGTCCCCGGTCTCCGCCGCGGTGGCGGCCGGGGCGGCGGCCACCTGCCACGACCTGGGCCTGGCCCCGGTGGACGTCGTCCGGGTCCACCCGGACGGCGCGGGCGGCCCGGAGGCGGCCGCCCGCGCCGCGCGGTACGGGGCCCTCGAGGACGTCGCCGCCCGGCACGGCGCCCGCGCCGTCCTCCTCGGGCACACCCTGCACGACCAGGCCGAGACCGTGCTGCTCGGGTTGGCCCGCGGGTCCGGCGCGCGCAGCCTGGCCGGGATGCCGGCGCGCCGCGGGATCTTCCGCCGCCCATTGCTCGGTCTGTCCCGGGAGGAGACCGCCCGGGCGTGCGCCGATCTCGGCCTGCCCGTCTGGCACGACCCCGCCAACACGGACCCCAGGTACACCCGCAGCCGGCTGCGGGCCCTCCTGCCGGACCTGGCGGCCGCGCTCGGTCCCGGGCTGGTGGCCGCGCTCGCCCGGTCCGCCGAGCTGGCCCGCGAGGACGCCGACGCCCTGGAGGCGCTCGCGGCCGACCTGCTCGCCCGCGCCCACGCTCCGGTGACCACGCACGCCGGCCGTGATCACGCTCTGGACGTCGCCCTGCTCGCGGCCGCCCCGGACGCCGTCCGCCGCCGGGCACTGCTGGCCGCTGCCCGCCGGGCCGGCAGCCCGGCCGGCGCGCTCGGCCGCCGTCACGTGCTGGCCCTGGACGGTCTCGTCGTCCGGTGGCGCGGACAGGGGCCGGTGCACCTGCCGGGCGGTGTGATCGGCCGTCGGGCATGTGGGAGGCTGGTGCTCGGCCCGGCCGGTGCCACGCCGGGCCCAGCGGGCCGCGCAGTCGACGACCGGGAGTGACGTGGACGCCAGCGACATGGGCTCGGACCTGGCGAAGGTCCTGCTCACGGAGGAGGAGATCCAGGGTCGGCTCGCCGAGCTGGCGGCCAGGATCGACAGCGACTACGCCGGGTTGAACCCGTTGCTCGTCGGGGTGCTCAAGGGTGCGGTGATCGTGATGGCGGACCTCACCCGTCACCTGCACACCAGCGCCGAGGTCGACTGGATGGCGGTCTCCTCCTACGGGTCGGGCACCAAGTCCTCCGGGGTGGTGCGGATCCTGAAGGACCTCGACCGGGACATCACCGGCCGTGACGTGCTCATCGTCGAGGACATCGTCGACTCCGGCCTGACGCTGTCCTGGCTGGTGGCGAACCTGTCCTCGCGCGGGCCGGCGTCCGTCGAGGTCTTCACCCTGCTGCGCAAGCCGGAGGCCGCGAAGGTGGACGTCGACCTGCGGTACGTCGGGTTCGACCTGCCGAACGAGTTCGTCGTAGGGTACGGGCTGGACTACGCCGAGCGGTTCCGCAACCTGCGCGTCGTCGGGACGCTGGCGGAGCACGTGTACGGCTCGTGACGCCGGGGGTGGTGCATGATCGACCCCCTCGTGATCAGGTCGTGACCCGGACGGCCCCGGGCAGGGCTCGCTTTGTGGCGGTTTGGCGAGACAATATGACCACCCTGCGTCGCCCGCGATCCCCTCGCCGGCGACGGGCGTCGACCAGGACCGGAACATCGCACCTCGGCCGCCCGTTGTGCCTGCGAGGGACCGCGTGCGGACCGTGCAAGCGCACGGCATGGTGGCGTGTACCGTCGTTCCAGTTGAGTGCGAGCGGAAGGGACGGGGCTGGCAGCCCCCGCTGAATGGATCTCAAGCGACTGACGCGTGGTCCGGTGATCTGGGTGATCGCCGCGGTTCTCGTCGTGTTCCTCGGTGCCCGGCTGCTCTCGCCGAACCGGTTCGAACAGATCGACACCTCGCAGGCGATCGCCCAGATCAAGGCGGGTAATGTGACCTCCGCCACGATCGTGAACGGCGACCAGCGCATCGAGCTGACCCTGACGAAGCCGCTGGAGGGCCACGACCGCGTCGCCGCCTACTACGTCGACGCCCGTGGCCCTGAGCTGGTGCAACTGCTCGACAACTACCCGCCGAAGAACGGGTTCGACGACCAGAACCCGCAGGCGCCCTGGTGGTCCGGGCTGCTCTACACCGTATTGCCCCTGGTGGCGATCCTCGTCCTCTTCTGGTTCCTGATGGGCCAGATGCAGGGCGGCGGCTCCCGGGTGATGAACTTCGGCAAGTCCCGGGCGAAACTCGTCAACAAGGACATGCCCAAGGTGACCTTCGCGGACGTCGCGGGTGCCGATGAGGCCGTCGAGGAGCTTCAGGAGATCAAGGAGTTCCTGGCTGAGCCGGCCAAGTTCCAGGCCGTCGGCGCGAAGATCCCCAAGGGCGTGCTGCTGTACGGCCAGCCGGGTACGGGCAAGACCTTGCTGGCCCGCGCCGTCGCCGGCGAGGCGGGGGTCCCGTTCTACTCGATCTCCGGGTCCGACTTCGTGGAGATGTTCGTCGGCGTCGGTGCCAGCCGGGTGCGCGACCTGTTCGACCAGGCCAAGGCCAACGCGCCGGCGATCGTGTTCGTCGACGAGATCGACGCCGTCGGCCGTCACCGCGGCGCGGGTCTCGGCGGTGGCCACGACGAGCGCGAGCAGACCCTGAACCAGCTGCTCGTCGAGATGGACGGGTTCGACGTCAAGACGAACGTCATCCTGATCGCGGCCACGAACCGGCCGGACATCCTCGACCCCGCGCTGCTGCGCCCCGGCCGTTTCGACCGGCAGATCGCCGTCGACCCGCCGGACATGCAGGGCCGGCATCAGATCCTGCAGGTGCACGCCAAGGGCAAGCCCATGGCGGCGTCCGTCGACCTGCTCGCGGTGGCCCGCCGCACGCCGGGGTTCACCGGCGCCGACCTGGCCAACGTCCTCAACGAGGCGGCCCTGCTGACGGCGCGGGCGGGGGCCCGGCTGATCGACGACCGGGCGCTCGACGAGGCCATCGACCGTGTCATCGCCGGGCCGCAGAAGCGCACCCGGCTGATGAGCGAGAAGGAGAAGAAGATCACCGCGTACCACGAGGGCGGGCACGCCCTGGTGGCGGCGGCGCTGCGGCACACCGACCCGGTGACCAAGGTGACGATCCTGCCGCGTGGCCGGGCTCTGGGGTACACGATGGTGATGCCTCAGGACGACAAGTACTCCACCACCCGCAACGAGCTGCTCGACCAACTCGCCTACGCCCTCGGCGGCCGGGTGGCGGAGGAGCTCGTCTTCCACGACCCGACGACCGGGGCCAGCAACGACATCGAGAAGGCGACGGCGATCGCCCGCAAGATGATCACACAGTACGGGATGTCGGAGCGAGTGGGCGCGATCAAGCTGGGCCAGTCGCAGGGCGAGGTCTTCCTCGGACGCGACATGGGCCACCAGCGCGACTACTCCGAGGAGGTCGCGGGCGTCGTCGACGAGGAGGTCCGCCGGCTCATCGAGAACGCGCACGACGAGGCCTGGGAGGTCCTGGTCGAGAACCGGGGAGTGCTCGACGAACTGGTCCTGCAGCTGTTCGAGAAGGAGACCCTGAACAAGGACGAGCTGGCCTCCATCTTCGAGCCCGTGGTGAAGCGGACGGAGCGGCCGGTCTGGCTGTCCAGCGACCGCCGGCTGGTGTCCGACATCCCGCCCGTCCTGACTCCGGCCGAGCGGGCGGCGGAGAACGGTCACTCGGCGTACCCGGCGGGTTCGCTCGGGTCCGGCCTCGGCGGGCCGTTGGGTGGGGAGCAGTACTGAACCACTCGTCGCCGCCGGGCTCGCCGATCGGCCCGGTCACCCTCCCTTCGCCGACTGCGGACGTCGCGGCACGCAGGCCGTACGACGCGGCCCGGGTGGAGCATGCGGTCCGGGAGATCCTGCTGGCGATCGGGGAGGACCCGGACCGCGACGGCCTGCGGCAGACCCCGGCCCGGGTCGCCCGCGCGTACTCCGAGCTCTTCGCCGGCCTCTGGCAGCAGCCGGAGGACGTCCTGACCACCACCTTCGACCTGGGCCACGACGAGATGGTGCTGGTCAAGGACATCGAGGTCTTCTCCTGCTGCGAGCACCACCTGGTGCCCTTCCACGGCGTCGCCCATGTCGGCTACATCCCGTCCGAGGACGGCCGGATCACCGGGCTGAGCAAGCTCGCCCGCCTGGTGGACGTGTACGCGCGCCGTCCCCAGGTCCAGGAACGACTGACCACCCAGGTGGCGGACGCCCTCGTCAACCTCCTGGCGCCGCGCGGCGTGATCGTGGTCGTCGAGTGCGAGCACCTCTGCATGTCGATGCGCGGTGTCCGCAAGCCGGGGTCGCGCACGGTGACGAGCGCCGTCCGCGGGATGCTCCGGAACGCGGCGACCCGGGCCGAGGCGATGAGCCTGATCCTCGGTCGGTCGGCCTGAGCCGTAGCGCGTCGAGGCCGCCGAAAGCGATCATGATGCGGTAATTCCGTTGTCGCGGCCGGTGCCGGGCGAGCACGCTGGAAGCCCGTTCCGCACGTCCTGGGGGGATCTCCCGTGTGCCTGCTGCGCGACCTGTGGGCCACGTCGGCGCGCCGATCCACGCTGGTGGCCTGTCTCATCGTGCTCGGAGCCTCCGGGCAGGCCGCGGCGGCGGCGCTCGCCGGTGCGGTCCTGGTGGACCGCTCCCTGTCGGCCTTCGCCGGGCTGCTCCTCGCTCTGGTCGCGGCGGCGACGACCGATCTCGCGGTCGGGCTCGTCGTCGCCGCGTTGACCGCCGACTGGTCCGCCGACGTCCGGCGGAGGCTGACGCGCGTCGCCTTCGGGCAGGACGTCGCCACTTTGGAGGGCACCGCGGTCGGTGAGCTCCTCGATCGGATCGACAACGACGTGTACCAGGTCGGCGCCGAGCTGCGCGGGAGTGGCGTGCCCGTGATCCGGGCGCTGGTGGCGGGCGCGGTGTCCGTCGCCGTCGCGTTCGTCGTCTGGTGGCCGGCCGGGCTGGTGCTGCTGGCCTCGGCCGCCTTCCTCGGCCTGACCCTGACCGACCGGATCCGCCGGATCGCCCCGGCCCGGATGGCCGAGGAGGAGGCCTGGTCGGACGTCGCCGCGGTCACCGAGGAGGCCGTGCACGGCCAGGACGACGTCCGAACCAGCCTGGCCCGGCCGTACGTGCTGCAGCTGTACGCCCGTCGGGCGCGCAGCGCGCTGGAGCGCGGCAGGGTGGTCTGGCGGCTCTCCGCGGGCGTGATGACCGCCGGGACGGGCGTCGTCCGGGTGGGGATCGCGCTGGTCGTGGCGGGCGGCGCCTGGGGGCTGGCGACGGGTCACGTCGACGCCGCCCGGCTGACCGCCGTCTGGCTGCTCGCCCTCGGCTTCGGGGGGACGGTCGAGCAGATCAGTCACCGCATCCCCGAGCTGCAGTACGGCCTGGGCGCCTGGGGGCGCATCCAGCTGCTCGCCGCGTCCACGCAGGAACGGACGGGCGGTGCCGTGCCGCGGCCCGGTCCCCTCACCGTCCGCGGCCTGACCCTCCGGTATCCGAGCGCGCCGGCGAGCGCGCCGCCGGCGCTGAGCGACGTCCGGCTCACGTTCGTCCCGGGCCGCTCGTACGCGATCGTCGGGCGCAGCGGGTCGGGCAAGTCGACGCTCGCGAAAGCGCTGACGCGCGCCGTGGATCTGCCCCGGGGCACCGTCAGCCTGGCCGGGCAGGACGTGCTCGACCTCGACCTGGTCCGGCTGCGCCGGTTCGTGGCCGTCGTCCCGCAGCGCACCGAGATCGTGGCCGGGACGCTCGCCGAGAACGTGGCACTGTTCGACCCGGAGCTGATCGGCCGGGTCGCGGCGGCGATGGCAGAGCTGGGCCTGACGGCGTGGGTCGACGACCTGCCGCACGGCCTGCAGACCAGGCTCGGCGACGGTGGTCACGTGTTGTCGGCCGGGCAGGAGCAGCTCGTCGCCTTCGCCCGGATCCTGGTCCGGGACCCGCACGTGGTCATCCTCGACGAGGCGACCGCGCGGCTCGATCCGGCCACCGAGGCGCGCGTCCAGCGGGCGACCGAGCGGCTGCTCGCCGGGCGGATCGGCATCGTCATCGCGCACCGGATCTCGTCGCTTCGGCACTGCGACGAGGTCGTCGTCCTGGCGGACGGCGCCGTGCTCGAGGCGGGGTCACTGCGGTCCTCCCGCCGGTTCGCGGCGCTGCTCGCGACCAGCAGGGCTGCCGGCCGGGAGCAGGTGCCCGCCGGGCGCCCGGCCCCGCCCGCCCTGGCGGCTGACGGCCGCACGCTCGAGCAGTCGTCCGTCGTCGAGGGCCTGCTGGGACTGACGCCGCCGGTCGTCGAGCCGCCGGGCCCGGGCGTGACGCAGCCACGCCCGGTGCCCCGGCCGGTCGAGCCACGACGGGCCGAGCCACCGCAGGCCGTGCGGCCGCCGCTCCCGCCGCCGCCGGAGGCCCGCACGTTCCGGGAGATCGTCCGGCTGGTGACGAACGACCCTCGGTACGGGCTGGCAGCCGTCGGCGTGTTCGCCGTGATGGTGTTCCTCGGCCTGGACGGCGTGCTGCTGCCCTGGCTGTGGGCGCGCCTCGTGGGCGGTCGCCCGGGGCCGGGTGTGGCCGGGACGGCCGCCGCGATCGTGGCGGCGCTCCTGGTGGCGGTGCCGCTGCCGTGGTTCCCCGGCCGCTGGTTCCCGGAGTGGTGGACCCGGCAGATGCTGCGTATCGGGTTGGGGCTGGCGAACGGCCAGACCGGGCCGCGGCGCGTCAGCGGGCACACCCCGGCCGAGGTCGTCGCGCAGGCCGGGGACACCGAGCGGGTCATCGCCCTGGCGGACAACGTGATCGACCAGGCGATCGCGGTGACCGTCCTGGTCTCGATGACCGCGGTCGCGGGATCCATCGTGCCCGGGCTGTTCTTCGCCGCCACCACGGTGGGTTCCGGTCTGGCCGCGACCGGGTTCGGGCGGCGGCTCGAGCGATCGGCGCGGCGGACGGTGTCCGCCCGTGCGGCCTTCGCGACGGCGCTCGTCTCGTCACTGTCCGCCGCCCGGACGATCAAGCTGGCCGGGGCGACGGAGCCGGTTCTGGCGCACCTCGCCCGGCTGGACGCCGCCCGGAGCGACCAGCAGCGGCGGGAGATCTCCGTCCAGGTGTGGGCGCGCTCGACGCCGTCCCTGACCAGCGGGCTGCTGCCGATCGGCGTGTGGGCCGGGTATCTCGCCGGCGGGATCTCCGCCGACGGCGCACTCGTCGCCGTGTCCACCCTGGGGGCGGCCCGCTGGTTCGCGTGGACGACGGCCTCGTTCGTGTCACAGTTCCCGTCCGCCCGGGTGTGGACCCGGCGCACGGTGGCGATGTCCGGGGTGGCGCGGTACTCGGCGTCCGTCGCCGGCGTCGACCTGTCGGCCGGCACCGGGCCGGCGCCCGAGCCGCCCCGGCGACACCGGTTGCGACGGCTCGACCTCGTCGGGTTCGGGGCCGTCCACGAGGACGGGACGGTCGGCGTCGCCGACGTGAACCTGCAGGTCGAGCGCGGCGAGCTGGTGCTCGTGACGGGTCCGGTCGGTGCCGGCAAGTCGTCACTGCTCCGCGCGCTCGCCGGGATCGTGCACCACCAGGGCGTACTCCGCTGGAACGGGCGCCGGGTGACCGAACCGGAGGTCTTCCTCCGCCCGAGCCAGGTCGGCTACGTCGCGCAGCTGCCCCGGGTGCTCTCCGGGACCGTCGCCGACAACATCAGGCTCGGCCACGACCTGGACGCCGCCGCTGCCGTCTCGACGGCGCGGCTGGAGTACGACCTGACGGCGGCGGGGAGCGGCCTCGGCCTGCTGATCGGCCACAAGGGGACTCGGCTCTCCGGCGGCCAGCTGCAGCGGCTGGCCCTGGCTCGGGCCCTGGCGCCCGACACCGAACTGCTCATCGCGGACGACGTCTCGTCGGCGCTCGACGTGACGACCGAGCTCGAGCTCTGGCAGGCGCTCCGGGGACACGGTGTCACCGTCATCGGCTCGACCTCCAAGCGGGCCGCTCTGGTGCAGGCCGACCGGGTGCTCGTGCTGCAGCACGGCTCCGTCGTGGCCAGCGGCGCCTGGCACGCGCTGGAGCCGGACTGGGGTCACCTGGCAGGGTGATGAGGGGACCGAGGGGCCGCCTGGCCGGGTGAGGGGCGCCGGGTGAGGGCGCCGGCGGCTCAGGCCGGCGACGGCGTGATGTCGACGCGGGTGTCGTGGAAGGTCGCGCCGTCGCCGAGATCGGACGAGTGGTCGGCCGTCACGGCGTTCACCGTCCCCGCGCCGGGCCGGGCGGGCCAGAAGCCCTTGGAGGTCGCGGCGACCCCACGCCGGACGCCGTCCGTCAGGGTCGCTCGCGCCGTGAAGGACCCGCGCTCGTTGCTCAGCAGGACCATCGCGCCGTCACCGATGCCGCGCTCGGCGGCGTCGTCCGGGTGCAGCAGCACGGTCGGCTCGCCGGCCGCCGCGGCGCGCGGTCCCCGCGCGAACGTCGAGTTGAGGAGGTAGTGCTGCGCTGCGGAGATCAGTTCGAGGCTCCCGTCGTCAGCGGCGTGCCGCCGGCCGACACTGCGCGGGGCGACGTACGACGGGAAGGCCCCCGCGCCGTCCGCGGCCCCCCGCTCCGAGCGGAACTCGAAACGCCCGGACGGCGTGGGGAAGCCATCGGCGAAGGGCAGGCACGGGTCGGGCCAGGCGAGCCGAGCCCACCCCTGCCGCTTCAGCAGGTCGAGCGTGACGCCCCGGAGCGAGGGGTGGTCACCCGACAGGGCAGCCTCGGCGAGTTCGTCGTCCGAGGCGGTCAGCGCAGGGTCGGTGAACCCGAGCGCGCGGGCGAGGCGGCGGAAGATCTCCGTGTGCGGAAGGCACTCGCCGGGCGGCGGGACCGCGGGCGCGTTCCACTGCAGCGCCAGATGCGTGTACGAGGTGTGCAGGTCCGTATGCTCGAGCTGGGTCGTGCTCGGCAGCACGATGTCGGCGTACCGGGCGGTGTCGGTCAGCACGTGGTCGATGACGACGGTGAACAGCCCGTCCCGCAGCAGGCCGGCCCGGGTGGCGTTCGTGTCCGGGTTGCTCACCATCGGGTTGGCGGCCCAGATCACCAGCGTCCGGACCGGCGGGTCGTCCAGCTCGAGCAACTGCCGGCCCAGGGCCGACATCTTCAGGATCCGGGTGGGCCCGGCCGGCTGCAGGTCGGGCCTCGACAGCGCGGCGGTGTCGAGGCCGTAGGCGGGGCCGGTCGAGTAGCACATCCCGCCACCCGGCCGGGCGTAGTCGCCGGTGACGGCCGGCAGGCAGGAGAGCACCCGCATCGCGGCGCCGCCGCCGCGGTGGCGCTGCATGCCCATCATGGTCCGGATGCCGGTGGGCCGGCAGGCGGCGATCCGCTCGGCCAGCCAGATCACGTCGTCGACGTCGAGCCCGCAGACGTCGGCAGCCCGGTGCGCGCTCCACCCGGCCAGCTCGGCGTCGCGGAACTCCGGCCAGCCCAGCGTCCAGCGATCCAGGTAGTCCTCATCGGTCGCGCCGAGCCGGACCAGCTCCGCCATCAGCCCGAGGGCCAGCGCGGCATCGGTGCCGGGCCGCGGGGCCAGGTGCCGGTCCGCGCGTTCCGCCGTGCGCGTCCTTATCGGGTCGACGACGACGAGCGGGGCCCCCTGCCCGCGACCTTGCGTGACGAACGGCCACAGATGAAGGTTGGTCGTCAGCGTGTTGGTGCCCCAGAGCAGGATCAGCGCCGATCGGGACAGATCGGCGGGATCCATGCCGAACGCGGATCCCGTCGTGTACGACATGCCCGCGTGGCCGGCCGGGGAACAGATGTCGACCCGGTGCCGGCTCGCACCGAGGGCATGGAACAGTCGGGTCCCCTCGGCGCCGCAGCCCTGGAGGTAGCCGAGGGTGCCGGTGCCGACGAAGGGCCAGACGGCCTCGCCCCCGTCGGTGTCGACGGCGTCCCGGATCCGCTCGGCGATGTCGGCCAGAGCCTCGTCCCAGCCGATCGGGTCGAACTCGCCGCTCCCCTTGGGACCGCTTCGCCGCAGCGGGTGCCGTAGCCGGTGCGGCGACGCCGCATACTGCAGGAAGGGAGTCACCTTGGCGCAGAGGGTGCCGCGGGTGATCGGGTGGTCCGGGTTGCCCCGTAGCCGGACGGCGGCGCCGTCGTCCACGGTGACCACCCAGGAGCAGGCGTCAGGACAGTCCAGAGCGCACGCACCGATGACCTCGCGCACGGTCACCTCCTCCATCACCGGGTGGACCTTGATTGTCGCGCGGGCGTGTCGGTCCGCGTCGGGCGGGGGGTGACGGGATAGACCAGGAGGGTCGAACGGTGCCCGCGGCATCCGGCGCCGGGACGAGTAAGGCCCCTCGAGATTCGCGCTCGAGGGGCCTTACGGCCAGGACACTCGGGGGACGGCTCCCCGTGCCTCGCACTGCAGACGTCGGTGGCAGCGTGCCTGGCGGTGGAACGGTGGATCGGAACCCCACGCGACGCCGTCCGCGCCGGCTCCGCCGGGTGCCCCCGCCGGTGCCCAGGGCCCCTCAGGGCCGCTCCGTCGCCATCATCGCGATCGTCACCGCCGCGCGCACCCGAGCGGACGGATCCGCCCGGCATCCCGCGGCAGCCCCTCCGTGGCGGGCTGCCCCGCCGCTTCGGGTCCGCCGGGAAGCCCCGGCGTCGACCATCGAAAGCCCGATGGCGTGGGGGATTTCTACCTCCCCTTGCCCTGTCGCACAAGGGGTGACCTGCGATCGTTCGCGCCGAGCCACGGACGAAACACGCTGTGGAGCAATGCCTTCGGCGCAGTACGGATGCGCATACCGGGGAATTCATGACCGGCTGTGCGCGGGCGTCCGGGCGCACGGTCGTCCGGTCACATCGGACGGAACGCCGCACGCCTGAGGAGAGCTGCACGCCTGAGGAGAGCTGTGCGATCGGATCCAGATCATGGTGACAACTCGGCGGGCAGTGAAAAGGCGCGAACGGGTGGCTGCTGGATAGGGTTTGGATCGTGCACGAGGTGCTGGGGCTCCCTGGGCGGCTGGCCGGTGCCGGGCGATGCCTCGTGATGGGTGTGATCAATGTGACCCCCGACTCGTTCAGCGACGGTGGTCTCTGGTCGCGGCCGGAGGCTGCGGTGGATCACGGTCTTCGGTTGCTCGCCGAGGGCGCCGACCTGCTGGATGTCGGTGGTGAGTCGACCCGGCCGGGCGCCGGGCGGGTCCCGGTCGAGGAGGAGCTCCGCCGGGTGCTGCCGGTGATCCGGGGGCTGGCGGGGCAGGGTGCGGTCGTGAGCGTGGACACCAGCCGTGCGGTCGTCGCCCGCGCAGCCCTGGACGCCGGGGCACTGATCGTCAACGACGTCAGTGCCGGGCAGGCCGACCCGGACATGGCCGCGCTCGTCGCCCGCACCGCGACGGTCTACGTCGCGATGCACTGGCGCGGCCCCAGCGCCGTCATGCAGGATCTCGCCGGCTACGACGACGTCGTCACTGACGTGGTGACCGAGCTGCGCCGGCGCATCGAGCTGCTGGCCGAGTCCGGCGTCGACCTCCGCCGGCTGATCCTCGACCCCGGACTGGGCTTCGCCAAGACGGCCGAGCACAACTGGCAGCTGCTGGCCCGGCTCGGCGAGCTGACCTCGGTCGGCCTCCCGGTCCTCGTCGGGGCGTCGCGAAAGCGCTTTCTCGGTTCGCTGCTCACCGGGCCCGACGGCGAGCCGGCACCTCCGGGAGACCGGGACGCCGCGACCACCGCGACCACCGCCCTGGCCGCGGCCGCGGGGGCGTGGGCGGTCCGGGTGCACGCGGTCAGGCCGTCGGCCGACGCCGTCCGGGTGGCGGCCGCCGTCCGGGGTGCCGCCGTCCGGGGTGCCGCGGCCCCGGCG
>DATDMG010000314.1:0-6354 GCA_036518955.1 Kineosporiaceae bacterium | reverse complement strand
CCGAGGAGAGGCAATTCTTGGAATTGGTGAGAGAAATCGCGCGGTGGCACCCGGAAAATGACGGCGAGAAGAATTGTACCCGATTGCCGGGCCGGGACCCCGGCGGCAGGTCAGGGCCCGGTCAGGGCCGGTCGACGAGATCGGTCCGCGTCACCATGACGGACACCGGGTCGCGCAGGCTCTGCCCGACCACGCAGTACCGCTCGGTGAGCTGGGCGAGCCGGGCCAGCGCGGCGTCGTCCGCATCGGTCGCCAGCTCGGCGACCACCCGGTACCCCCGGCAACCGACCGGGACGTCGCGGGAGACGCCCAGGGTGCCACGGGCGTCGAACGTCGCGGTGGCCCGCAGCCGGGCCTGCTTGACGGCCAGGCCCATCGCCGTCGCGACCGATCGCAGGGTCACGCCGGCACAGGCGACGAGCGCCTCCAGCAGCATGTCTCCGGAACAGGCGTCCTCGCCGTCGCCGCCGGTCGACGGGTGCAGGCCGGCCCGTACCGGTCCCGACCACCCCTGCACCGTGCAGCTGACGACGCCCTCGTCGTCGCGCTCGAACGCCCCCTCCGCCCGGACGGTGACGATCGCGGCGTCCGGGTCGTCGCGGTAGCGCTGCTTGAGCGGGCCCTGCCGATCTCGCAGGGCGGCAGTGTCGAGGGTGGACATCGGAGCCTCCGGCGGGTGACGGCGAGCACGGGCAACGCCTATTCTCGACCCATGCCCCTGCTGCGCGGCGCGATCGGTGTCGTCCTGCGGCGCGCCCGCCGTCACCAGGGCAAGACGTTGAAGGACGTCGCGGACACCGCCCGGATCTCGGTCCAGTACCTGTCGGAGGTCGAGCGAGGCCGGAAGGAGGCGTCGTCCGAGGTGCTCTCCGCGGTCATCACCGCGCTGGGCTGGACCATCGTCGACCTGCTCGACGCCGTCCGCGAGGAGCTGGCTCCGATCCCCCGGGTGGAGGTCACCGGCTTCGCCCTGCCGGCCGGGCTCGCCGCCGATGTCCCTGGCCGGGAGCCGGCGTGCCAGGCGGCGCCCCAGGCGCCCCAGGCGTCGGTCATGGTCCGGGTCGCCGCCTGACGAATCTGCCTGCCCGCCCGCAGCCGTGCTCAGCCGGTCCAGGACGGCGAGCGGGCGGCGAGCGCGGCCAGGCGCGGGATCAGTCCCCGGCCGGGTGGGCGCGGCACGCTGTACCTGACCGCGTAGAGATCGGCGCGCTCCCGGGCGTCCAGCAGGTAGTCGTCGCTGGTGCGCAGCTCGTCGACCAGGCGCAGGTCGAGCGCCCTCGACCCGTACCACGCCTCGCCGGTGCCCACCAGCGACAGGTCGAGGTCCGGTCGGTGCCGGGCCACGAAGTCCTTGAAGAGCGCGTGCGTGTCCTCGATCTCCGCGGTGAACTTCGCCCGCTCCGCCTCGGTGGGTTCCCCGAACGGGGTCACCGTGCGCTTGAACTCCCCGCCCTTGAACTGCTCGACCCGCACGCCCGCCCGGTCCAGCAGCCGCTGTACGTTGGGGACTTGCGCGATGACCCCGATGGAGCCCACGACGGCGAAGGGCGCCGCCACGATCCGGTCGGCGACGCACGCCATCAGGTAGCCGCCGCTCGCGGCGATCTTGTCCACCGCGACCGTGAGCCGGACGCCGTGCCCACGCAGCCGCTGCAGCTGGGAGGCGGCGAGCCCTTGGTCGTGGACGAGCCCACCGGGGTTCTCCAGCCGGACGACGACCTCGTCGCCCTCGTCGGCCACCGCCAGTACCGCGCTGACCTCCTCGCGCAGGGCGGCGACGGCGCTGGCGCGGACGTCACCGACGAAGTCGAGCACGAACACCCGAGGCCGTTTCGGCGCCGTCCCTCGCCGGTGCGCCCTGGCCCGGAGCTTGGCCCGGTTCCGGTCGGCGCGGATCTCCCGCCGGACCGCCCGGCGGGACAGCAGCCCCCGCCGCATCGTCCAGCGCAGCTGGTCGTAGCGCCGCCCCAGGTCGGTGATCTCCAGGTGCGGCCGGTGACGGGCCCGGCGCGTGGCGCGGAGCACGATGGCGGCGGCGCCCGCCACGACGGCGAGCACCGCCACGACCAGGGTGGCCGTCCGGGCCAGGAAGAACAGGTAGTCAGCCATGACCGCATCGTGGCGCCTGGGGGCGCCCGGCG
This sequence comes from Kineosporiaceae bacterium, assembly GCA_036518955.1. Lineage (GTDB taxonomy): Bacteria > Actinomycetota > Actinomycetes > Actinomycetales > Kineosporiaceae > DATDMG01. Next base: position 4,213 of record DATDMG010000314.1, on the reverse strand, counting down.
TCAGCCCGGACCGCATCCGCCACCCACGCCGCCCGGTGCCGCCGACCGGTCCGCGACGTGGTTGGATGCCGTCCATGTCGACACCGGATGCGGCGCCGGCAGACGCGGCACCCGATGCGGCGCCGGCTGCCGAGGCTCTCGCCGAGCGCGCCGCGGCCAGGGCGGGCGTCGTCGTCCGGGAGGTCGCCGAACTGCCCGACCTGGTGGCGATCCGGCGCCTCATCGACACGCTCTGGTCGGCCGCGCCCACCAACCCCTCGGTCACCGCGGAACTGCTGCGCGCCTACGCGCACACCGGGCAGTACGTCGTGGTGGCTGACGACCTCACCCGGCCCGGACGGCCGATGGTGGCCGCCAGCGTGGGGTTTCTCGCGGCGCCCCCCGGGGTGGCGCTGCACAGCCATGTGACCGGCGTCCTGCCGGAGGGCCGCGGCCGGTCCCTCGGTCTGGCGCTCAAGGCCCATCAGCGCGCCTGGGCGCTGCGGTCCGGGCTGCGCCAGGTCACCTGGACGTTCGACCCGCTGATCCGGCGGAACGCCTGGTTCAACCTGGCCAAGCTCGCGGCGCGCCCGCGCCGGTACCTGGTGGACTTCTACGGGCCGATGGCGGACGCCATCAACGCCGGTGATGCCTCGGACCGGCTCTACCTGACCTGGCCGCTGCACGACCCGCGGGTGGCCCGGGCGCTGGCCGGGGAGCCGCTCGTCCTGGACGTCGCCGCGGAACGGGCCGCCGGCGCGGTCGTCGTGCTGGCGCCGCGGCCGGGCGACCCGTCGGGTGCGCCCGAGCTCACCTGGCCGCCGCCACCCGGCGTCGGCACCGTGCTCGCCCAGGTGCCCCCCGACCACGAGACGCTCCGCCACACCCAGCCCGCGCTCGCCCGGGCCTGGCGGGAGGCGTTGCGGACGGTGCTCGCGGGTGCGCTGACGGCCGGCTGGGTGGTGCGGGGCGTCGGGCGCGACGGCTGGTACGTGCTCGCCCGCAGCGACGGCCCCGAGGGCGGCGTCCCCGAGGGCGCGGAGAGGTAGGCCAGATGAGCATGGGTCCGGTGGAACTCCTCCGGGTGGCGATGCCCCTGGTGAGCCCGTTCCGGACGTCGTTCGGCACCGAGACGGCGCGCGACGTCCTGCTGGTGCGCCTGGAGCTGGACGGCGTGACCGGCTGGGCGGAGTGCGTCGCCGGCGACCACCCCCACTACTCCGGCGAATACGTGGCCGGCGCCGCCGCGGTCCTGCGGGAGTACCTGGTCCCCGCGCTCCGGACGGCCGCCGCGCGGGCCCCGCTGACCCCCGCCGCCGTCGGTCCGGCGCTGGCCCGGGTGAAGGGCCACCGGATGGCGAAGGCCGCGCTCGAGACCGCCGTCCTCGATGCCTGGTTGCGGGCCCGTGGCACCTCGCTGGCCGATCACCTCGGGGCGACCCGGGCGAGCGTGGCGTGCGGGGTCTCCGTCGGCATCATGGACTCGGTCCCCGCGCTCCTCGACGCCGTCGAGGGCTATCTCGCCGAGGGCTACGTGCGGATCAAGCTCAAGATCGAGCCCGGCTGGGACGTCGGGCCGGTGCGCGCGGTGCGCGAGCGGTTCGGCGGCGACGTCCTGCTCCAGGTCGACGCCAACACCGCGTACACCCTCCATGACGCAGCGCAGCTCGCTCGTCTCGACCCCTTCGACCTTCTGCTGATCGAGCAGCCGCTCGACGAGGAGGACCTGCGCGGGCACGCCGAGCTGGCTCGGCGGCTGCGCACGCCGATCTGTCTCGACGAGTCCATCGTCTCCGCCCGGGCCGCGGCCGACGCGATCGCGCTCGGCGCGTGTTCCATCGTCAACGTCAAGCCGGGTCGCGTGGGCGGCTACCTGGAGGCCCGGCGGATCCACGACGTCTGCGCCGCGCACGGCGTCCCGGTGTGGTGCGGCGGGATGCTCGAGACCGGGGTGGGGAGGGCTGCCAACCTCGCGCTCGCCGCGCTCCCGGGCTTCACCCTCCCCGGGGACACGTCCGCCTCCGGGCGCTACTACGAGCTCGACGTCACCGAGCCCTTCGTGCTCGACGGCGGCACGCTGCCGGTGCCCACCGGGCCGGGGATCGGGGTGGAACCCGGGCCCGAGACGCTGGCGAAGCTGACCACGGACCGGGAGCTGCTCCCCGCCTGAGGGTGCCCGGGGATCCGGGGGCCGCGGTGGATCCGGCCGGCTCCGGACCGTCCGTCAGGCCTCGAGACTCCCGGTGTTTACACGCCGTCCCCGCCGGCGAAGCACGTGCGTTCCATTCCCCCGGTAGACCTGACGCAGTGATCCGCGCCAGGGTCGTGACCGAAAGGGGGAGCCCATGCCCAACAGCGAGGACGGCGTGGCCGAGCTGCGACTGGTGTGCCTCGTCCGATCCGGTGACGGGTACGTCGTCCGTGGCGCCGGGCGCCTGATCGCGGCCGGAGACACCAGGGCCCACCTGGACATCTCCTTCGGCGACGCCGCCGATCGCCGGTCGGCGGCCGCGCTGGACCTGGCCGTCCGGCACATCCAGCGTTGGTGCGAGCTGGGTACGCCCGTCGCGGTCCTGGCCACCGAGACAGGGGTGACGCTGCGCGGGGACGACGGCACCGCGGTGCCCCTGCCGAACTACGCGGCGTAGCGCCGATCGGGGGATCCCGGCGGCGATCAGCGGCGCGCCCCGCCGCTTCAGCCGGCGGCCGGCCGTGACGATACCCGTGCCGTGCTGCTCGAGAATCCCGACGGAACCGGCCTGGCCGCCGCGGCCAGGCCGGCCCCTGCCGACAGGCCGGCCCCCGCGGACGTCGCCCAGTTGCGGCTGGTCTGCGTGGCGCGTGCCGGGGACGGGTACCTGATCCGTGCGGTCGGCCGGCTCCCGGAACTGGGACGCACCCGCAGGCACCTGGACATCAGCTTCGGTGACGGGATCGACCGGGGCAGGGTGGCCGAACTGGAGACCGCCGTCCGGCACATCCAACGCTGGTGCGACGACGGCACGCCGGTGGATCTCGTCCAGGGCGGCCAGGGGCTGGCGCTGCGGGCCCAGGACGGCACCGAGGTGACCCTGCCGCGCAGCGGCTGACCGACCTGCAGGGCGTCGCGCCCGAGCGGCTCGTCGTGGTGACGGGTGACGGCGCCGAGCACTCCTACCGGTACGACCGCTGCGCCCGCTACGCCCGACCTGGCCTGGCGGCCGGACGTCGCGGTGTCGGCGTCGTGCTCGACCGGCACCGGTTCACGGTGGCCCTCTCCCGGGCATCGCCCTCGTCGCCCCCCGACGCTAACCGGATGGCCGGCGGCGGGTGGTGGTGTCGGTGGTGTGCTGGCGGGCGTCGAGGGCGTCGATGAGGTCGGTGCGGGCGCGGGCGACCCGGGAGCGGATGGTGCCGGTGGGGCATCCGCAGATGGCGGCGGCGTCGTCGTAGGACAGGCCGAACAGTTGGGTGAGCACGAAGGCTGCGCGGCGGTCGGGGTCGAGCAGGCGTAGCAGGTCGTTCACGGTGGCCTGTTCGGCGACGTCCGGGTGGGGCTGATCGCGGTCGGGCTGGCGGGTGAGCAGGGTGTCCCGGGTGCGGGTGCGGCGGCGTAGCTCGTCCATGCAGGTGTGGTGGGCGATGGACAGCAGCCAGGTGCGGGCCGAGGAGCGGGCACCGAAGCGGGGTAGCGCGCGGAAGGCTCGCAGGTAGGTCTCCTGGGTCAGGTCGTCGGCGGTCTGCTGGTCGACCAGGCGGGCGCAGACCCGCCATACCTCGGCCTGGGTGAGGCGGACGAACACGGCGATCTCGTGCGGCTGTCCCTGGGCTGCCGCGAGCGCGGCGCGTGTCACCTCGTCCACGCCCGCCAAGGGTAGGGATGTCACCTGTACGTCCGGTATGGCCCGAGACATCCGAAGGTGTCGCGGTGAGCGGGCACGTCCCAACGCCGGCGCCTCGCTGGAGCGCTGGAAAGAGTCGGGAACTGCACGGCCGAGTACGGCGACTACCAGGGTCGTGGACTGTGAGCGTGCCCGGGAGTCGTTGTCGGCCCGGTTGGACGGGGACTCGCCGGGTGTGGATCCGGTCGAGGTGGAGGCCCACCTGGGCGACTGCGCGGGGTGCCGGCAGTGGCTGGAGTCCGCGCACGCGCTGACCCGGTACACGCGCTTGGGTCCGGCGCCGTTGATCGCCGACCGTACCGACGACCTGGTGGCCGCGGTCCTGGCGGATCGGGCCGCCCGCGCCCGTGGTC
>DATDMG010000313.1:0-3152 GCA_036518955.1 Kineosporiaceae bacterium | reverse complement strand
CACCGAACCCACCTCGCGCCGCGGCGACCTGCGCCGCACCCATCACGCCGAGGCTCGCGCCGCGCGTGCCTTCGTCGCACCGGCGGTGGTGCTCCTGCTCGTCTTCTTCTTCGTCCCGGTCGTGCTGTGCTTCGTGCTCTCGTTGACGAACGCACGGCTGATCTCGCCGCAGGGCCCGGCGTTCGTCGGGCTGGACAACTTCACCAGACTCTTGGCCGACCCGCTGTTCTGGACGTCGCTGCGCAACACGGTCTACTTCGGCGGCGTCGTCGTCCCGCTGCAGTCCGCCTTCGCCCTGCTGCTCGCGCTCCTGGTCAACACCCGGATCCGTGGCATCAACGTCTACCGGACGCTGTACTTCGTGCCGGTCGTGACCTCGATCGTCGTCGTCTCGATCTTGTGGACGTTCATGTACCAGCCGGACGGCCTGGTCAACCACCTGCTGCAGGCCGCCTCCTTCAACCTCGTCCAGGGCACGGACTGGCTGAACAACTCCTCCGCCGCGATGCCCGCCATCATCGTCATGTCGATCTGGCAGGCCGTCGGGTTCCACATGGTCATCTGGCTGTCCGGGCTGCAGACCATTCCCGGCGACCTGTACGAGGCCGCGCAGCTCGACGGTGCCGGCACCTGGGCGAAGTTCCGGTACGTCACCTGGCCGGGGCTGCGCGCCACCCGCACCTTCATCCTCGTGACGATCACGATCGCCGCGCTGAGCCTCTTCGCCCAGATCAAGGTCATGACCAACGGCGGCCCGCTCGACTCCACGTCGACCGTCGTGTTCCAGGCCGTCCGGGTCGGCTACGAGCAGCAGCAGACCGCCTACGCGTCGGCGATCTCGCTGGTCTTCTTCGTCCTCGTCCTGACCGTCTCCCTCGTGCAGCGCTACCTCACCCGCGACAAGGACTGACCCATGGCCACCACGACGACCACCCGGGCCGGCGGCCGCCCGGCCACCGGGCAGGCGACCCGCCCGGCGACCCGCAGCCGTCGCGACCGGGGCATCGGCACCGCCGGCGGCTACCTCGGCCGGACCGTGCTCGCCGCCTTCTTCGCCTTTCCCATCGTCTTCATGTTCGTGTCGTCACTGAAGCCCGACGATCAGATCTTCGCCGACCTCAGCTCGCTGAAGGCGTTCCTGCCCGTCGGGCACGTGTCGCTGGACAACTACACGAAGGTCTTCGACACCGTTCCCGCCTGGCGGTTCCTGGTCAACTCCATCGCCATCTCGGTGCTCACCGTCGTCCTGGGGATCCTCGTCAACAGCCTGGCGGCCTTCGCCCTGTCCCGGATGAGGTGGCGCGGCAGGGGGTTCGTCCTCGCCGCGATCATCGCCACGCTCGTGGTCCCGTTCGAGACCTTCGCCCTGCCACTGGTGTGGTGGGTCAACAAGCTGCCGTGGCTGGTGGTGCGGGGCGGCGTCCCGTTGTGGACGTTCGGGTGGCTCGACACGTACCGGGTGCAGATCATTCCCTTCATCGCGAACGCGTTCTCGATCTACCTGTTCTACTCCTACTTCTCCAGCATCCCCAAGGAGCTGGACGAGGCGGCTCGCGTCGACGGGGCGAGCTGGTTCCGCATCTACCGCAGCATCGTGATGCCGCTGTCCGGGCCGGCAACCGCGACGGTCGCCATCCTCACCTTCCTGCCGGCGTGGAACCAGTTCCTCTGGCCGCTCATGGTCGTGCAGTCCGAGAACCTGCGCCCGGTCATGGTCGGAATCCAGTACTTCTTCCAACTCAAGGTCGCGTGGGGGCCGATGATGGCGTACGCAACTCTGATCACGATTCCGGTCCTCGCGCTGTTCCTGTCCTTCCAGCGCGCCTTCATCGGCAGCATCGCCTCCAGCGGGGTGAAGGGGTGAGCGTTTCCGCCGGGATCGGGACCGCACTGCGGCCCGCCGTCCACTTCACCGCACCGGACGGATGGCTGAACGACCCGCTCGGGGTCACCTGGCGGGACGGCCGGTACGAGCTGTTCTACCAGGCGCTGCCGGGCGCCGACGCCTGGAACCCGCGGTGCCGCTGGGGCCACGCGACCAGCCCGGACCTGCTCACCTGGACCCACCACCCGATCGCCCTGGAGCCCGGCGACGACGAGCTCGGCTGCTGGTCCGGGGGCCTCACCCTGCCCGACCCCGCCTCGGCCCGATCGGCCAGGATCTACTACACCTCCGTCGACGAGCCCGACCTCAACCTCGGCGCCGTCCGGGTCGCCCGTCCCGCGGACGACGCCTGGGAGCGATGGGACAAGGGCCCTGTCGTCGTCACCCCACCGCCCGGCGAGGACCTGCGCGTGTTCCGGGACCCGGTCGTACGCCGGGACGGCGACCGCTGGCGCATGCTCGTCGGTGCCGGGTACCGGGACGGCACCCCGGCGGTGCTCACCTTCGTGTCCGCCGACCTGGAGTGCTGGACGTCCGACGGCGTGCTGGCCAGCACCCGGACCGCGCCGACCGGTCCGCTGCCGCCCGGCCAGGCCTGGGAATGCCCGCAGCTGCTGCAGGTCGACGACCGGGACGTCCTGGTGGTCTCGACCTGGCGGAACAACGCGACGCACGACGTCCTGGCCGCAGTAGGCGTCGTCGAGGACGGCCGGATGCGCGTGGAGCGCTGGCAGCGGCTGACGCACGGAACCGGCCACTACGCGGCGACCGGGTTCATCGACGCCGACGGCCACCCCTGCCTGCTCTTCTGGCTCCGCGAGGTCGCCGACCCGGACGGCGCCTGGACCGGAGCGCTCAGCCTTCCCTACCGGCTGAGCCTCGACCACACCCTTGCCGGTCCGCTCCGGCTCACCCCGCACCCGGTCGTGCCGCCGCCCGGGACCGACGACCCGGACGGCGGCGTACGGCATCTCGTACTCGCCCAGGGTGACGCCGTCCGGTTGGCGCCGGCCGGCCACCTCCCGTGGTCCGCCGCCGTCCGGTACGAGCACGGGACGGTGACCGTCACGTCGGACGGGGCGTCGACGGTCACCGCCGACGCCCCGGGCCCGGTGCACGTGTTCGTGGACGGGCCCGCCGTCGAGGTCTGCACCGGGACGGCGCTCGTCGGGCTCGCCACCGCCGGCCGGCGACACCTGTCGGGCCAGTGACCCGGCGCGGCGGTTGACGCCGCGGCACGACCGAGCAAGCGCACTTCGAGACCGAG
>DATDMG010000312.1:0-4894 GCA_036518955.1 Kineosporiaceae bacterium | reverse complement strand
GACGGTGAACGCCAGGGCGCTCGCACCCTGGCGTTCACCGACCGGTGGGTTCCCGAGGCCGGGCCGGTGCGGGATCCGCAGGCCCTCACGGTCGTCGGCGACCCGGGGGCGGCGGTGACTCTGCGGCGCCGGTTCCCCGGGCCGGTGCTCGACCTGGCGACGTCTGCCGACCTGGCCGGCTACCTGGACGCCGGGGGCGCCATCTCCGACGACCTGGTACTCGTGCTGTCCGGCCCCGTCGAGCCCCTCGACGCCTGCCGGGCGCTGACGACCGTCACCCGCGAGGCCCTGGGCCGCCCTGGCGCCCAGCGCCCCCGGATCACCGTGGTGCGGCACGCCGACGGCGAGCCGGGCCGGTGCCCGACCACCGCCGCGCTGGCGGCGATGGCCCGGACGGTACGGGTGGAGATCCCCCAGCAGGTGTGCCGGGTCTGCGTCGTGCCCGCCGGGGACGACGAGGCGCTCGTCGCCGCCGTCCGGGACGACTCGGACGACGTCGAACAGCACCACCGGGCCGGTCACCGCACGGTCCGGCGCTGGACGCCGATGACGGCGCCCGTGCCGCCGGGGCCGGCCGCCGCGGCGGTGGACCCGTTGCCGACCGGCGGACGCTACCTGATCACCGGCGGGGCCGGCGGGGTGGGGCTGCTGCTCGCCGAGCACCTGGTGCGGACCCGCCGGGCCCGGATCGTGCTCACCGGCCGCGGCCCCGAGCCGCCCGGCCTGCCCGCCCGGATCGCCGGCTGGCACCGGCTCGGCGGTGACGTTCGGTACGTCCCCGCCGACGTCGCCGACCCCGGGGGCGTCCGGCAGGTCGTCGCCGCGACCCGCGGCGCGTTCGGCGGGATCGACGTGGTCCTGCACTGCGCCGGCGTCCGCCGGGACGGCATCGGACTGCGCGTGACCGAGCAGGACCTCGCCGAGGTGATGGCGGTCAAGGTCGCCGGCACCGCCGCCCTGGACGACGCGACCGCGGGCGATGAGGTGACGACGTTCGCGGTGTGGTCGTCGCTGTCCGCCAGTCTCGCGAACCCCGGGCAGAGCGCCTATGCGGCGGCGAACGCGGCCGCCGAGGCGCTGGTGCGCGCCCGCGCCGCGGACCCCGCACGGCACGGGCGCAGCGTGGCGATCGGCTGGCCGCTCTGGGCCGACGGCGGCATGACGATGCCCGCCGAGGCACTGCGCCGGTCCGCCGCCACCGGGCTGTTCCCGATGCCCACCGCTGACGCGCTGGTCCTGCTCGACGAGGTGCTGGCCTCGGGTGAGCCGGCGGCGGCCGTGCTGCACGGCCGCCCCGAAGCGATCACCGGCCTGCTGCCACCTGCCCCCGCGGTGGCGGCGGCTCCCGTGGCCGCCTCCGCGACCCGTCGCCTGCCCGGCGCCGTCCTGCCCGGCGCCGTCCTGCCCGGCGCACCCGACCCGGTGGACGACGGGGCGGACGACGGCATCGCGGTGGTGGGCCTCGCCGGGCGCTACCCGCAGGCCGACGATCTCGAGGAGTTCTGGGCGAACCTGGCGTCCGGCCGGGACTGCGTCACCGAGGTCCCGGACGAGCGATGGGACCACGACGCCTGGTACGACCCGCGGCCCGGCGTCCCCGGGCGCACGTACGGACGCTGGGGCGGGTTCCTGCGCCGGGTGGACGGCTTCGACGCAGCCTTCTTCGGCATCTCCCGCCGCGAGGCGGAGCGGATGGACCCTCAGGAGCGGTTGTTCCTGATGACCTGCTGGCAGGCGCTCGAGTGCGCCGGGTACGGGCCGCAGGCGGTCGCCGGCCGCCCGGTCGGCGTCTTCGTCGGCGTGATGTGGAACCACTTCCAGCTGGTCCGCGGCGCGGGCGACCCCGTCGCCCCTACCGCCATGCACGCCGCGGTGGCGAACCGGGTGTCCTACACGCTCGACCTGACCGGCCCCAGCATGGCGGTCGACACCGCCTGCTCGTCGTCCCTCACCGCCGTCCACCTCGCCGTCGAGGCGTTGCGTCACGGCCGCTGCGAGCTGGCACTCGCCGGGGGCGTCAACGTCATCGTTCACCCGCAGAAGTACCTGCAGCTGGCCGCCGGCCGCTGGCTGTCTCAGGACGGGCGGTGCCGGTCGTTCGGTGCCGACGGCACCGGGTACGTACCGGGTGAGGGCGTCGGCGCCGTCGTCCTCAAGCGGCTGGTCGACGCGGTCCGGGACGGCGACACCGTGCACGCGGTGATCCGGGCCGCCGTCGTCAACCACTCCGGTCGCACCGGAGGGCTGACCGTGCCCAGCCCGGCCGGGCAGGCCGACCTGATCTCCACCGCACTGCGCGAGGCGGGGTGGGAGCCCGGCACGGTCGACTACCTCGAGGCGCACGGCACCGGCACGTCGCTCGGCGACCCGATCGAGGTCGAGGCCGCCCGGCGCGCCCTCAGCGGGCCGCGGGCCGACGGCGGCCGATGCGCGGTGGGATCGGTCAAGTCCAACGTGGGGCACCTGGAGGGCGCGGCCGGGATCGCCGGCCTCACCAAGACGGTGCTGCAGCTGCGGCACGGCACGATCGTGCCGTCGTTGCACTCGACGCGGCCGAACCCCCGGATCGACCTCGCGCAGACCCCGTTCGTGGTCCCGCAGGAGTCCCTGCCCTGGCCGGGCGGTGGACGCCCGCGGCGTGCGGGGATCAGCGCCTTCGGCGCCGGCGGCGCCAACGCCCACCTGCTCGTCGAGGAGGCCCCACCGGTCGCGGCGGCCCCGCGGCGCGAACCGGGGCCCTGGCTGTTCCCGCTGTCGGCCCGCGACGGCGAGACCCTGCGGCACTACGCCCGGCGGATCGCCGACGCCCTGGACACCGCCGGGTCCCCTTCGCCGGCGGACCCGACGGGTGGTGACCTGGCCTCCGCGCCGACCGCGAGCTCAGCTGTGGTCGGCGCGGTGCGGGACCGGGTGGCGCGGCTGCTCGGTGTCCCCACGGGCGGGCTCGACCCCGGCAGCACGCTCGGCGAACTGGGGCTCGGCCCCGTCGACCTGGCCGCGCTCGGCTTCGCCGGGCCCGACCGCCTGGACGCCGATCACACCGTGGCGGACCTGGCGCGCCGACTGGCCGTCCCGCCGCCGGGTCAGCCGCACCCCGCCGACGTCGCCCACACCCTGCAGGTCGGCCGGTGCGCCCTGCCGCACCGGGTCGCCGTCGTCGGCGACGAGCTGCCCGGTGTCGTCGCGGCGCTGCGCCGGTTCGCCGACGGGTTCGTGCCGCAGGCGGGCGACCGCTGGTGGACGTCGAGCCGCGACGAGGCCGGGGACCGGCGGCACGAGCCGTCGACCGCCGACGGGTGCGTGGCGGCGCTCGCCGCCGGTGACCTCGACCAGGTGGCGTCCGCCTGGGTGGACGGCGTCGACGTCCCGTGGGACCGGTGCCGTCCGGCCGGCGTGGACCGGCCCCGCCGGATACCCCTGCCGGGCTATCCGTTCCGGGAACAGTCGTACTGGCCCGGTGGGTGGCAGGCCGCCCGCTCGGCCGCCGCGGCTCCGGCCGCCGCGGCTCCGGCCGCCGCGGCGTACGTCGCCGCAGTGCCTGACGACGTCCCGACGCCGACGGCGCCCGCTCGCGCCGACCTGCCCGTGGAACCCGGCGCGCCCCCGCCCGGCAGCGCCGCCACGCTGCGGGTGCTCGACAACGGGGTCGCTGTGGTCACCCTGCGGGCGACCATGTTCACTCCCGAACTGGTCCGTGACCTGCGGGCCGCGTTCGGGGCCGTCAGGGCCGACGCACGGGTGCGCGCGGTCGTGCTCACCGGCACCGGCGTGACCTTCAGCCTGGGGGGCACGCCGCAGACGCTGGCGGCGCTCGCCGCCGGCAACGGCCGGTTCTCCGACGAACCCTTCCTCTACGAGGGACTGTTGCGGTGCGAGCTGCCCGTGGTGTGCGCCCTGCAGGGAACCGCCTCGGGCGGAGGACTCGCGTTCGGCCTCTACGGCGACGTCGTCGTCCTGGCGTCCGAGGTCGAGTACCGGGCGAACTTCGTCAACCACGGGTTCACCCCGGGCATCGGCGCCACCTACATCCTCGAGCGCCGGCTCGGGCCCGCGCTGGCGACCGAGATGATGCTGACCGGTCGGGCCTTCACCGGCGAACAGTTGGCGCGTCGCGGGGCGAACGTGTCCGTCGTCCCGGCGGCCGAGGTGCTGCCGACGGCCCTGCGGCTCGCCGACACCATGGCCGCCATGCCCGGCACCGCCGTCCCGGCCCTCAAGGTGGAGCTGGCCCGTCGCGTCCTCGACGACCTCCCCGAGGTGATCGAGCGGGAGGTCGGCCTGCACGAGCGGGTCCTCGGCGGCGACGTCGCCGAGCAGGTGCGTCGGCGGTTCGAGCGGATGGCGTCCGGCGGCGCGCCTGTCCCGGTGGCCGCGCCTGTCCCGGTGGCCGAGCCTGTCCCGGTGGCCGAGCCTGTCCCGGTCGACGCGCCGGGGGTGGTGCCCGTCCCGGCGGTGGACGCCGCGGGCGTCCACCGCACCGTGGAGGACGTCGTCGGGTCGGTGCTCTACCTGGACCGGCACGAGCTCGACCCGGCGATGAGCCTGGCCGAACTGGGGCTGGACTCGGTCGGCGCCGTGGAGGTCGTCAGTCGCCTCAACCGGGCGTTCGGCCTCGACCTGGAGTCGGTGGCCGTGTACGACCACCCGACCGTGCCCGACCTGGCTGCCGCGGTGGTCACCCGCCTGGAGCGTGCGGCGGCCCTGCACGCCGCCGCCACCGCGTCCGAGGTGCCGCCGATGCCCGTCCCCGCGCGGTCCGTCCCCGCGGAACCTGCGGCCGCCGGACCTGCTGTGCTCGCGCCCGTCGCCGCCGTCCCGGCCGCCGGGACCGCCTCGGGTCCGGGGGGCGAGTGGTCGGGCCGCGTGCGGCTGGTCGACGTGGCGGAGCTGGGCC
>DATDMG010000311.1:0-2104 GCA_036518955.1 Kineosporiaceae bacterium | reverse complement strand
GCGGCTAATGGGGGACACGGACCCCGCGGGCGCCGTAAGTGGCGGGTGGCGTTCTACACCCTTCTGGCGGCTGCCCTGCTCGCCGTGGCGGGCTGGGTGGTGTTCCTCTCGCCGCTGCTCGTCGTCCGCTCGGTGGTGGTCACCGGGACGCATCTGGTACCGGAGGCCGAGATCCTCGCGGTCGCCGGCGTCAAGCCCGGCACGCCGCTGATCCGGGTGAACACGGCCCAGGCCGCGGCGCGGGTGGATGCCATCGGGCAGGTCCGCGTCGCGCGGGTCACCAGGTCCTGGCCGGACCGGGTGGTAATCGCGGTGCGAGAGCGGGTCACGGCGCTGCTCGCGACCGCGCCCGGCGGCGGGTACGACCTTCTCGACGAGGCCGGCGTGGTGGTGCGGTGGTCCGCGAGCCGCGTCCGGGGCCTGCCGCTCTACCTGACGCCGGTCCCCGTCGCCGCGCTCCGCGGCGATCCGGACCTAGCCGCGACGGCCGCCGTCCTCCGCGAACTGCCGGCCTCGCTGCGGCGCTCCGTATCCTCGGTCACCGCGCCCGCCCCGGATCAGGTCACGCTGGAGCTGGCCGGGGGGCTGGCCGGGGAGCCGCCAGGCCCCGGCCACCGGGTGACGGTGCTGTGGGGCGGTACCGACCGGGCCGCGGTTAAAGCGCGGGAGCTTGCCGTTCTCATGCGGTCCCGGCTGAGCTACTACGATGTGAGCGCGCCGGGATCTGTCCTGGCCAGGTGACGCGGGTCTCCGGGACTCCGGCCGATCCGCGACACGCTGACCGGTTCGCGCGTGGTTAGTTGACCCGGGTGCCGTCCGACCCTACTGTCCGTATCAATCGTGCGGAAGGTAAAAACTCTAAATCTTAACCTGAAGGTGAAGCCTGATGGTGACTGAAATTTGCCCTGGCGGTGAATTCAGAGTGGTATCGAAAAACGCCTCCCGCCTGCCGGGACGGCAGAAGTAAAACGAGCGGAAAGGTACCCTCCTCGTGGCAGCACCGCAGAACTATCTGGCGGTTATCAAGGTCGTCGGAATCGGCGGTGGCGGCGTCAACGCCGTCAATCGCATGATCGAAGAGGGGCTCAAGGGCGTCGAGTTCATCGCGATCAACACGGACGCCCAGGCGCTGCTCATGAGCGACGCCGACGTCAAGCTCGATGTAGGCCGCGAGCTCACCAGGGGACTGGGGGCCGGGGCCAACCCCGACGTCGGCTGCAAGGCCGCCGAAGATCACCGCGAGGAGATCGAGGAGGTGCTCAAGGGCGCCGACATGGTCTTCGTCACGGCCGGCGAGGGCGGCGGTACCGGTACCGGCGGCGCCCCGGTGGTCGCGAACGTGGCACGGTCGCTCGGTGCCCTCACCATCGGCGTGGTGACCAGGCCGTTCGGTTTCGAGGGCAAGCGCCGCGTGGTCCAGGCCGAGGCCGGCATCGAGAAGCTGCGCAGCGAGGTCGACACGCTGATCGTCATCCCCAACGACCGGCTGCTGTCCATCTCGGACCGGCACGTCAGCGTCCTGGACGCGTTCAAGGCCGCCGACCAGGTGCTGCTTTCCGGTGTGCAGGGCATCACCGACCTGATCACCACGCCGGGACTGATCAACCTCGACTTCGCCGACGTGAAGTCGGTCATGTCCGGCGCGGGCTCGGCCCTGATGGGCACCGGCTCCTCGCGTGGCGACGACCGCGCGGTGGCGGCGGCCGAGATGGCCATCTCGAGCCCGCTGCTCGAGGCCAGCATCGACGGCGCGCACGGCGTCCTGCTGTCCATCCAGGGCGGCTCCGACCTCGGCCTGTTCGAGATCAACGAGGCGGCCCAGCTGGTCTCCAACTCGGCCGCGGTCGACGCGAACATCATCTTCGGCGCCGTCATCGACGACGCGCTCGGCGACGAGGTCCGGGTGACGGTCATCGCGGCCGGCCTGGACCAGGAGCGCACCAGCCGCAGCGCGGCGGGTGGCGGCGCCGACGCCGGCAGCACCTTCGGCGGCGGCAGCCAGGTCATCTCCGGCGGCTTCACGGCGCCCGCGGAGCCGGCCCCCCCGCCGCCGCCCGCGCCCGTGTCGCGGCCCGCCCCCGTCGTCAGCGACCCGAGGCCGTCC
>DATDMG010000310.1:0-13985 GCA_036518955.1 Kineosporiaceae bacterium | reverse complement strand
GCGCTGAACCGGCGGACGCTCTCGAGGTGTCCGAGTTCCCGGATCGACGTCTCGCCGCGGTCCAGCTGCGCGGAGTGGGCGCGGAACTCCTGTGCCCACTCCCGAGCCGCCTGGCGTAGCGTCTCCAAGCGGGGGTCGTAGCCTTTCATGGCTGGTCTCCCAAGTCTGGCGTCTGCCACGTGGCGCAGATCTCGGCGAGCAGCTCGGAGGCCTGGGCGGTCCCGCCCGGGCCGTCGGCGGCGAACCCGCTGGCGCCGAGCAGCCGCAGCAGGTCCCGGTCCAGCTCGGTGAGACCGCGGTGGACCTCGGTTCGAACGGCAGCGGGCAGCGGAGCGTCGTCGTGGCCGAGCAGTTCTTCGTACTCGAGCTGTGCCACGAACGCGTCCGTGAGCTGGCACTTGATCATCGGATCGTGCACGAGGAGGGCACTCCCGGTCCGTCGCCCCGACAGGTAGTCGAGGCAGGCATCCCGAAGTCCGATCGACAGCCCGAGGCGGATCCACGCCAGCCCCGTGGTCCACCGGGCGCGCAGATCCGTCCCGGCCTCCACCGCGACGTCGGCCGCGTTGGTGGCGTTCCGTGCAGGCCGGTCGTCGGGTACCAGGTGAGCGGCATCCGCCGTCCACCGGACGAAGGTCACTGGGCCGCCGGGGGCCTCGACGACGAGCAGCGCGCGCGCGGACGGTAGGACCTGCCGGCCGAGGACCACCCCGATCCGCTGGTGTCCGATCGGCGGCGGGCCGCCGAGGGCGTCCGTCATCGCCTGCAGAGCCGGCGCCGCTCCCGCGCGGCGGGCCAGCTGGAAGCCGGTGGCGAACGGTCGCGCGGTCGGCGGGTCAGCGACGGCGGTCACGGCACGAGCTCCCTGGTCGCGCGGCGGACGGGCCGCAACCCGGAGCGACGCCGACGAGCAGCACGTCAGGACCCCTGCTGTGCCAGCAGGAAGCCGGCGAGCGCATCGCAGGTCGCGAAGTGCTCCAGCTCCAGTTCCTCGGCGGCCAGTTCGATGCCCAGCGACTCCTCCAGGTGCATCAGCAGGTCGAGCAGGCCGGTGGAGTCCAGCCCGATCTCGTCGAACAGCCGGGTGCTGCCCGTCACCTCGCCGAGGTCCCGCTCGAGGACGGCGCTGAGCGCCGTGGCAATGACACTCACCATCTGGTCATGCTCGAGCGGGTGAAGCGACGTCATCTCGGTGCTCATCGGTGAAACCCTTCGTGAGGCGGAACTGTCGGAACGGCGCAGAGGGTGCGGCAGCCGGGGTGAAGGTCGTGGTCGAGCGCGTGCTCAGCCGGCCCGCCCGGAGACGGAGCGGATCCGCGGCTGCGTCACCGGCGCCGGGTACTGCTTGTCGAGCAGGTCGGCGGGTCGGTCACGTCGGCGGATCAGGTGCGCGGTGCCGTCGCGGACGAGCACCTCCGCCGGGAAGCCGTGGCTGAGGAACAGTCCCGGGGAAGCGCTCGGCCCGTAGGCACCGGACCGGAGAACCCCGATCAGGTCTCCGGGCTCCACCGGGGGAAGGCGCACCTTCTTGCCGAGGGTGTCGTTCGGAGTGCACAGCGGCCCGGCGATGTGCCACGTCTGCGAGGGCGGCTCGTCGATCCGGTTGAGCAGCGCCATCGGGAAGTTCCGCTTGACGAATGACCCGATCCCGACGGCCGCCATGTGGTGGTTGGTCCCGCCGTCGGTGATCGCGAAGCGCTCACCGTACGACGTCTTGGTGTATCGGACCCGAACCACGTACATGCCGGCCGGTGCGGTCAGGTAGCGCCCGAGCTCCATCACCATCCGGGTCGTCGGGTGATCGCGAGCGAACGCCGCCAGGTGGCCGTTCATGGCGGAGGCCAGGGCGGTGAGGTCCAGATCGCGCTCGCCGTCGAAGTACGCCACCCCCGCCCCTCCGCCGATGTCCACCATCTCCAGGTCGAAGCCGCACGTGGAGGAGATGACCACGGCGAGGTCGAGAATCCGCCGGGTGTTCTCCGCGATGAGCTTCTCATCGAGGATCCGGGTTCCCAGGTAGGCCTGCACGCCCATCAGCCGAAGGTTCCGGAAGCGCTTCGGCAGGTCCCGCTCGGCCAGCAGCTGCGCCTCGTCGATGCCGAACTGGCGGGGTTTGCCGCCCATGGTCAGTCCGGCGCCCTTCACCTCGAAGCTCGGATTGACCCTCAGCGCGACCGAGACCTGGACCCGTTGCTCCGCAGCGAGCCGGTCCAGCAACGCAAGCTCCTGGAACGACTCGCAGATGACGGCGTAGAGCCCTCGTTCGAGACAGGCCGAGAGCTCCTCAACGCTCTTGCCCGGCCCGAGGAAGACGGTGTCGCCGGCCGGCACCCCTGCGAGCTCCGCGGTGACCAGCTCCGCCAGGGACGAGACCTCGGCCCCCGCGCCGTGCGCGCCCAGCAGGGCACAGACCGACACGTTCGGGTTGGCCTTGAGGGAGTACAGGATGGTCAGCCCCGGATGCAGCTGGTGGCGCAGTTCGAGCAGCCGGTCGCGCAGCAGGTCTCCGTCATAGATGTACAGCGGGGTGCCGAACTCTTCGGCGAGCTCACCGACCCCCAGTCCTTGGACCTCGTACTCGCGGCTCATCGCGCAGCCTGCCGCTCGTCGAGGGCGCCGAGACGGGCGGCGACCGCCCCGTCGAGGGCCTCCAGCCGGCTGGATGAGTCGGCCACGAGGAGGGCGTACAGCCGACCGGTGAAGGCGTCAGTGCTCGGGGGGCGGGCGTTCAGCGTCGCATGGTTGGCCACCACCAGTCCCTCCCGGCCCGGCTGGGCGAGCAGCAGGTCCGCGAGCTGGCGGCGCAGCACCGCGAAGGGCACGGGGTCGGTCAGGGTGAGCGGGTAGTGTTTGGCGATCATCATTTGGTCCGGTGCCAGCGCTCGTTCCTGCACCGGTACCTGGTAGGTGGACATGTTGTTCCTCGCATTGATCTCGATGATCGGGTACAGCCGGCCGCTGAGATCCACCATGGCGTCCACGCCGACGACACCGAAGTAGCCGTCAGCCCGCAGGCGCTTGCCCAACGCCTCCGCCGCGTCCCGCAGCACGTCGAGGTCGGCCGCGGGCAACTGTGCCGGGATACGGTGGCCGCGGTGGACACCGGCTTCGGTCACCGCCTCCTTGACGAAGTCGAACTCCACGCGCCCGTTCCGGGAGACGAGGAACTGGTAGTTGATGTCCGTCTGCTTGGGGACCCACTCCTGCAGCACGAACGCCGCCCGATCGGAGCCGGCCCGCTCGGCGCGCTCCTGGATTATCCGATGCAGACGGCGCAGTCGTACTACCCGGTCCACGACGGTCATCCCCTTGCCGGAGACGCCGAACGCCTCCTTGACGACCACCGGGCGGCCTTGCTCGACGAGCACGGCCGCGGCGTCGACGGCCGAGTCGAGTTCGCCCAGATCGGTGCACGTCCATGACGGTGGCTGCCGTAGCCCGAGCTGTTCGGCCAGGCGCACGCTGTACACCTTGCTGTTCACCGCCTTGCAGACAGCGGCCGTCGGCCCGGCCAGGGCCAGTCCGGTGTGCCTGGCCAGCTGTTCCTCAACGTCCGAGATCCCGTGCGCTGACAGCCAGGCGCCGGACGTGCCCAGCCCGGCGAGCACCTGCAGTGCGGCTGGGTCGGCGAGGATGTCCTCGGTGACGACGCGCAGCGGGTCCTGGTCGGCCACGGCGTGGACGGTCGGCAGGTCCAGGCCGAGTCCCTCCAGATGGCTGAGGTGATCGGGGTCGGGCGAGCTCTTGAGTACCACGTGGTCCACGGCGGTGCCGAGCAGGATGGCGAAGGCATCCATGCGGTTGACCACCGCGATCCCGCCTGGTGCGGCCAACCGGGGCAGGGTGCACTCACCCGACGCCCACCGCTCCTCGACCTCGAAATTCCCGAGAAAGACCAGAGGCGTGGTCTCGGACTCGGTGACTGCACGCTTGAGGCGGGTGTTGAAGGTGATGGATTGGTGTGCCGTCATGCTGATCCTCTCAGTGCGGCAAGAGCGCGGCCGAGAACGGTGCCACCGAGCCCGACCGACGTCATCGCCCGCCGGAACGGCAGGAGCCTATGGAGCAGCGGTGACGGTGTCCTGACCTGTCGTTGACGAACGGGTGCGGCGACAGGGGTAAGGGTTTTGTCAATCCGGCGTCAGCTGTCCGGGCCACGATGAGCGGTGTGAGAGAATCCGACAACGGCGAGGTGCCGCCGCTTCGTGTGATCCCCGCCTCCGATGTCGCCGAGGTTCTCGCGGGACGGCACGCAGAGGTGGTGGACGTCGTACGGCGGGCTTACCAGGTTCTGGGCGAAGGGCTGGGGGTCAATCCCCCTTCGAGCTTCCTGACGATGCCGTCGCATCCCACCTCGCGCATCATCGCTCTCCCCGCGGCGCTGCCGGGCATCGCGGGGATCAAGTGGGTGTCCAGTTGGCCGCAGAACGTGGGCAGAGGGCTGCCGCGGGCCACGGCGGTGCTGATCCTGAACGACATGGAGACCGGGTTTCCGATGGCCTGCCTGGAAGGATCTCTGATCAGCGCGGCCCGGACGGCGGGGATGGCCGTCCTGGCCGCCGACGCGCTGTCCGCGTCCGGTTCGCGGCCCTCTCGGGTGGGCTTCATCGGGACCGGCCCGATCGGCACCACCATCTGGGAGTACCTCGCGGGTACCGGCTGGCAGTTCGAGCAGGTGCACGCCTTCGACACGGACAAGAACCGGGCCATCGCGTTCCTCGACCGCGTCAGCGGAACGAGCTCGGACGTCACGACGGTGCTCGACCCGTCCGCGGAGCCGTTGGTGACCAGCTGCGACCTCATCGTGCTGGCGACCGTGGCGAGCACGCCGCACCTCACCCACCCGGGCTGGTTCTCGCACCGGCCGCTGGTGCTGAACATCTCCCTGCGAGACCTGTCGCCGGAGGTGATCCTGGCGTCGTCGAACTTCGTGGACGACGTGGAGCACTGCCTGCGCGAGCGGACCTCCGTACACCTGGCGGAACAGCGGGTAGGGCACCGGGGATTCGTGAACGGCACACTGGACGACGTGCTGTGCGGGCGCGCCAAGCGGCCGCCGGACCGGGCCTGCGTGTTCTCGCCCTTCGGTCTGGGGGTGCTCGACCTGGCCGTCGGTTCCTTCGTGTACGAGACGTTGCGCGCCGGACGCCTCCTGACCCAGGTAGAGGGCTTCTTCGACGGTGCGGTGGCGGCCCCCGGGGTGAAGGCCCTGTCTTCGGCGGAAGGGAGGTTGGTCTGACATGCCCATTGTCAAGTCCATCAGAGAGGTTGTCTGCGAGGACGTCTTCGTGAAGCTGCCCGAGGGCTTCGGCGCGCAGCTCTACCTGAAGGTCGAGGGGTTCAACCTCGCGCAGTCCATCAAGCTCAAGTCGGCTCTGGAGATGGTGGAGCAGGCCGAACGAGTCGGCCGGCTCCGGCCCGGTCAGACGATCGTCGAGTCCTCCTCGGGGAACATGGGCGTCGCGTTGGCGCTGGTCGCCGTCGACAAGGGGTACTCCTTCCGATGCGTCACCGACACCCGGTGCGCCGAGGCGTCCCGGCGGATCATGACGGCATTGGGGGCCGAGGTGGAGGTGGTCACCGAGCCGCTGCCGGACGGCGGGCTGCTGGGCGCCCGGCTGCAGCGGGTGGGTGAGTTGTGCCGGCATCCGGACATGGTGTGGCTCAACCAGTACACCAATCCAGCGAACTGGCAGGCGCACTACCGGCGCACCGCCCCGGCCGTCGCGGCAGCATTTCCCCATCTGGACGTGCTCTTCGTCGGAGCCGGGACGACAGGCACCCTGATGGGCTGCGCACGCTACTTCCGGGAGCATCGGCCCTCGACCAAGGTCGTCGCGGTGGACAGCTACGGATCGGTGACGTTCGGCGGTGAGCCGGGGGTTCGCCGCATTCCCGGGCTGGGCACCAGCGTCCGGCCGGCCATCCTGGATCCGTCGTTCATCGACGACGTCGTGCACGTGTCCGAGGTCGAGACCATCCGCGCCTGCCGGGAACTCTCGCGCGCGGGGTTGCTCCTGGGCGGATCGACCGGGTCGGTGGTCGCGGGGGCCCGTCGCTGGTTGGGGCTGCAGGGCGAGGGTCTGAGCGCCGTGGCGATTTCTCCTGATCTCGGGGAACGGTACCTCGAGACGATCTACGACGACGCCTGGGTGATGGACAATTACGGCCCGGCGGCACTGGCTGCCTGGTCCGACGTCGCCACGACGGGCGCACTGGCTGCGGCGAGCGGAAGGGTCTGATGGTAGCTACCGACTTCCCGCTGATCGATGCCCAGGGCTGGTTCACCCCCAACGTCGCGGAACCCGTCGAAGACCTTCCGCTGACGGCCGCTCAGCTGGAGATCTGGCATGCCCTCGCGGGGCTGCCAGCCGACCCGGTCTACAACACAGCTGAGTACCTGGACGTGCGCGGCCCCTGGGACGGCGAGCGCGTGAGCCGCGCGCTGCAGCACGTCGCTGACGCGACCGACTGCCTGCGTGCCCGGTTCTACGTCGACCCTGCGGGCGAGCCCCGGCAAATGGTGGAGCACCGCTCCGAGGTGGCGCTGCAGATGCTGGACCTGCGCGCGGCGCCGGACCCGCTGGGCCAAGCCATGGAGTGGATGAAGGACGACCTCGGTGTGGGCTTCGAGCTCACCGACGGTCCCCTGTGGCGAGTCGCGGCGTTGCGGCTGGAGGCGGACCGCTGGCTGCTGTACCTGTGCCTGCACCACTTGATCGCCGATGCGAACTCGGTCGCCCAGCTGTACGAGGACCTCGCGGTGGCGTACAGCCACCCGTCGTCCACCGGGTGCGGAGCCCGACCGAACGGCTCGCTGCGCGACCTGGTCCGCAGCTGCGAGAAGTACCGCGAGTCCCACCACCACAACCGGGACGAGGCGTACTGGCGGCGCCGGCTCGCCTCCCCTCCGGGGCTGCACACGTTGTCCAGCCGCCGTCCGGAGGCGGTGCGCCGGGTGGCGCGCTACTCGACCGTGGTGGAGCCCGCCGTCCTCGAGCGGCTGGACGCCGCCGCCCGTTCGAGCGCGAGCACGCTCACCGCCCTGCTGTGCACCGCGACGGCCTGGTACACCGGGCGGCTGACGGGCGAGAGCAGCGTGATGCTGACCATGCCGGTGTCGGCCCGGGTGGAGCGTTCGCAGCGCCGGACGCCGGGGATGCTGGCCAACTTCCTGCCCCTGGTGGTGCAGTGGCGGCCCGGGGACCGTTGCGGAGACCTGCTGCGACGGACCGGGTCAGAGATCCTCCAGACATTGCGGCACCAGCGGTTCCGCGGCGAGCGGGTCCGGCGGCAGCTCGGCCTGGGGGTCGGCGATCCCCGGGCGTTCGGCCCGGCGGTGAACGTGCTGCACGAGACCGCGCCGTTGGTGTTGGGTCCGTGCTCCGCACTGCCGGTGAACCTCAGCATCGGCCCGGTGCGCGACCTGCAGTTCACCGTCATCCGAGGGATCGACGGCTCCGCGGTCATCCACGTGGACGTCAACGCCGACCTGTACACCGAGCAGGAGGCCCGGACGCACCTGAGCTGCCTGGTCGACCTGAGCGAGCGGCTGGCCGCCGCCGATCCCGAGCAGACCCTGGCGGGCCTGGACCTGTTGGCCACCCCGGGTCAGGGGATGCTCGTCGGTGCCTCCGGGACGCCGCACGACCTGCCGATCCCGGACGCCGTCCGCCGGGTCGCCTGGGACCGGCCGGACGCCGTCGCGCTCCTGGACGACGACGGTCAGACCAGTTACTCGGCACTCGCCACGATGGTGAGCCGGGCGTCGCGGGTGCTGGCGGCGGAACCGCCCCACCCAGGGGAGATCGTGGGGATCCTCCTCTCCCCCGGCGCCCCACTGGTGGCGGCCATCTGCGCGTCGCTGGACGCCGGGATCCCCTGGCTGACGCTCGATCCGGGGGTGCCCGCCGCCAGGAACGCGGTGCTGGTGGAAGAGGCGCGGCTGCGGTTCCTGTGGGTGAACGGACGGACCCGCGCGCTGGCGCGTGAGCTGATCGATGCCGTGCGCACGCCGATCACGTTGCTCGACATGGACTCGGTGCCGGCTCGGCAGACCGCCGGCGTCGGCACGTCCTCCTGGCCGGGACCGGACGGCCCGGTGCAGGGGCCGGCGGCACCGGCGTACGCCATCTTCACCTCCGGCTCCACCGGGCGGCCGAAGGCCGCCCTGGTCCATCGCGGTGGCCTGGCCAACCACGTGGCCGCGAAGGTGACCAGCCTCGGCCTGAGGGACACCGACTGCATGGTGCAGAACGCCCCGATCACCTTCGACATCTCGATCTGGCAGATGCTGGCCCCGCTGCGGGTGGGGGGCCGGGTGCGGTTCGTCGGGCGTGATCTGGCGGCGTCACCGGCCGAGCTGTTCGACCTGGCGGCCCGGGAGGAGATCACCGTTCTGGAGGTCGTGCCCGCTGTCCTGCGCGCCGCCCTGGACGCCTGGGACGCCGGGGAACGCGCGCCGGACCGGCTGGCTTTGCGCTGGCTGCTGGCGACCGGGGAGGAGCTGCCGGCAGCCGTGGCCCGGCGCTGGCTGGCCCGGTTCCCGCAGGTTCCGTTGGTGAACGCCTACGGGCCGACCGAGTGCTCGGACGACGTCACGCACGCCGTCCTGGCCCGGCCCGAGGACGTGGCGGACCGACGGGTGCCGATCGGCCAGGCGCTGCCCGGCACCCGGCTGTACGTGCTCGGTGACGACCTCCGGGAGGTCCCGGCCGGCGTCCCCGGTGACCTGTACGTGGGCGGCCCCTGCGTGGGACTCGGCTACGTCGGCCGCTCCGGCCGGACCGCCACGACGTTCGTGGCCGACCCGTACGCGATCAGTGCCGGCGAGCGGATGTACCGGACCGGCGACCGGGTGCGGGTGCGGCCCGACGGACAGTTGGAGTGGCTGGAACGGCGCGACCGGCAGGTGAAGGTGCGTGGGCACCGGATCGAGCTGGGCGAGGTGGAGGCCGCTCTGCGCGGCGTCCCGGGGGTCGGGGACGCGGTGGTGACGGTCCACCCCGACCCGGCCGGCCACGCCCGCCTGGTCGGCTACGTGACGGGGCAGGTGACCTCGGACGGTGTGCTGTCCGCCGTCACCGCCGAACTGCCCGAGTACCTCGTCCCGTCAGCGCTGGTGGTGCTGGACGCGCTGCCGCTGACGCCGAACGGCAAGCTGGACCGGGCGGCGCTGCCGGCTCCCGCGGCGATCGGCAGCGCTGCCGCCGACGGGCGGCTGTCCCTGCCCGAGGAGCTGATCTGCCAGGTCTTCGCCGACGCCCTGGGGCTGGCCCGGGTGGGCGCCCGGGACGACTTCTTCACCCTCGGCGGGCACTCCTTGCTCGCCGCCGGGGTGGTTCGCCGGCTGCGGACGGTCCTGGACGCGCAGCTGTCGGTCCGGGACCTCTTCGAGGCACCGACCGCCGCGGCCCTGGCGGCCCAGCTGGAGCAGGCAACCGGCCGGCCACGCCCGGCGCTGGTGGCAGGGGAGCGCGGACCGGAGCTCTCGCCCGGCCAGCGCATGCTCTGGGTGCTGGACCGGACCGGCGCCGCCGGCGCCGGGTACAACCTGTCCACCGCCGCCCGGCTGCGCGGCGACCTCGACGTCGCCGCGCTGGTGGGGGCCCTGCAGGACCTGGTGGCCCGGCACGAGATCCTGCGAACCGTCTACCCCGACGTCTCCGGCGAGCCCCGGCAGGCGGTGCTGGCACCCGACGAAGCAGCGATCGACGTCGAGATGCTCGACCTGTCCGCCGAGCCGGACGTCGAAGCCAGCCTGGCCGACCACCTCGGCCGGCTGTCGGCGGCGCGCTTCGACCTGGCCAGCGAGCCGCCGCTCCGGGCCCAGCTGTTCCGGCTGTCCAGTACCGAGCATGTGCTGCTGGTGGTCGCTCACCACATCGCGATGGACGGCTCGTCCGTCGCCCCGCTGGTCGACGACCTGGCGACCGCCTACCGGGACCGGCTGGCCGGTCGGGCCCCGAGCTGGGCGCCGCTGCGGGTGGGGTACCGGGACTACGCCCGCTGGCAGCGCGAACTGCTGGGTGACCGGTCGATGCCGGACAGCCTGGCCGCCCAGCAGGCCGCGTTCTGGCGCGAGGCACTGTCCGGGCTGCCGGACGAGATGCCGCTCCCCACCGACCGGCCGGCCGGCCAGGGCACCTCCGCGGCCGCCGGCGGCATCGTCCACGCCGTCGTGGACGCCGACGTGCACGCCCGGCTGGACCACCTGGCGCGGGCGCAGGGCTGCACCCTGTTCATGGTCGTCCAGGCCGCGCTCGCCGTGCTGCTGAGCCGGTGCGGCGCCGGCGACGACATCCCGCTCGGCGTCCCCGTCGCGGGCCGATCCGACGCGGCCCTCGAACGCCTCGTCGGGTACTTCGTGAACACCCTGGTGCTGCGGACCGACCTGCGCGGGCAGCCGACCTTCGAGGAGGTGCTGCGCCGGGTGCGGGCGTTCGACGTGGCGGCGTTCGCCCACCAGGACCTGCCGTTCGACGAAGTGGTGGACGCCGTCCGGCCGGCACGGGTGCCGGGCCGGCAGCCGCTGTTCCGGGTGATGCTGGCGTTCCAGAACACCGCCGCGGTCCGGGCCGACCTGCCCGGGCTGGAGGTGGCGCTGCAACCGGTGCCCACCGGCAGCGCCAAGTTCGACCTGGCCTGGGAGGTCTCGCCGGCCACGGACGAGGAGGGGTCGCCGGCCGGGATGTCGCTGGCCCTGGAATATCGCACCGACCTGTTCGACGGCGTCACCGTCGAGCGGCTGGCGGGTCGGATGGTCGCCCTCCTGGAGGCGGTGGCCGCCGATCCGGGTCGGCCCGTCGACACCCTGTCCGTGCTCGGCCCCGGAGAGCGGGAGGAACTGCTCCGGTGGCAGGTCGGACCGGACGCCGACCCGGCGCTGCTGGCCGGCACCCTGCCCGACCGGTTCGCGGCCGCGGCTGCGCGCCTGCCGGGACAGCCTGCGGTGGTCTTCGAGGGCAGGACCACGACGTACGGGGAGCTGGAGGCGCGAGCGAACCGCGTCGCCTGGGCTCTGCTGCACCGAGGGATCGGCCCGGAGGACATCGTCGCGCTGGCGCTGCCCCGCGGGACGCACGCGGTGGTCGGCCTGCTCGGGGTGCTCAAGGCCGGTGCGGCGTTCCTGCCGATCGACCCGGAGTTGCCACCGGACCGGATCGACCTGCTGGTCCGGGACGCCGCGCCACGGGTCGCGCTGACCGTGGGCGGCCCGCCGGCGCCGCTCGGCCCCGGGCTGGCCACGCTGGATCTGGACGGGCCAGAGGTCAGCCGACAGCCGGACGGCGCGCCCACGGACGGCGACCGCTGCCGTCCGCTGTCGCCGGACCACCCCGCCTACGTGATCTACACCAGCGGCTCCACCGGGCGGCCCAAGGGCGTCGTGATGACGCACCGGGGGCTGCTGTGCCTGCTGGCCGACCTGGTGCCGCGGTTCGCGGTCGGTCCGGACACCCGCGTCCTGAACTTCGCCTCCACCAGCTTCGACGCCTCCGTCTTCGAGCTGGCCATACCGCTGGCGGCCGGCGGGACGGCCGTGATCGCCTCGGCCCGGGAGCGGCAGTCGCCGCAGGCGCTGGGCGAGCTGCTCCACCGGGAGCGGGTCACGTTCACCGTGCTGCCGCCGGCGATGCTCGGGGCGGTGGGTCCGGACTGGTCGCTGCCCGCCGACCTCACCCTGCTCGTCGGCGGGGACAGCTGCCCGCCGTCGGTGGTGGACACCTTCGCGCCCCGGAACCCGATGATCAACGCCTACGGGCCGACCGAGGTCGCGATCTGCTCCACGATGAGCGACCGGCTGCGGCCGGGCAAGGGGTCACCACCGATCGGCCGGCCGCTCGCCGGGCGGCGGACGTACGTGCTGGACTCCCGGCTCCGACCGGTCCCGCCCGGGGTGGCCGGGGAGCTCTACCTCGCCGGCGGCGGGCTGGCCCGGGGATACCTCGGGCGACCCGGGACGACGGCGGAGCGGTTCGTCGCCGACCCGTTCGGTGGCCCGGGGGAGCGGATGTACCGCACGGGTGATCTGGTGAGCTGGGCCGTGGACGGCTCGCTGCGGTTCGCCGGCCGGGCGGACGACCAGGTGAAGATCCGGGGGGTCCGGATCGAGCCGGGCGAGGTGCAGGCCGCCCTCACCCGGCATCCTGAGGTGCTCACCTCGGCGGTGACCACATGGCCGGACTCGAACGGCTCGGCGCGGTTGGTCGGCTACGTCGTCCCGGCCCCCGGGGCGCGGCCGGACGTCGCGCAGTTGCGGGCACACCTGGAGGGGATCCTGCCCGCCTACATGGTGCCGAGCGCGATCGTCCCGGTGGACCGGATCCCGCTCACCACCAACGGCAAGATCGACCGCGCCGCCCTGCCGGCGCCGGAGGTGGGGGAGCCTTCGGTGGCAGGACGGCCGGCGGTGGCAGGACGGCCGACCGGGACGCCGGCCGAGCATGCCCTCCGCGAGATCGTCGCGCTGGTCCTGGGCCTGCCGGACGTCGCACTCGAGGCCGGCTTCGTCGAACTGGGCGGGGACAGCATCCGCTCGATCCAGGTGATCAGCAGGATGCGCGCGGCCGGGTTCGAACTGGACCACACGGACGTGTTCGCCGCCCCCACCCTGGCCGCGCTGGCCGCGCTGGCCCGCCCGCTGGAGGCTGAGGTCGTCGCCGTCCACGACGGGCACGAGGGACCGGTTCCGCAGACCCCGATCGTGACCTGGCTGCACGAGTGCGGCGAGGCCCGAGGCTTCCATCAGGCCGTGGTCCTGGAGGTGCCGGACGGGGTCGACCTCGAGGTGATCCGGCAGGGCCTGCAGACGGTGCTGGACCACCACGACATGTTGCGGTGCCGTCTGAGCATCAACGCGACGGGTCGGTGGTCGACCACCGTCCGCCCGGCCGGCACGGTGAACGCCGCCGACGTCGTCCGCCAGGTCGAGCTGACCGGCCGGTCGGTCGACCTCAGCACGGTGTGGGAGGCCGCCGCGGGCCGGCTCGACCCGTGCCGGGGGCGGATCGTCGAGGCCGTGCTGTGCCGGGTGCCGGGCGGCCAGGCGCGGCTCGTCCTGCTGGTGCACCACCTGGCCGTGGACGCCGTGTCCTGGCAGGTCCTCGTGCCGGACCTGGTGGCCGCCTGCCAGGCAGCCCGGGCCGGGACGACGGCCACGCTGGCCCCGGTTCCCACCTCCTTCGCTCGCTGGGCCCAGGCGATGCAGGCCGAGGCGCTGCGCCCCGAGCGGGTTCGGGAGGCCGACTGGTGGCTGGCGCAGGGCGGCCGGACGCCGGTGCAGCTCGGCTCGCGCCCCCTGGACCCCTGGCGCGACGTCGTGGCCAACGAGCGGACGATGGAGCGCGTCCTGTCCGAGCAGCTGACCGAGCAACTGTGGCAGCTGCCCGGGCGGCTGCCGCGCGACGTCCCGGCCGACCTGCAGGACGTCCTGCTGTCCGCGCTGTGGATGGCGGTCGCCGACCGGGCCGACGACCCCGCGCGGGCCGTGGTCGCGGTGGAGGTCGAGGGGCACGGGCGGCACCCGGTCGACGGCCTGGACCTGAGCCGCACGCTCGGCTGGTTCACGTCGCTGTTCCCGGTGCACCTCAGCGGCGGCCCGGTGGCGTGGGAGTCGCTGTGGCACGGTGGACCGGACGTCGGCGAGGTGCTCGCGCGGGTGGGCACCGGGCTGCGGGAGGTGCCCGACCGTGGGGTCGGATTCGGGCTGCTGAAGTACCTCAACCCGGCGACGGCCGAGCCGCTGCGGGGGCTGGGGCGCCCGGCGATCGGCTTCAACTACATCGGCACGGTGGACACCGCGGTGATCGACGGCTGGCGGGTCCTGCCCGAGCACGGGCTGGGCGGTGCCGATCCGTGGTGGCCGCTGCCCCATGTGCTGGCTGTGCACTGCGCCGTCCAGCAGGGCAGCCACGGCCGACGGCTGGTGGCGCGGTGGAGCTGGGCCGCCGACGTCCTGACGGTCGAGACGGTGTCGGCGATCGCCG